>CAVKKO010000032.1:0-16933 GCA_963656905.1 Bacteroidaceae bacterium | reverse complement strand
GGGACCTGTACATGATCTCCGACAGGGCACGCGGACCCGAGGGATACATCCTCGCCTACGACAACGCCTACAAGATCGGAAAGGCCATCGCAGACAACGGCGACAACCTGTACCTCAGGGCCAAGGCCGCCGCTCTGACCGCCGCCAACATCATCAAGGACGGGTACAACGCAAAGGAGCTCCAGCTGACCAACAAGCAGTTCGAAGTCCTCGGTGGAATCATCAAGGACCTCGAGGCTCTGCCCGACAACGAGGACAAGTTCTACGAGTACTGCGACAAGAAGTACTCGGAGCTCGTGCCCCTCTACGACAAGAAGAACTACGGCCTCTGAGCCCTGTTCCGATTGAAAACCTTTCAAGGCAGGGGTTCTCCCCCGAGCCCCTGCCCCATTTTTAGATACCTTCTCTGTTCCCGAGACCGCCGCTCATCGGTCTCGGATCCCGGCATCCTTCCTTCGAATAGCGGGAAGGATGCCGCAGATCTTCTTCTACGGGGCCTTTCCCGACCATCCTCTGCATGGATGTTTCTGTTCATCTGCATCCTGGTTGCATAATCCATAGGCATAGGCCGGAAACGGCCGAAACTGGCAAAATTGTCCGTGTGAAATTTTATATAAAAGAGGTTGAAACGGGTCCACAATTGCCTAAAACTGTGCATTATCGTATCAATCCAGGTTGGATGAATGATTTTACGAAATTGAATAGCTATAAATAGAGCTGGTTGACAGACCTGAGTTGGATGGAAGAAAAAAATTTTCTTTAAATACTCTTTCGATGAAATGTATGGATATATCAAACATCCATCGAATCCGCTATATACCCCCTCGATTTTACGATTGATTGTAAGGGAGTAAGAGCCCTTGCAGAGGAGATAGAATGCTTAGTTGCGAAGGTGCAGACTTTTCAAAAGTACTGAAGCGCTACGACATCGACCTTCAGGTCGAGATGACCCCCCAGGAGATGGCTGAGAAGCTGCTCCCCACCGACCCTGTTTTCCACAAGGTCGCAGAGGAAGTCATGTACATGAGGTTCAAGACCGTTGGACCCGTCGTTGCACAGGCGATCAAAGAGAGGGCCCCCCTCGATGTCATCAACAACGGACTCGTTGCTGGAATGGAGATCGTTGCCAAACTGTACGCAGAGCACGTTTACTACCTGCCTGAGATTATGATGGCCGCCAAGACCATGGAAATCGGAATCGCTCTCGCTGAGAAGCAGGTCCCCGGAGGAAGAGAGTCCAAGGGAACCGTCGTCATGCACGCAGCCGAGGGAGACCCCCACGACATCGGAAAGAACATCGCCGCTGTCATGATGAGGTCCTCCGGATACGACGTCATCGACATGGGCCGTGATGTGCCTGTTGTCGACGCTGTCGCGAAGTGCGTCGAGGTCAAGCCCCTCTTCATTTCCGGTACCGCTCTGATGACCACCACCATGACCGCCTTCCCCGCAGTCGCCAAGGGCCTCCAGGAGGCCGGGCTCAACATCCCCATGATGGGATGCGGCGGTGCAGTCAACAGGGAGTTCGCGAACTCCTACGACCTCGGAATCTACTCCGAGAAGGCGCCTCAGACCCCCGTCATCGCCCAGAAGATCCTCGAGGGATACGACTGGAAGAGAATAAGGGACGAGTGGGACAGCATCGTTGGAGAGTGATTTGAATGGCAGTTACAAGATACACAAAGATGGCATACGGCTGCGCCGACGACATGGTCTTCGGAAAAGCCAAGGAGCCCGTTTCCTACGGATTCGGACTGAAGATCGGAGCTGGACAGGTTATCCCCGAGATCAACTACGCGCCCAGGCCCGGAACCGAGAAAGACGCCGAGAGGCTCAGAAAAGAGTACGTCGACTACATCTCCAAGGACATCCTGAACAGGGCCGTCACCGCCGGATTCCCCGCTGTGCAGCTCGAGACCGAGTGGGTCTCCCAGATGAACCAGGCCGCTCTCTCCGGACCCGTCGTTGCCGGACAGAAGGCAATCTGCGAGAAGTACCACGAGGAGTACGGAGTCAACTGCGCCGTCAGGCAGACCATCCCCGACCAGCGTGAGGCTGAAGAGGGACTCAGGCCCGGAATGGGCGGATCCCACGCCTACCCCGAGAAGCTGTTCGAGTGCGCCGAGATTGCTTGCGAGAACGGCGGAGACAACCTCTCCTGTGAGTCCGTCGGAGGAAAAGAGTTCGCTGACTACGCCGTCACCAACGGAGACATCGTCGCCTTCCTGTTCGGAGTCGGATACCTCGGATCCATCGACATGACCTACATCTGGCAGGAGTTCGCCAACATCGCCAAGAAGCACAAGGCCGTCGCCGGTGGAGACACGAACTGCTCCGGAGCCAACGTTTCCATGTTCATGGCCGGTGGATTCCTGGACAACGATGTCCAGAAGACCTTCTCCGCCGTCACCAGGTGCATCTCTGCAGCCAGGACCCTGGCCGCATGGGAGGCCGGTGCAGTCGGACCCGACAAGGACTGCGGATACGAGGGAGTCATCTGCAAAGCCATCGCCGGAAAGCCCACCGCTCAGGAGGGAAAGAACTGCCAGTGCGCTCACTGCGATCTCCAGGGTAACCTGATCGCCCAGTGCTGCGACCTGTGGTCCAACGAGTCCGTCGAGTACCACCCCGAGTTCGGTGGAACCTCCGTCCAGTGCTGGTTCGGATCCATCGCCTACGAGGCCGCTCTGATGAACACCGCGACCCAGCTCGGCCAGGAGAAGACCCTCAGGGACCTGTACATGTACACCGACAGGACCAGGGGACCCGAGGGATACGTCCTCGCCTACGACCACGCTTACGAGGTCGGAAAGGCCATCGCCGAGAACGGCAACGACCTGTACCTCAGGGCCAAGGCAGCCGGACTGACCGGAGCCAAGATCGTCCTCAAGGGATACGAGACCAAAGAGCTCGGACTGACCAACAAGCAGCTCGAGACCCTCCAGGACATCATCAAGAAGCTCGAGGCTCTCCCGGACGACACGGACAAGTTCTACGAGTACTGCGTCAAGGAGTACAAGGACACTGTCCCCCTGTTCAACCCCAAGAGCTACGACCTCTGAAGGCTGTCAAAGAGACACGATCAACCCGGGCGGTCCACTCTGTCCCGCCCGGGAAACCTTTTCCCTTCAGTTTCTTCTTCAGATTCGGCTGCTGGCTTCCCTTCCAGGGCAATCTTTATAGCCAGCAACATCAGTCTAAATCTGCTATGACAACACTCCTGGCATATGACGGCGCCCAGAGCAGCGAACGTGCTCTGGAGTATGCGATAAAATACGCCGTCAACTTCAATGAGCCTCTCTACGTTCTCACAGTCGTGACAAAGGAGCAGATGGACCCGGAGGACCCGGATCCAACTGTCCGCGAGTACATGGAGGCCGCTCAGAAGAAGGCGTCCGCTCAAGGGGTGCAGGTCCACTCCCTGATCGAGGTCGGGAAGCCCGACGAGACGGTCATCGACGTTGCCAACAGGTTCTACTGCGAGACCATCATCGTGGGCAGGTCCAACAGGTCCTCTCTGGACAGGCTGTTCCTCGGGAGCGTTTCGGACCATGTGATAAAGAACGCCGAGTGCACCGTGATCCTGGTGTCGGCCGAGCGATCCACCGGATACGATCACAATCTTCCGCGCTGATTCTCAAAGGGTCGGCGGGAACCATTCTTCATTTCTCTGACCAGCGTAGCTGTTGTTCTGCAATTATCGGGTTAAAAACATTGCACATATCGGATTGTATTTAAATCTTTAAATACTTTCCAAAAACATGGACGACAAAGGAACCTATAGGCCGCGCATAGTCGATCCTGTCCTGGAAAGGAAGCTCAGGTGCAAGGGCGCTGTCATCATCGAGGGGCCGAGAGGATGCGGCAAGACTACTACTGCGGAACAGTTCTCGAACAGCGTCCTGTCTGTAGACGATCCCGATTCCGTCAAGTCCAACATCCTGATGTCTGAAATCGGCACAGATAAGCTACTCGAAGGGGAACAGCCGAGATTGCTGGATGAGTGGCAGGCAGCGCCCAAGCTGTGGGATGCGGCCAGGCATCATGTCGATCATCATAAAGGTCAGGGACAGTTCGTTCTGACGAGCTCATCAGAGCTTAAAGATCCTTCCAAAACGGTACATTCCGGGACGGGGAGATTCGGATGGATATGCATGCGCCCGATGTCTCTCTATGAGTCCGGAGATTCTACAGGCGAAGTGAGCTTGGGATCCCTCTTCGGTGCGGAAGGCACATCAGGCACCTCTATTACGGAGCTGGAGAGATTGGCTTTCCTCATATGCAGGGGCGGATGGCCCGGTGCTCTGGACCTTGACGACGATGCTTCTCTGAGGTGGGCATCTGGATACGTCGACGCTCTGATAGCGACGGAACTTTCCCGTTCCGACGACAGATACCGAGACTCTGAGAAGGTCAGGGCGCTCATGTGCTCATACGCCAGGAACCAAGGCATCCAGATGTCTCAATCCGGCATATCCGATGACATCTCGTCGAACGGATCCAGCGTCTCAGAGGAGACGGTGTCCGAGTACCTTCGGGCCCTCAGAAGGCTGTACATAGTTGAAGATGCCAAGGCCTGGCTTCCGAAGCTCCGCTCTAAGACTCGGATAAGGACATCGGACACCAGGTACTTCGTCGATCCGTCGATTGCTGCAGCTTCGTTGAGAATCGGTCCGGACGATCTTGTGAATGACCTGGAGCTTATGGGCTCCCTTTTCAAAGTCATGGCAATCCGGGACCTCAGGGTCTACTCGGAGGCTCTGGACGGGGACGTCTACCATTACCGGGACAATCTCAACAACGAATGCGACGCGGTCATCCATCTCAGGGACGGCAGGTACGCGCTGATCGAAGTGAAGCTCGGAGGAGAGACGCTCGTCGAAGAGGGCGTCGCGACCTTGAAGAAAGTGCTCTCCAAGATAGACACGGACAGGATGGGGGAGCCCTCGTTCATGGCCGTCATCACTGGAACCGGGCGCTATGCGTACAGGCGCAGCGACGGCATATACACGATCCCTCTCGGAGTGCTGAAGAACTGACCTCGCTTCGTGCGTTCTGACGTGCTGAACGGCATATTTTATATCAAGTCATGATTAAGCGACGGTCAAGGAGCCAAGCTCATGACCGAAGTCGGACCGTGCACGAAGACCATCGCCACCAAAGAGGGCGAGATCACGATTTACAGCCTCCGCGAGCTGGAGGCCAAGGGGGTCGTCAAGGACCTTTCCAAGATCCCCTATTCTGTCAAGATTCTGATCGAAGGGATGCTCCGTCAGCGCGACGGATCCGTAATCACCGACGAGGACGTGGAGACCGCGGCCTCGTGGAACTCCAAGGAGAACACCGACCGCGACATCCCGTGGATCCCTGCCAGAGTCCTGCTCCAGGACCTCACAGGCGGAGCCGTCATCACCGACCTGGCGTCCATGAGGAACGCCGTTGCCTCCATGGGCAAGGACCCCGAGCTGATCAATCCTCTCATGCCCGTGGACCTGGTTATCGACCACTCCGTCAACACGGATTACGCCGGGCGCGACGATGCCCAGGCTCTCAACGAGAAGCTGGACTTCGAGAGGAACAAGGAAAGGTATCAGCTCTTCAAATGGGCCCAGAAGTCCCTCAGGAACTTCCGTGCCGTGCCTCCCGGAAACGGGATCTGCCACCAGGTCAACCTGGAGTACCTCTCCCCCCTGGTCCACGTGAAGGACAAGGACGGCAAGAAGGTAGCCTACCCCGACTCCTGCTTCGGAACCGACTCCCACACCACCCAGATCGACGGCCTCGGAGTCCTCGGATGGGGCGTTGGAGGGATCGAGGCCGAGGCCGCCATGGTCGGCCAGCCCAGCTACATGAAGCTCCCCGACGTCATCGGGTTCAAGCTCGCCGGAAAGCTCAACGAGGGTGTCACCGCAACCGATCTCGTCCTCACCGTCGTCAACATGCTCAGGAAGAAGGGCGTCGTCGGAAAGTTCGTCGAGTACTACGGCCCCGGATACAGGGAGCTGTCCCTGGCGGACAGGGCCACCCTGGCCAACATGGGCCCCGAGTACGGAGCCACCACCGGGTTCTGCCCCGTGGATGAGAAGACGATCGAGTACCTCCGCCTGTCCGGAAGGGCCGAGGACCACATCGACACCATCGAGAAGTACTGCAAGGAGCAGACCCTGTGGTACGAGTCCGACCCGGAGTACACCGACACCCTCGAGCTGGACCTCTCCACTGTGGTGCCCTGCCTGGCAGGCCACAAGAGGCCCCAGGACCTCATCCCTATGAGCGAGATGAAGGCCAAGTTCGCCGAATCGCTGAAAGCCCTCGGCGTCGAGGAGCAGAGGAAGCCCGTGGCGGGACAGCTGGGAGACGGGTCCCTCGTCATAGCTTCGATCACCTCGTGCACCAACACCGCAAACCCCTCGGTCATGATCGCCGCAGGGCTGGTGGCCAAGAAGGCGGCGGACCTCGGACTCAAGCCCAAAGACTACGTCAAGACGTCCCTGGCCCCCGGGTCCAAGGTCGTCACGGACTACCTGCGCGACTCCGGCCTCCTGGTCTACATGGAGAAGCTGGGATTCCAGGTCTGCGGCTACGGATGCATGACATGCATCGGGAACTCCGGGCCCCTGTCCGACGAGGTCTCCAATGCCATCAGGGCCAACGACCTGGCCGTCGCGGCCATGGCTTCCAGCAACAGGAACTTCGAGGGCAGGATCCATCCCCTGGTGAAGGCCAACTACCTGGCGTCCCCGCCCCTCGTCGTGGCCTATGCCATCGCCGGTCGTGTGGATATCGATCTGGACAAGGAGCCTCTTGCCGTGACTTCCGATGGGAAAGAGGTGTTCCTGAAGGATATCTGGCCCTCCAATGCGGAGATCGCCAAGCTCACCGAGCAGTACGTCACCCGCCAGACCTTCATGGACGAGTACAGCAACATCTTCAAGGGGTCCAAGGCGTGGGAGGACATCAAGTGCTCCGACACCGCCCTTTTCGACTGGGACGAGAACTCCACCTACATCCGCAACCCTCCGTTCTTCGACGAGATCTACGAGGAGCCGGAGATCAAGAGCATCAGCAGGGCCAGGTGCCTCGCCAAGCTCGGAGATTCCATCACCACCGACCACATCTCCCCCGCAGGGGCCTTCGGCAAGGACACCGATGCGGGCAGGTACCTGATGGCCAAGGGCGTGGAGCCCAAGGACTTCAACTCCTACGGATCCCGCAGGGCCAACCATGAGGTCATGGTCAGAGGGACGTTCGCCAACGTCAGGCTCAGGAACGTGCTGGTCCCCGGAAGCGAGGGCAGTTGCTCCGTGTACTATCCTGACGGCACCGTCGGGACCATATTCGAGACGTCCTGCAGGTACGAGGAGGACATGACTCCCCTCGTGATCCTCGCCGGGAAGGAGTACGGCACCGGTTCCAGCAGGGACTGGGCTGCGAAAGGGCCTCTCCTCCTGGGAGTCAGGGCCGTCATCGCGGAGTCCTTCGAGAGGATCCACAGGTCCAACCTCGTCGGAATGGGCATCGTCCCGCTCCAGTACCTTCCCGGCCAGAGCGCCGAGACCCTCGGCCTGAACGGGACCGAGACCTTCGACATCGACCTGTCCGACCTGGAGCCCAAGGGAACCGTGAGGGTCGTGGCCTACAGGGACGGCCGCAAGCTGGAGTTCGACACCCTCTGCAGGGTGGACGTTCCGGCCGAGGTGGACTACATCGCCAACGGCGGCATCCTGCAGTACGTCCTGAGAAGGATGATGTCCGAGTGAAACCGACGGGAGGGGCCTTGAAACCCCTCCCTCATTCTTCCGATCCGTTCTCACGCTCTCCGAAGAGATCGTTGGTCCAATACGATCTCGCCCGATTCGTGCCTGAGGAACTCCTCCAGCAAGACGCACTTTATACCGTCCATGTCCGTATCCAATGGGGACCGTTCCATGACAACGACATATTTCGGGTGGTTGTCCGGGATGCTGAGGAGGTTGCCGAACTCCCTTTCCACAACCTTCTCGTCCGATAGACGGGTGGCGGCTTGGATGTAAAGGGTCTCGTTCCCTCTCCTGCATACGAAGTCCACTTCCTTCCCCGAGAAGTCGCCTACCCATACATTGTACCCTCTGGCCCTCATCTCCAGGTAGAGGATGTTCTCGATATACCCTTGGATGTCTTCCGGTCTGAACCCGCAGACGGCGTTCTTCAGGCCGATGTCGGCCAGATAGTACTTGTATGCGGATGTGAGGATCCTCCTTCCCTTGACATCGTATGTCTCCGCCTTGTATATCAGACAGGCCGATTCCAGGTGGTCCACGTATTCGTACACGAGGTCTTTGGACACCTTCCGGTCTTCTGCCTGGAGGGCGTTGTAGATGTTGTGGACCGATGTCCTGTTGCCGATGTTGTCGCAGAAGTATCTGAATATCCTGTGGAGGAGATCAGGCTTCCTGATGTCGTAGCGTGCGACGATATCGCGCATCATTATGGAGTTGAGGATGTCGCTCACTTCCGATACGGCATCCGATTCCTCGTAGCGGTTCCTCCATACCGAGGGGAACCCGCCTACGCGGAGGAGCCTGGGCAGCACCTCTGTCTCGGCATCCTGGTATTCTTCGGCGAACATGCAGCATTCCGAGTATGTGAGCGTGAAGTTGTCGAAGAGGTTGCACCTCCCGGTCAGCATGCTGGCGAACTCTCCCGACAGCAGCTTGGAGTTGGATCCCGTGATGTATATGTCGCAATCGCCCTCTGCCACCAGCGATCTGACGACCTCATGCCATTGTTCAATGTCTTGGACCTCGTCGATGGCCACGACTTCTGCGCCTTCCGAAACGGAGTCGCGTATGTGCTTGTAGACGATATCCGGATCTCTGAACCTGCGGTTCTCCCACAGCTCCATGTTAATGCGGAGTATACGGCCGTCGACTATTTTGTCCAGCTCTTTCAGCATCGTGGACTTGCCCGACCTCCTCACTCCGGTTATGATCTTCGCGTTGCCGTTCTGTGCGAATGGCTTCATGCGGTTCAGATAGAGCGGGCGCTCGACATACCTCATGTTTTTGATATATACGGATAAACGATATAATGATTAGGGATATTTCTGTCATAAACGGAAACATTCATGATTGTACGTTAATATTTCTGTTATATCAGGAAATATGTTCTAGGGTCTGCACCCCCCGATAACCTTAAATCGACCTCGTCTTAAACCGCCTTCTGGAAGTGCTAGGTTTGGTCGGAGCCCTCGAGTCCGCGTTTCTGTTGATGCTGTTCCTGCCCGCGCTCTTAGGCGTGGCGGCAGGGCTGTCCGGTCGCACCGGACGCGCCCCCGGCGCTCTATGCTCCGTATCCTGCATCGCGGGAGTGCTCTGCTATCCGGTATGGATGCAGCAGGGCGACTTCTCTTACACTCTTCCGGTCGGGTCGTATCTCGGAAGCTATTCCATCCTCTTCGACCAGATCGGCTCGCTTTTCATCACGTTCTCGTCGGCCGTGTTCCTGATGATCGTCACCCACATGTCCCACTCCGGGCACGGGTACACCTCCAGGTACACGGCGCTGGCATCGGCGCTATTCCTCTCGGTCATTCTGTGCATGTGCGCGGACACCGCGATCCTGCTGCTGATGGCCTGGGAATGCGTCTCCATGGTCACGTTCCTTCTGGCTTACGATCCGAAGGACGAGGGAGCCCGCTGGAGGTTCTTCGCCATCACCCACATCGGCGGGCTGATCCTCATGGCCGCCTACGCGTACATGTGGATCCTGTCCGGGACCGACGTCCTGCACGAGTGGGTCGGCATGGGCGCATCGTTGGATTCTCTGACCTGCATCGTGCTGGGCATATGCCTGTTCATGGGCTTCGGAACCAAGCTCGGGACCGTCCCGTTCCACGCGTGGATGCCCGACGTGTACGCGGAATCGCCCACACACACGTCCGCGCTCCTGACCACTGTGTGCTCCAACGCCGCCATCCTGATGCTGTTCAGGGCTGTTTTCTCGTATCTCGGCGCGGAGCAGATGATGGCCGTCGGCGCGTTCATGTGCATAATGGCGGCAGTCTCCGCCCTCTGGGGAGCAATGGAGTCCATGGTCCAGACCGAGCCCAAGCGCATATTGTCATATTCGAGCCAGGAGAACATGGCGCTGGTCGTCATGTGCTTCTCCCTGGGCATACTGTTCTCCGACGAGAACAGGAGCATAATGTCCCTCGTCATAATCGCTGGGCTGCTCCACACCCTGAACCATTCCGTGTTCAAATCCCTCATGATGCTCGCCGTCGACTCCGTGGAGGATGTCACGGGCGAGCGCAAGATCGACCGCCTGGGCGGGCTGGGCAGGTCCCTTCCCGGGCTGTCCGCGGTCGCATTCGTCGGTGTCGCCTCGCTCGCCGCCATCCCTCCAATGAACGGGTTCGTCAGCGAGTGGCTGATGCTCCAGTCCCTGATCGGAACGGATGCGGTGTCGTCCGACCTCAGGGTCGCCATGCCCCTGCTCATCGCCATGATGGGGCTCTGCGGGATGATCGTCGCCACTTCTTATGCGAGACTGTACGGCTTCATGTTCCTGGGACGCCCCAGGTCCCCCGGAGCCGAGAATCCCCGTCCGCTGAGGAAAGGGTCCATCGGCCCGCTGGCCGTTCTGGCGCTACTCTGCATCGCGATGGGGATGCTCGCATTCCCCTTGACAGATGCGCTGTTCGACGGAGCGGCTTCCGCTTCCGCTGTGACCGACCCCTACAGGGACGGCCTCTCCGGCAGCCTGGAGCCTCTGACACTAGGTCTGATGATCATCGGGACCCTTGCCGTCGTGTATGCCATCCTGCGCGTCCGCCGCGGTTCCGACTCCGAGACCGACACATGGGGATGCGGCGGAGTCCTGGACGAGAGGATGCAGTATTCATCCGAGGGGTTCTCCCAGCCTCTGGTCAGGGTGTTCCATCCGTTCTACGGGGACACCTCCAGCGTCGAGGGCGGGAGGTACAGGGTCAGGTTCCAGGAGCCTTTCGTGAAGTTCATCTACAGGCCTCTGGGCAATCTCATAACGTTCTTCTCCAGGCAGGTCACCCGCATCCAGACCGGGAACATCCAGTCCTACCTGTTCTACATACTCGTGACCCTGGTCGCAGGGCTCATGGCGGTGAGGCTCCTATGATCGTCGAGCTCATCCAGACTGTCGTGCTGATTCTCATCTCGCCTCTGATGGCCGGGATCGTGTCCAAGTTCAAGGCATGGATGCAGAACCGTCCCGGAGCGGACATATTCCAGCCGTACAGGGACCTGGCCAAGCTGTTCAGGAAGGACAGCGCCGTGTCCAGGAGCTGCTCCGGCGTGTTCAGGATCGTCCCTGCCATATGCATGGCGTCGATGCTCATCCTCGCGGCCATGACTCCGTTCTTCTATACCGGGATACTCGCCCCATACGGAGGGCTTGTGACTGTCGTCTACATGTTCACCATGTACCGCTTCGCCATGGTCCTCGGAGGGCTCGAGGGAGGATCCACCTTCGGAGGCATGGGCAGCAGCCGCGAGATGATGATGTCCGTTCTGATAGAGCCGGCTCTTCTCCTGTCGATAGCTACGCTCGCGGTGCTCTCCGGAGCCGGGACCGACATGGGGTCGATCTCAGCGTCCATCTCCGAGATGGGAGCCGAGGCCCTGACCGCTCCGCTGATCCTGGCGGCATGCTCTTTCATGATCACCCTCCTGGCGGAGAACGCCAGGATACCCTTCGACAACCCGACCACCCACCTGGAGCTCACCATGGTCCACGAGGCCATGCTGCTGGAGTACTCCGGAAGGGACCTGGCCATGATGGAGCTGTCCTCGATGATGAGGCTGACCCTCTTCATGGCGATGATCGGGTCGCTGTTCTTCCCGTGGGGGATCGCCACGGGCACGGAGCCGATGTCACTTGCATTCTCTTTCATCATAGCGATTGCCGAGATCGTCCTCGTGGCGTTCGTCTTGGCTCTGATAGAATCCGTATTGTGCAAATCGAGGCTGTTCAAGACCCCGAACCTGCTGACCGTGTCATTCGCGCTGTCGCTGATCGCGATGGTGTCGATCTACATCCTGTGAGGCGATTAGATGGACGATTTCATTTCCGGCAACCTTGTGGACCTGTGCGCTGTCATGATGCTGCTCACAGCGGTGATGGCCGTGGCCACCACCCGCATGAAGCCGCTGATAACCCTGTTCTCGGTGCAGTCGCTGTTCCTCGCTGCAGAGGCGTTCATAGTCGCCTGGACCTCCGGCAACAGCCACATCTACATCATGTGCGGGCTCACCCTCGCTCTAAAGGTCATAGTGATGCCGAAGATGCTCGTGTACATCATGAGCAAGATCCACGTCGACAAGGAGGTGGACCTGAGCATAGGCATCCCAGGGTCCCTGCTGGCCTGCGGGTTCATGATATTCGTCTCCTACTACATCACAGACCCGCTGATCTCCACCATGGAGACCGTGGAGAGGAGCTGCCTGGCGCTCTCCATGTCGATCATCCTGATCGGTCTGCTGATCATGTGCACCCGCAGGAAGGCCATCACCGAGACCATCGGGCTCCTGATGATGGAGAACGGCCTGTTCCTCGGTGCGATAGCATTGTCCCACGGGATGCCACTCATCGTCGAGATCGCCGCGTTCTTCGATGTGATGGTCGCCGTGATCATCATCGGGATATTCGCCAACAGGATCAACAAGTCGTTCAACTCCGTTGACACCTCGTTCCTGAGGAGGCTGAAGGAATGAACGCGGCGCTGATGCTTCTGCTGGTGGCGATCCTCGCATCCTGCGTCTTGTGCGTGGCGATCAGGAGGAGCAAGATTGTCTCAACGGTCATGCCCGCCTGCGCCTTCGTGTTGATGATCATATGCATCGCGCTCTGCGTCCCCGTGCTGGGCGGAGAAGGCATCGACGACGGGATGTTCTGGATGGATCCCCTGTCCGCGGTGTTCATGATGCTCGTCGCGATAGTGGGGTTCGCCGCCTCGCTCTATTCGAGGGCGTACATCGGCAGGGACCTGGAAGAGCGCGAGATCGACCTCAGGGACCATAGCGTGTACTATCCGCTGCTGATGGTCTTCATCTCGGTCATGATGCTCACCTTCACCGCCAGGTCCATGGCCGTCGTCTGGCTGGGAGTCGGTGCGACTACCCTGGTCTCCACGTTCCTCGTGGGGCTGTACAAGAGGGAGGAGTCCACCGAGGCCGCCTGGAAGTACATCATCCTGTGCTCCGTGGGCATAACCATCGCCCTGTTCGGGCTGACGCTGGCCTATGCGTCCACAGTCGGGGTCATCGATTCCGACATGGCCCTGGACTGGCCCCAGCTGATGCTCCATGCTTCGGAGCTGGACCCCAACATGATGAGGATGGCCACCGTGCTGATCATCATAGGGTTCGGGACGAAGGTAGGGTTCGTTCCGATGCACACATGGCTCCCGGACGCCCACAGCCAGGCGCCCAGCCCCATAAGCGGGCTTCTGTCTGCCGTGCTGCTCAACTGCGCCATGTATGCCGTCCTGAGGTTCTACGGCATCTCGGAAGCCATGGATCCCGGGTTCGCCTCCACCATCCTGCTGATATTCGGATTGATATCGCTGGCGGCGGCATCGCTTTTCATAATATCCGCGAAGGACCTCAAGAGGATGCTGGCCTACTCCAGCATAGAGAACATGGGATTGATCGCCATCGGGCTGGGCATCGGGACCCCCGCCGCCGTGGCGGCTGCGCTCATCCAGATGACCGCCCATTCCATCACCAAGCCCGTGCTGTTCTTCTCCGCGGGGAACATCATCCAGGCCTACGGGACACGCGCGATGTCCGAGATAAGGGGAGTCCGCAAGTCCATGCCGTTCACGTCCGCGGCCATGGCCGCCGGGACTCTGGCGATAATCGGATGCCCTCCGTTCGCCGTGTTCGTCGGGGAGCTGTCCATAATGGCAGGCGCCCTGGATGCAGGGATGGTCGCTGTGGTCGTGCTCATGGTGCTGTTCCTGGCGATGGTCTTCGCAGGCATGGTCAGGAACGTGTTCCCAATGCTGTCCGGAGAGCCTCCGGAGAGGGTCAAGGACCTGAAGGAGCCTTCGAGGACCGTACCCATCGCCGCCCTGCTGGTCCTTTCGCTGGCCATCGGGCTGTTCATGCCCGACCAGGTCATGGAATGGTTCGAGAACGCCGCATCCGCGGTCATGGGAGGGATCATATGATCGAGGACAGGCAGACAGAAGCTTCGCAGTTCGAATCGGGGGCCAGGGAGCTCTCCGGATACGGTTTCAGGCTCATGGACATGTTCGCCGACGAGCCCGTCGGCGGGAGCAGGACCATAAATGCATTGTTCCGCAGGGGATGCGAGGCAGTCAGGCTCTGGTATCCCGTATCTGATTCCAAGGGAGTCGACATCTCCGATGCCGTTCCATGCGCATCCCCCTTCCAGAGGAAGATGGCCGAGATGTCCGGAATCGTGTTCGATGTCCCGCAGGATCCCATCATCTACCATCGCAAGGGCGACGGGCATCCGTTGCAGAAAGAGCCTTACGACAGGTCCACGGAGGTCCGCATCCCCCTGAGATCGAACACGATCTCCGGAGAGGATGTCTTCGAGATTCCTGTCGGCCCTGTGCACGCAGGGATAATCGAGCCCGGACATTTCAGGTTCAGCGTCGCCGGAGAGCCGGTGATGCAGCTGAACCCTTCATTGGGATACACCCACAGGGGCATCGAGAAGCTCATGGAGGTCCCCGCAGACAGGGACATGTCCCGCCTGGTGGAGCGCATATCCGGCGACACGTGCGTCGCCAACTGCATCGCGTACTCCGAGCTCATGGAGCAGGGGAACCCCGTCCCCCGCAGGGCGAGGATCATCAGAGCCCTCATGGCGGAGATGGAGCGCCTGTACAACCACATCGGCTCCGTATCCGGGGTGTGCACCGACACCGCGTTCAACGTACCTTCCGCAATGGGGTCCGGGATACAGGAGAAGGTCTTCAGGATGAATATGAGCCTGACGCATCACAGGCAGCTCATGAACTGCGTGGTCCCCGGAGGGGTCCGCAGGGACATCCAGGACTCCAGGCTCAGGGAGCTGGACGATTTCCTGATCAAGCTGAAGTTCGAGATACAGGACCTGGTCGACCTGATGATGGACAGCCCAGCGCTCCAGGACAGGCTCGAGGGCACAGGGAAGCTGTCCCTGCCGGATGCCGAGCGCATCGGCGCAGTAGGCCCCATCGCCAGGGCCAGCGGCGTCAGGTCCGATGTGAGGTGCGAGAGGCCCTACGGGTGCTACGAGGACCTGGGCCTGATACTCTGCTCCGACGAGAGGGGAGACGCCAACGCCCGCACCCTGGTCAGGATCTCCGAGATATACGAGTCGATAAGCCTGATCCATCAGTGCACGGAGATGCTCGAGCCCGGGGAGACCCGCGTCGCCGTCCATCCGAAGGACGGGTTCGGATGCTCCGTGGTCGAGGCTCCCAGAGGGGAGCTGGTCCATTCCGCGGTCGTCCGCGGCGGGAGGATCTGGAGGTACAGCATCAGGGACCCGTCGTTCGTCAACTGGTTCGGCATGTGCTATGCCGTCCCGGGGAACGTGGTCCCCGATTTCCCGCTGATCAACAAGAGCTTCGGCCTGTCTTATGCGGGGAACGATCTCTGAGGTGCTTTTATGTTCAAGGTCAGTCTAGCCAACATGATAGGGAAGGGCCGCAGGACCGTGCCCGCAGACGAGATCAAGGCTTCGAGGGGGACAATGCCCATGGCGTCCGACGCCTGCGTCCAATGCGGGACATGCGCCGGGAACTGCCCGTCGAAAGCGATCATGATCGATGACGGATGGAAGGTGGATCTGGGGAAGTGCATATTCTGCATGGACTGCGCCATGGTCTGTCCGCAAGGCGCGATATCCGAGAAGGATGCCCCGGACTATGCGTTGTCGCGCGAGGACCTCGTGTTCGGACCGGGGGACGATCCCGGGTCTGTGGAGAAGCCCCTGGACGCCGCGACGAGGAAGATGTTCGGAGGATCCGTAGCGGTGCGCGAGCTGGACACTGGGTCGTGCAACGCCTGCGAGGTGGATCTCAACTGCACTTCGAACCAGTTCTACGACTGCCACCGCTTCGGGATAAAGGTGGTGGCTTCTCCGAGGCACGCGGACGCTCTCATCGTCACAGGTCCGATGGCCTCCAACATGAGGGAGGCTGCCGTCAGGACATACGATGCGGTCCCGTCTCCGAAGCTCGTCATCGCATCAGGTACATGCGCCATATCGGGCGGGCTGTTCGTCGGAGGGGATGTGGCCCCGTCGGGGATCTCCGACGTGCTGGAGCCTTCCATGTACATAATCGGGTGCCCCCCGTCCCCGGACAGGGTCGAGAGGGCGCTGATAAAGGCCCTGGGCCTGAGGCACTGACCGTCTCACTGCACGACAACGACAGTGCACTTGGCGTTGGCCACGATGGAGTTGGACACGCTCCCCATGATGACCCTGTCGATCGATGTCTTCCCTGACCTTCCCACGAAGATGGTCCCGCATCTGAAGCGGACCGCGGCGCTGAGGATCTCCGTGTCGGGCTGTCCGGATTCGACCAGCACATGGGCGTCCGCGCCCTCGGCCTTGGCTCTGGCCAGGGCCTCGTCTGCATACCTGTGGGCATTGTCGATGTCCTCCTGGGACTCGGATCCGCGAGGGATCACTGACAGGATGTACAGCTTCTCTTTGTGAAGGATCGATTCGGAGATGGCATGGTTGAGGGCCTTCTCCGTGTTCTTCCTGCCGTCGTATGCCACGAGCATCGTCATGCGTCCGTGAACGGGACATCCATATGTATAATTCGCCTCGGGGCGCCGTCTGGACGGGCAAGCAAACGCTTTTATCATGGGATGGATTCGGGCATTCAGTGGGCCCGTGGGGTAGCTTGGTATCCTTGTGGCTTCGGGAGCCATTGACTCCG
>CAVKKO010000031.1:0-17207 GCA_963656905.1 Bacteroidaceae bacterium | reverse complement strand
AAAAACGATATCAAACATGTCCGCAATCGCCGATGCATGTCACGGCTTCTCATCTGCAGCGAATGCGACCTCCCCTCGTACAACATGAGAGCCTCACTCAAGGCGATGGGCGGATGGGAGGAGCTGGGATCTGCAGGAGAAGCGTCGTTCTGCGCCAAGGACGATGTCTGCATCATGTCGATCCCCGACATGCACATCCGCCATGACAATCTGGACAAGGAGGCGGAGGCCTTCGGCATCTGTGCGGATGAAGTGGTAGTGATGTCCAAGCATTCCGCCAAGAGCGGGAAGCCCGCTCTGACCGTCCATCCTATCGGGAACTACAAAGCGGCCGATTTCGGAGGAAGGGAGAAGGCTCTTGTGAAATCGAATCCGGCGCTGATGAGCGACGCCCTCAGGCTGATCGTCCAATACTGCGACGTGCCGGACACGCAGACGTGCTTCGAAGTGACGCATCACGGCCCGTGGCTGGAGAAGCCCACATTCTATATCGAGATCGGGAGCGAGGAGACGCATTGGGACGACAAGCACTCGGCGGACATCCTGGCGAAGGTCATCACCGACATGTCCCCGAAGGACTATCCCGTTGTTGTGGGCATCGGAGGAGGCCATTACGCTCCCAGGTTCACCGAGCTTGCGGTCGGATCGAAGGTGAACATTGGGCACATGATTCCCAACTATCAGCTGGAGGGCTCCGACGATGAGGAGATCGCCCGGATGATAAGGGACGCCTGCACCGCGACGGGGACGGACCAGGTGTACATCCACCGTAAGTCCATGAAGGGAGCCGAAGAGCGCAGGATAAAGGAGATCGCCGTCTCGCAGGGGATGGAGGCAACGTCTTCCAAGGACTTCGAGAAGCTGGAGCCTTGATGCCAGAACAAGTCATGAGGAAGTTCAGGATCGCAATCCGTCATCGCGCATCCAGGCTATGACGTTGGCGCATTCCACACCGTCGTCCAGGCTCTGCGGCAAAGGGTCTGCTGTGATCACGGTCTTCCTGTAATGGTTCCTGACCGATCTGAGAGGTCTGACCTCCCTTTCCATGGTCTCCTGCGACGCCAATGTCCAGCAGACCTGATAGTATTCGGTCTCCCCGCCCTTCGTTGCTATAAAGTCGATCTCCTTGCCGTCGATGTCCCCGACATAGACGTTGTACCCTCTGCGACGGAGCTCGAAGTACACTGCGGTCTCCAGCAGCTGCCCCATGTCGGATGCCCTGTAGTTCAGGGCGGCGTGCCTCAGGCCGTTGTCGACGACATAGTACTTAACAGGGGTGCTCATCAGGTCCTTCCCCCGTATGCTGTACGTCTCGACGCGGTAGATTAGGAACGCATCCTCCAGCAGCTGGATGTAGGATTCGATGGTGTCGTTGGACAGCTTCGTCTTGGTGGCGATGCGGTTGACGGAGAGCTTCTTGCCGGTGCTCTCCAGGATGAAGGCGAGGATCCTCTTCAGCCTGAACGACGAGACCGTCTTGTCGGAGCGGTCCATGACGTCTTTCAGGACCACAGTGCTGTAAATCCCGTCCATCGTGGATTGGTAATCGTCGTCGGAAGCGTCAGGATCGGCCACCGGGAGCGATCCGCGCAGCAGGAACGACAGGAAACGTGACTGTACATCATCGGAACCGTACCGGAGCAGGTACTCGTTGAATGAGAACGGGACCACATGGATCTCCTTCGTCTTCCCGCTCAGGTATGTGGAGAGCTCGTTAGACAGGAGGAACGCGTTGGAGCCTGTGATGAAAATGTTGCAGAGGGGGCGGTCGATCATAAGGGAGTTGATGAACCTGTGCCATTCCTCGATCTCGTTGACCTCATCCAGGAACAGGAAGCTGACTGTGTCCTTCGGTATCTGCGGGTACACCAGTCCGATCATGCCCTCTTTCGTGAGGTAGGGGTCCATCGAGGCCGATTGCATCTCGAACAGGAGGGCGACGGAATCCGTGCTTTCCGTGACGAAGTCCCTGAACTGCTTCAGGAGCGTGGTTTTGCCGGCCTTCCTGACGCCGGTGATGACTTTGACCGAGCCATAGCTGGTCATGTTCTCCCGGAGCCTCTTCATGTACCTCTGGCGGAAGATGATATTGCTGGCCACGTTTCATGGAAGAGCCTGCCTCTTTATATAGTTTCCAATTTTTCCCAAACATTGGCTGAAAAACCAGAAAATTTGTGTTTTTTCCTAAACTTCCAAAAGGAAGTCAAGGTCGAGCCCTTGCGATGTCAGGCTGTAATGAGAAATAGAGAAAGGGTGCCTGGTCAGGCATAAGAGCAGTTCCGGACCCGATCCCGGGCCCGGTCTGGCTCAGTGGGAATCGACGAAGGTCCCGTTGAACTTCTTCCCGAGGATGGCGTTCCTCAGCTCGTCCAGGTTCCTTCCGTCGACGATCATGATGTCGATCTTCTTCTCGGCGGCGATCTTCACGCCGAGGGGGTCGAACACGCTGGACTTGGATGCTCCGTGCTCTTTGTAGACGATCTCTCCGAGCCTCTCGATGGTCATCTCGGGGATCCTCACGGCATCGGGGTCCTTCCTTGGATCGTCCGTGTAGACGGCATCGACTGAGGTGGCGTTCACGACCCTGACGGCTTCCATCTCGGCGCCCACCATCATGGCGACGGCATCGGTGGTGTGCCCCGGCTCGGTCCCGCCCATGACGGCGATCTTCCCGGGCTCGGCCATGGCGGCCGTCTCCGCGGCGGTCTCCGGCACTTTCAGAGGCATGTTCCCTAGTGCCAGTCCCAGGAGCTGCGCGTTGAGCCTGGTGGCCCCGATCCCGAGGATGTCAAGCTGGAATGTGTCCCCTCCGAGCTCGCCTCCGGTCTCGGCGTAGTAGCGGGCTGTCTTCCCGCCTCCGCATACGACCGCCAGACGGACCTCTTTAGAAACCTCTTTGAGCATATCGGCCAGTCTGGCTATGTATTCTGAGTCATTGCTTCCGGGGACCAGGATGGACCCTCCGATGGAGACGACAACGCTATCCGTGGAATCACGCACCAATATGTTTAATAAACAAGCCAATTTACATAAAATCATTGGTGAAGTCTTATGGGAGAAACCAATTCAGAGGACAAAGCCAGATACGATTTCAAGAAGGACATGCAGGAGATCACCAACTACAGGGGCAGAGGCACCGAGCTCATCTCGGTGTACGTTCCCGCCAACAAGCAGATCTCCGATGTCATGGCGTATCTGAGGAACGAGCAGTCTCAGGCATCCAACATCAAGTCCAAGACGACGATGAAGAATGTCACGAGCGCCATCGATTCCATCGCGGCTCGACTAAAAACATACAAGTGCCCTCCGGAGAACGGAGTGGTGATCTTCTGCGGAGAGGTTCCCCGCGCGGGCGACCAGACCAAGATGGTCCAGTACGTCATCAACCCACCGGAGCCCATCGGAGCGTTCCTCTACAGGTGCGACTCGACGTTCTTCACCGACCCTCTGCAGTCGATGCTCTTGGACAAGAAGTGCTACGGCCTGATAACCATCGACAGGTCCGAGGCCACGCTGGGCCTGCTCAGCGGGAGCAGGATACAGGTGCTGAAGCACTTCGATTCCCTGGTTCCGAGCAAGCACCACCAGGGAGGTCAGTCCTCCGTCCGTTTCGAGAGGCTGATCGAGATCGCGGCGCACGAGTTCTTCAAGAAGGTCGCGGACAACGCCACCGAGGTGTTCCTCGACAGGCCCGAGCTTCTGGGGATCCTTGTTGGAGGCCCCGGCGCGACCAAGGACTTCTTCGTCAAGGAGGAGTACCTCCACCACGAGCTCAGGAAGAAGGTGTGCTCGCCCCTGGTCGATACAGGATACACAGACGAGTCCGGGCTGAGGGAGCTGGTCGAGAACGCTAAGAACATCATCACAGACATGCAGCTCACCAAGGAGAAGGAGTACATGCAGCGCCTCTTCACCGAGATCAGGAAGACCGACGGAGGCCTTTCCTGCTATGGAGAGGAGGAGGTCCGCCAGGCCACCGACATGGGCGCCGTGGACACTCTGCTGATCTCCGAGGCCCTCAGCAAGAAGAGGGTCACCGTCCAGTGCGCTTCCGGGCACGTCCATGAGATGACCGTGAAGGACGAGGACGAGCGCATCACCTGCCCCGAGTGCGGCGGGAACACCACCGTGACGAGATGCGAGGACCTCATCGATGATTTCTTCCTGAGAGCGGATGCGTTCAACACCCGCGTGCAGATCATATCCCCCGACTCGGAGGAAGGGGACATGCTCCTGAAGGCCTTCGGCGGAGTCGCCGCCCTTCTGAGATACAAGGTGAACTGATATGTCCATAATGGCAGAATTCGAGGAGCAGGTACGCTCCAAGGTGTCCGAGGCCCTGAAAGGCATGGGCGCGGACATAGATTTCGTGATCGAGCTCCCATCGGTGGACACAGCCGACCTGGCCGTGCCCTGCTTCACGATGTCCAAGGCCCTCAGGAAGGCGCCCCAGGCCATCGCCGACGAGCTGGCTTCCGGCATACAGGCCGACGGCCTGATCGCATCGGTCTCTTCATGCAACGGGTATCTCAACTTCTGCATGGACGGGGCCGCCCTTGTGAAAGGGGTCCTCGATGACATAATCGCATCCGATGGCGATTTCATCGCTGAGCCCACCGGCAAGAGGGTAAACGTGGAGCACACGTCCACCAACCCCACCGGGCCCATACACGTGGGGAGGGCCAGGAACCCGATCATCGGGGACACGCTCGCCAGGTGCCTGAAGAGGTGCGGCCATGACGTGACCACAGAGTACTACGTCAACGACGTGGGAAAGCAGGTGGTCATCCTCACCTGGGGAGTGAACAACGTCACCGACGAGGAGGCCGAAGCCGAGGCGGAAGAGCACGCCAAGAGCGCGGGACACGAGAAGGAGAGGGACAAGCCCGACCACAGGCTCGTCGCCAAGTACAGGATCGCCAACCGCAGGATGGAGTCCGAGCCCGAAGTGCAGGAGCAGATCTCCGACATGCTCAGGAGGTTCGAGGCAGGCGATCACGAAGTGATCGACACAGTCCGCAAGACCGCCGAGCTCATGCTCGGAGGGCTGAGGGAGACCCTGGCCAGCATCAACGTGGTCCTTGACAGGTACACCTGGGAGTCCGGGTTCATCGCCGACGGCTCTGCGAAAGGCGTGGTGGAGAAGTTGAAAGCATCCGAGTACGCCGGCCAGACCGACGACGGCGCGTGGTTCGTTGACCTGAAGGACTTCGGGATCCAGGGGAAGAACACCAAGTTCACCTTCACCCGCTCCGACGGGACCACGCTGTACACCACCCGCGACCTCGCCTATCATATCGATAAGTTCACACGCTCCGACGAGGTCATCGACGTCCTCGGAGAGGACCAGAAGCTGGGGTCCAAGCAGCTGTGCTCCGCACTGGAGATCATGGGCTACGACAAGATGCCCGAGCCGCTGTTCTATTCGTTCGTCTCTCTTCCCGAGGGGAAGATGTCCACGAGGAAGGGGGTCGTCGTCTATCTCGACGATCTGGTCGACGAGGCCGTCGCCCACGCCTACGATGAGATAAAGTCGAGGATGAAGGCCAGGATGGAGGCCGCCAAGGACAAGGACGATGCCAAGAAGGCCGAGATGTCCGAGGAGAGGATGAGGGAGATCGCCCGCATCGTCGGAACCGGAGCGATAAGGTACAACATCGTCCGCGTCCAGCCCGAGAAGCAGTTCGTCTTCAAATGGAGCGAGGCCCTCAACTTCGACGGGAACTCCGGTCCGTACCTCCAGTACGTCCACGCCAGGGCATGCAGCATGCTCAGGAAGGCGGGGGACTTCGAGAGGGACACCGATCCCGCACACCTCACCGACGAGACGGAGATCAAGCTCGTGAAGAAGCTGGCCCGTTACGGAGAGGTCCTGAGGGAGGCAGGGGACGGGAAGAGGATCAACGTCCTGCCAGCCTACGGGCACGAGCTCGCGGTGGCCTTCAACCAGTTCTACGCGGCCGTCTCCGTCCTGGACGCCGGCCCCCGCAGGGACGCCAGGCTGACGCTGGTCGAGTGCACCCGCACCGTGCTGGCCGATGTGCTGGACTGCCTGGGCATGGGCGCTCCCGAGGAGATGTGAGAGCATGGAGGTCCGCCCTGTCAGGATAAAGGACATCGAAGCGGTCCGCGAGCTGGAGATATCCTGCATCAAGGAGTACTTCGCAGCCACGCTGGAGAACAAGTGGGAGGACCTTCCGCAGGAGTGGAAGGACAACCTCGGGGCCAGCAGCCCCAACCACTTCCAGACGTACCTGAAGAGCGGACTGAGCCTGGTCGCGGAGGAGGACGGCGAGATCGTCGGCTTCATCTTCGCCCAGATGCTCCATCACATAGCCGACGAGGACAACCTGCTCTGGATAGAGAACATGGGGGTCCACAGGTACTTCCGCCGCCAGATGGTGGGGTACAAGCTCCTGAGGGAGTGCGTCAGGCTCGGCAGGGAGCAGGGCGCCGGCGTCGCGCATGCGATGATACAGCCGGACAACGCCCCATCCATACTCCTGTACAAGAAGCTCGGGTTCTTCATGGACAGGCGCGAGGTCGCGCTGCTGGACCTGAACGACCCTAAGCTGAAGATCTGAAACCTTTCAGCCGGGGCTTCCCCGGCTACGCATCATGCCTTTTCCGCGGACCCGGACTCGCGGTCCTTCATCGCCTTGATCAGGACGAGCGCCAATATGCACGACACGAGGATGAGCGCTCCGCCGGTGAGCCCTATCCCGTCCACGGAGCCTGCGTCGGTGACCATCCCTCCGACGATGGAGCCCATGGCGATCCCCACGTTGAAGATCCCGGAGTACAGGGACATGGCGATGGGAACGGCATCCTGCGGGGACGCCTTGATGACCTCGTTCTGGCTTGCGACGCAGAATGCTATGGCGCACATGCCCCATGCGGCACAGACGGCTCCGGTCAGCATTGCGGATGAGCATGCGGGGTCCAGGAGCAGGAGGCACAGGCCGGCGCCGACCATGACGGTCAGGAGGAATCCGAACCTGGTGCGGTCGTAGAGCTTGGTGAACAGCATGCTGCCGACGATCCCTGCAAGGCCGAAGACCGTCAGCATCAGGGTGACCATCTCTTCGGACATGCCTCCGGCCTGCTTCAGGAAGGGCTCGATGTAGCTGTATCCGGTGTAGTACCCTGTCACGTAGACTGCGAGCATCACGTACATGCAGACGAGGACCTTGTTGCGATAGATGTCAGGAAGCCTTTTGAGTGTGAACGTCCCGGGGTTCTCCACCCTGGGGAACACGATCACGAGGAGGATCAGGGCCAGCAGCGATGCGGCGGCAATGGTGACGAAGGTCATCCTCCACCCGAGAGCGAGGCCGATGATCCTCCCCAGGGGGAGCCCGATGATCATCGCCAGGGATGTTCCCGTTGCCACTGTGCTCAGGGCGAGCTTTTGCTTCCCCTGCGGTACAACTTTCACAGCAAGAGCGGCGGCGATGGACCAGAACACCGCATGGGCGACGGCGACCCCCAGACGGGACACGACCAGCATGCCGTAGCTGGCGGAGATCCCGGAGAGCACCTGGAACACGGTGAACAGGACGACGCACATCAGGAGCATCTTGCGGTACTCCATCTTCCTCAGAATCAGCATCATGGGGAGCGACAGGATGGCGACCGCCCAGGCGTAGATAGATATGACCAGGCCGATGCTGGACTCGGACATCCCGAAGTCGGCAGCCATGTCGGAGAGGAGCCCTATGGGCATGAACTCGGACATGTTGAAGATGAACACGCAGATCGTTATCCCCGCCAGGGGGAGCCATTGCCTTGCAGCCAATTGATCGCCTGGACCTGCTCTTCCGAGGTATGAGATATATGTTTCGGGAAAGGCGGGTCGGATGCATGGACCGAGGCAGTTCACATCGGACCTGCGGACGATCTCGAGACTGTCGAAACTGATGTCGTGGTGCCTGACCTGATATGACTTGCTTGTTCTGGCTATGGTCTTTCGAGTCACACGATTCTGAGCGCTACAGAAAGCGCGGTTACGAAACTGAGGGATGGGTCTTCTGAAACAGCCGCTAGGACAAGTTCATCATCTCCTGTTGCGAAGAAACCCATTGCGTAGCCGATGTTGCAAGCGATCTCTGCATCTTCTGTGCCGTAGATCTCCACAGACTGTCTGTTGACACACGCGATGATGAGTCCGGATCCGGTTATGACGTCTTCCTTCTCCTCACGGGCTTCGTAATCACTCACGCTCACTGCCGACACATACATGCCGTTGCTGAGTTCTGTTGTGTCGAATAGCCCTATGGGGATCTTGTGCAACAGGTCATACGCCGCTTCTGATGGCGAACCGGGTTCATCCTCCAGTCCGCAATCGACCAAGTGCTTGTGGATGCAGGCAAGGCTCTTGTCAGGGAGAACGACATCCTCGAGGATGGACAGACTATGTTTGCACATCGAGTACAAAACCATGAACACATGTGCGTCGGCATATTCGTCGGGAATCCCGTATCCGTTCTCTCCTGTCAGCTTCATCTCATCGCCTCATACGAGCTCCAGCGCCGCCGTGACGGCGGCGTTGCGCGCCATGCGCATGCTCTTGCCGCAGCCGATTATGACGGCGTCGTCCTCTCCGAACTCCTTCACCTTCCTGATTCTGAGCGCAGACATGGGGTCGTTGGCGTCCAGGTCCCAATCCGGAGGGACCGTGAGCCTTCCGTCGCGGTAGACCAGAGTGGTGCATCCGTCGGAGCCCATCCTGATGCCGGCGTCGCGCTGGGCTTGGCCGTTGGTGATCTTCGACCCCGCCCCCTTTACTATGACGGACTGCCTGAAATCCCCCACCACGGAATCCGGGACGTCGATGTCCGTAGGGATGATGGGGATCCTCTTCAGGAACTCCTATCCGCTGGCGGAGAGGACTATGCCTGTCTGGTAGATCTCGACGAATCCGCATCCCCTGAGCATCTCCACCGGCCTGCGGAGGCACCCCTCTCCCATCTCCAGGGATGTTGCGAGGCTCTTGCGCCCGACCCTCGGGCTGTCGCACAGGGATTCGAGGATCCAGTAGAGGTCGGCATCGATGGTGCTTGAGGCGGGCCCCATGTTGTAGGGCGGTATCAGTCTCATCAATGGATTATTGGCGTGGCGTATTTCAAAGGAATCGAATTGGATGAATGGTGCGATATCTTTCTCGGTGAAACCGAAGTACTCGTCTCCCTCCGTATCGAGGATGCTGCATACCTTGGCATTGTCGAAGCTGCAGAGCAGGCTGGTCTTGGCAAGCGGCATGATCCCGGTCATGACTGCGAACTCGCAATCCGGATTGAACCTGAACGTCTGCTCCATGAACGGAGTCAGGAGACCGATGACAGACTCGAGGCCATCTTGGGACCGGATGTCCTGCATGCAGTAATCGTATTCGTCGACGAGGATGATCGTGCCCTTATGGTGGATCCTCTTCAGGATTCCGCAGAGGATTCTGATGGCTTGTTGCTCTTCCGCCTCGTCCAATGACGAGCTGAGGCACCTCTTAAGGAACCTGGCCTCGCATTCGTCGAAGGCGGTCGGATCCGCACTCTCCATCATTTCTCTGGCGGCCCCCGCAATCATGAGACTGAGGGATTGGCGGAACAGCTCGACGGATTCGCCCGATAGATCCCCGAAGTTCAGCTTCACCACAGGATACGCGTTCCTGTATGGGGCGCAACGGTCGCATTCTGAGACTGCCAGCCCTCTGAAGATGTCTTCATCCCCCGCGTATTCGATATTGAAGAAGCGGTCGATCATGGACAGGTTGATCGACTTGCCGAAACGTCTGGGCCGTGTGAACAGCAAGGTCCTGTCCTCCATGCCGCAGAGGTCGCATATGAGTTTCGTCTTGTCGACGAAGTAGTATCTTCTTGTGACAAGGGTCTTGAAATCGGACACTCCGTAAGGGTACTTCATCCGCTCCATGATACGGGATGAGGTTCTGAGGATATATGAGTCCGGCGTAGTGATAAAACATCCTGGGCCACTGAACAGACCAGGGCGGAAAGGTTTGACGGCGGGGTCGCCCCCGCCTTGAAGGTCAGTCCTTCTTCTTCTTGTCGGCCAGGTACCTCTGCCTTTCGGTGGTCTTGGAAGACTTGGCCTGCTTCTTCTGGCCCTTCTCGGCCATCTCGGCCTTCCTCTGGGCCTCGAGCTCCTCGAAGGTCATCTCGGGCTTGTTCTTGGGGGTGTCGCGGATCTTCATGTACGCGAACACGGCCACGACGATGACAACGATGACAATCACCAGGTATGTGACCCAGTTGGACAGGACGTTCTTGCTGACATCGGCGGTCACATTGAACCCGGTGCCGCTCGTGAACTCGCTGCTCGGAGCGCAGGTGACCCTGTACTGATGGGTGCCGGGCGAGGGGTCGCTGATGTGGACCGAGACGTTGTTGGCCCCGATCGAGACCTCGACCTCTTTCGTGGCGACTGTCTTGCTGCCTTCCGTGACCGTTACGGTCATGGTGAACTCGGAGTAGCTGGTGACGGTGAAGCTGATGTCCCCGCCCTTCATGTTGTCGAAGTCCAGGGTGCCTTCGGGCGTCTTGGTTATCTCCGCAGCATCGGCGCAGGGCACCGCACAGAGAACCGCAAGCACCGCAACGGCGATAATCGCTATCTTCTTCATGTCCATGCTATCGCCTCAGGTGATGATCTCCTCGATCCTCTCCTGCTCGATGGCCCTGCGAACCTCCATGGAGAGCCTCCTTCCGGAGGACATCTCCTGCCTCCAGAGGGTGTTGCCGTAGGGGTGCCCGACGGACATATGGACGTTGGTCCCGCCGCCGATCCTGGGCGCCACATCGTAGATGTAGAAGTTCAGGTCCTTGTCGACGCAGGTCTGGAGGCAGAACGGCCCGATGATCCCGGGGTCGTAGAACTTCTTGGTGGCAGCGACGTACTTCTCGGCCAGGCCGAATGCCTTGTCGAGCAGCGATTCCCTAAGGGTGGCGGAGTTGTGGCCGCACACGGTGTACTCGGGTATGATACCGTCGTTCTCCAGCTCCACCTGCTGCTTGCCGGGGAGCCTGCAGTACCCGTCCAGGGAGCTCTCGAACCTCCAGTCCACTCCCAGGAGCTCGATCTTCTCGCCTTTCTCCTCGAGGGGCGAGTAGAAGAAGTCCAGGTTGAAGACGGGGCCGATGATGTACTGCTCCATCCTGGCGTGCTCGAGGAAGTTCTCCTCGATGACGCCCTGGGCGATGAGCTCGTTGGACTTCTCGACGAACTGGTCGTAGTCCTTGGCGGTGAAGAACCCTCTCTCGAGCTTCTTGACCTTGTGGTGCACCTTCACGATGGTGAGGCCGTCGATGTCCTCGGGCTTCTCGACCTTCTTGGGGAAGGGCATCCCCGCCTGCTCCAGCAGCCAGTAGTAGTCCCTCTCGTCTCCCCTCTCCTCGGAGCGGAGCAGGTTCCTGCTGCCGACCATGGGCATGGCGAAGTCGTTCTCGACGGCGTCGATGCCGCAGTAGGACACGAAGGACCTGTTGGGGACGAACAGGACGTTGTTGGCCATCAGGCTCTGCTGGACCTCGGGCTTCAGGATGCTGCTGAACTTGTCCAGGACCACGGGCTCGTCGACGACTCCGCGAACGATGTTGCCCCGGGGGTCCCTCTGGGCCCTGAAGTACTTGGAGAACGTGGCGTCCCTTCCCTGCTGGCAGACAGCAACGGTCCTGAACCCTTCGGAAACGGCTCCGTCGCAGGTGTCCAGAGCGGAGTGGGATGCGACCACGCCGATCTTGGCCTCCTTCAGATTGTATTTCTCGAGGTTACCGAGAACCTCGTCTCTGCTGATCATGATATAATCCTCTGGGAGAAGGATAAGCGGGTGCTGGATATAACTATTGGCAATCGGCGCAGCTATGGGCTGTCGGAACACGTTCAAGCGGTGGGAAAAGGATGAGGTCGCAGGATCCAGAGTCCCGCATGATTGACCACTACACTACGAGGCTATCGAACCTCCCGATTCCTTCATTGTTCTTAAAACTATGCTCGAAGGGGTTTGGAGAGGCACGCCCGGGAGCCTGCTGGACGCAGGCTCCCAGGACATCGTGCCAGGATAGGTTTACTGCACGATCTTCTTGACCTGTGCGAAGATGTCGTCGATGGAGCCGACGCCCTTGATGGTGACGAGGGTGCCCTTGTCGCCGTAGTAGCCGATGAGGGGCATGGTGTTCTCGCGGTAGACCTTGAGCCTGTTGAGGACAGTCTCCTCTTTGTCGTCGTCCCTCTGGTAGAGCTTCCCACCGCACTTGTCGCATACGCCCTCGGACTTCGGGGGGTTGTAGACAAGGTGGTAGACCGCGTTGCAGTCGGGGCAGGAGCGCCTCTTGGTGAGCCTGTTGACAAGTTCGTCGTCATCGACGTCGAGGTTCAGGGCGAGGTCCACGTCCAGCTGCTGGGCGAGGGCGTCCGCCTGCTCGACGGTCCTGGGGAATCCGTCGAGGATGACCCCGCCTTTGGCCTGAGCGATCTTCTCCTTCATGAGCCCGATGATGAGGTCGTTGGGGACCAGCGCGCCGGAGTCCATGAAGGCTTTGGCCTTCTTCCCGAGCTCGGTGCCGTTCCTTACAGCCTCGCGGAGCATGTCGCCGGTGGAGAGCCTGACATAGCCGAGCTCCTCGCTGAGCTTCTCCCCCTGGGTTCCCTTGCCGGATCCCGGAGGCCCTAGAAGTACGATTACGGATTTCATGGGCTGTCGGAACAGGTGCTCATATTTGAAATCCGCCCTATCGGAGAAGCCATGATGGAGGGTCCATCCAGCCACCATGCGGTGCAATATCTCACGGCCCCAGCATGCAGATCGGGACAACATAGACTCCGTCCGGTCTCCGGTATGCGAACCCTTCGGTTCCGCTTATGACGCAGAGGAACAGGGGCGGAGCAGCCTTGCCGTCGTTCCTGATGAAGGAATCTATCTTCAGGAGGTTCTCCGCAGCCTCGTCGGTCTGGTTGCCTCCGAGCTTTATCTCGAACGCGCCCCATCCCTTCCCCGGGATCTCCACGACGGCATCTATCTCCCTTCCGCTGTGGTCCCTGTAATGGTATAGCGAGCCGCCGATGGCCTGCGCATAGATCCTCAGGTCCCTTTCGCACAGTGCTTCGAACATGAATCCGAACGTGTTGAGGTCCTGTTTCAGGGAAGACGAGTCCAATCCCATCGCCGCGACAGCGAGGGATGGGTCCGTGAAATGCCTTTTCGGAGCCTTGCCGACCCTTACTGGGGATCTGTAGTTGGGCGAATATGCGGGCTGGTCCTCGATGATGAACAGCTTCTTCAGGACATCCAGATACTCTGCGATTGTCTCCGCTTCTACTTTTTCATCATCCCATTCACGTATATCTGAGGCTATCTTCGTCTTGGCTGCCAACGTGCTCTCGTTCCTAGCGAGGGATTTGAAGGTTTTCTTGAGCTTCCCCACATCTCTCTCTTTGGAGTCTATTTTCTGGGAGTCGATTTCGCATATCTTGTCTATCATGTCTTTGAGTGATGCTAAGATGTCTTTCTCGTCCATATCGAGAAAACCAGGCCATCCGCCCCGCACTGTAATACGAACGAGGTCGTCTAATGAGCTGATTTTGCCATATGTCGTATCGAACTCTCCATCGAAAAGTCTGCCAAGGGATACACCGCCAGTCGAGTCTCCCGATTCGTAGGAGGACATGGTATGCATCCTCACAGACATTATGCGCCCCACACCAGAATGGACGATCTTAGATTTGTCCGCGGTCGTGGACCCGCACAGGATGAATCTTCCGTGACGGCTTTCTTGATCAATCGTGAAGCGCACGGCATCCCATATCTTGGGGATTTCCTGCCACTCGTCGATAAGATGTGGTTCGCTTCCTTGAAGGGCGGCCATAGGGTCCATATTGGCTACTTTGCGGTTCATGAAGTCGTTTTCCGGATTCACAAGGGAGTATTCGCTCTCAGCGAGATTCCTTGCGCACCATGTTTTCCCACAGGATTTGGGGCCCTCTATGACTATCGCTCCTGCTGCTCTCAGGCCCTGGTTTAGCTGTTCTTCAACTAATCTGTGCCTGTATCCCGCGGGTGTAAGGGTCATAATTGTACTATGTCATGGTTGTATTTATACAACCCGACGATTTCATCGGCATCAACCCGACGATTTCATCGGCATCAACCCGACGATTTCATCGGCATCAACCCGACGATTTCATCGGCATCAACCCGACGATTTCATCGGCATCAACCCGACGATTTCATCGGCATCAACCCGACGATTTCATCGGCATCATTCCGATGACGGACATCGGGACAAGTCACGCGTCTATGTGCCGAGCGATCTCGTCGAAAGCTTCGGACACGTCTTCGTTCGGAATCGTGATGAGATACGTCCCATCCCCGCAAGCGACCGCTCTGAGGTATCCGGTCGTGGTCATCAATGTCAGAACGGCCTTCACGAGCACATCTTCATTCCCGGATTGCAGATCCTTCAGGGCCAAGCGGGGGCAGACCGGGCATCTCATGGCGTTCTTCTTATCTCTCAGACCGAGCACCTCATCTCTGAACTCGGGCCTGGTCCTGGCAAGGATCTCTGACAGCATGCAGTTGTCTCCCGATTGCGCCCAGTGGCCCAACGGCCTCGTGCATCCCTCCCTCAGGCGCTGGAGGCGGTTCATGATGCTGTACGGGCAGAACACGTCCTCGTTCCCGAAGCGGTATCTTCCATAGTGATCTCTCATCACGTCCAGCTCTTCGGCGGGCAGTCCGGTCTCGGACAACAGCGAGCGGACCTCCTCTTCCGTGAACCCCAACGAGCTGCCATGCCCGATGTCGAGCACGCCGAACGACCTCATGCCGACGAGAGCATCATGCAGCCTGCCGCTCCGGATGTCGGTGACGGCCATGACGGCTGCGAACCTGTAATCCATGTTGCTTTTCAGAGCCGATTCCATGAACGGTGCGAAGAAGTCCATGAACTCATCGTAGAACCCTCTCGAATATGCCGCGTAGACGGGCTTGTCGAACTCGTCGATGAGGATCACAGCATCCATTCCGTAAACCGCCTTCACCCACCTGCACAGCAACGACACGGAGTCCAACAGCAGGCCCTCGTCGGCGCGGCTGTACATGATCTCCCGGAACTGCTCGCGCTCGGCCTCGGAAAGCCGTTCGCTTCTCTCTATTACTTCGAACCTGGCATAGACGTCGGACATCATGTCCGCGAAGCACCTGCGGAAAAGCCCCATGTTGGACGATTCGATGTAGGTGAAGTCCATGCGGATGACCTTGTACCGGCCCAGATGCTCCATCGCATCGGGGCAGCCAGATATCTTCAGGCCGGAGAACAGCTCCTTCCCGTCGGGGACGCTGTTCTCGAAGAACGCTTCCAGCATGCTCAGCTCCGTCGACTTCCCGAACCTGCGCGGACGGGCGAACATGCATGTCCCTTCGCCGAGCTCCGTGACGTCCCTTATCATGAGGCTCTTGTCGACGAAATGGTAGCCGTTGCTTACAAGGGCCCGGAAATCGCTGACGCCTGTAGGGATCATCCTGCTCATGTGCCGTTCCTCGTCAATCGGTATGGTGCACGGGCTGATAAACGGTTCCGGCACGTTCTTCACACCGGTTTCCACACCCCATCAGCCTTATATCAGTTAACCCCGATTGAGGCGGAGTGAGGTCATTCCCATGGACCAGAAGATAATCGAGCAGATCGAGAAGGTCGTCGGCAAAGAGGGCTACTCCGTCGAGCCAGCAGTCCTCTACACTTACGGATTCGACGCTTCAATATTCCACAAGACGCCTGACATCGTGGTCCAGCCCAGGACCACCGAGCAGGTCTCGGAGATCATGAAGATCGCATATGCCAACAAGATCCCCGTCACCCCCCGCGGGGCCGGGACGGGCCTCTGCGGCTCCGCAGTCCCTCTGAAAGGCGGCATAGTCATGGCCATGCAGAGGATGAACAAGGTCAAGAAGGTCAGCGTGGCCGACCTGTGGGTGGATGTGGAGGCCGGATGCGTCTACAACGCCCTCAACGAGGAGCTCGCCAAGTACGGCTTCTTCTTCCCCCCGTCCCCGGGATCCGCCGAGGCCTGCCAGATCGGAGGGATGGTCGCCACCAACGCCTCCGGGATGCGTGCTGTGAAGTACGGCGCCACCAGGGACTTCGTCCTCGGGCTGACCTTCGTCAAGGCCGACGGGGAGATCGTCAGGTGCGGGACCAGGACAATCAAGGACGCGTCCGGATACCAGCTGGCCCGCCTGCTGTGCGGCTCCGAGGGGACGCTAGGGATCATCACCGAGGTCACACTGAAGCTGACCACCAAGCCCAAGAAGTCCGCCTCCTGCCTGTGCGCGTTCAACACCGTGGAGGATGCCGGAAGGTGCATCTCCGCCATCATCGCCAAGCCCCTGATCCCCGCATCCTGCGAGCTCATGGACAGCGTCAGCATCCAGGCCGTCAACAAGGCCAGGGGCAACCCGCTCCCGGACGCCGGCGCCCTGTGCATCGTGGAGGTCGACGGGGAGACCGACGAGATCGTCGACAGGGACATCCTCATCGTCGACGAGGTCGCCAAGTCCGTCGGGGCAGTGGCGGTCACGCCCACCAAGGACAAGAAGCTCATCGCCCAGTGGACCGACGCCAGGAAGTCTGTGATGACCTCCCTGTCCGCTCTGAAGCCCGGCTACTCCTGCGTCTCGCTGGCCGACGACATGGGAGTGTCCGTCTCCCAGGTGCCCAAGGCAGTCAAGGCCTTCCAGGAGATCGCCGAGAAGTACGATGTCACCATCGCGACCTACGGCCACGCCTCCGACGGGAACCTGCACACCAAGATGGTCATTGATTCCACCGATAGGGACCAGTGGGAGAGGGGCATCGCCGCGGTGAACGAGATCTTCGACGTCTGCATCGAGCTCGGCGGCACAGTCACCGGAGAGCACGGGGTCGGCATATCCAAGGCCCCAAACTTCATGAAGGAGAGGGCGTCCGAGCTGTCGTCCATCAGGGCCATCAAGAAGGCCATGGACCCGGAGAACATCCTGAACCCCGGAAAGATGGACCAGTGGGAAGGATCCATTCTCAGGAACCTCAGGTACCCCTGCGACGGGTGCATGTGAGGGGAAAGGGCCTTCGGGCCCGCCCCTCCAACGCTTCGAAACGCCTTCGCTTCATCTTTTTCTGCTGAGGCACAGCCTCTGACGCCTGTCCCTCGGATTGTCCGGA
>CAVKKO010000030.1:0-17704 GCA_963656905.1 Bacteroidaceae bacterium | reverse complement strand
TCTACAACGTCATGTCCAAGCTCATCGCCGAGGACGTCGCGAAGAAGGTCACCAGCGATGCGGAGATCAGGGTCAGGCTGCTCTCCCAGATCGGGAAGCCCGTGTCCCAGCCCCTCAACGCATCCGTCCAGATCGTCCTGCCCGATGCGGAGAACGACCCCCACCTGCCCGCCTGGAAGTCCGAGGCGGAGTCCATCGCCAACGACTGGCTGGACAACGTGGACAAGGTCTCCGACATGATCATCGAGGGCAAGGTCCGCACCTTCTGAGGACCCCGCACAAACCATCAAAAGCCGTCCCCCGGACAGGGGGATGGCTCCATTATCCAGCGTCCGTCCAGATATCTGGATGGATGGGTTTTTTAACCCACGTTTGCATTATTCTTCCATTCAGCAGGTGCAGCTATGAAGATAATCGATGAACCCCAGTTCGGGCCCATGTTCCGCTTCAACGACGCGAACGTCTATTGGGCCCTGCATGTCCTGTCCAGCGGAAGGCGCATCGGACGCAAGAAGCTCGCCGAGGAGATCGGCGTCGGAGAAGGGAGCATGCGCAGGATCATCGACACCCTGAAGGATTGGGACTTCATCCTCATCAAGCAGACCGGGATCACCATAACGAAATCCGGACAAGCGTTCCTGGACCAGATGCCCATTAAAGTCCTGGACCTCCGCCTCGAGGGGAGCGTCGTCGGTCAGTACCAGCAGGCGATCCTCGTCCTGGGATGCGCCGACAAGGTCGTCAACGGCATGGAGCAGAGGGACGCCGGCATCAAAGTGGGCGCCGACGGATGCACCACGCTGGTCATACGCGACGGCAAGCTCATGGTCCCCCCCGATTGGAACATGGACGAGGAGGACCCCGACATGGCGTACAAGATACGCAAGGAGTCCGGCATGACCCAATCCGATGCGCTGATCATCGGAGGCGCGGACACCAAGGCCGCCGCCATAGAGGCTGCCATCTCGGCAGCGTTGCAGCTGTTCTGAGGGATACGTACGCTCCATCTGCTCAGCCATACCGTCTACGGCGGAACCGATATGTTCGGCGCCGATGCGAAGGCTTTCCTGGACGGGATAAGGGCCGACGGGCTGGAGCTCCTCACTTCATACGACGAGATCGACCCGTTCTACAAGGGCGTCGCGAAGTCCGTGCACCTTCCTTATGCGACGGATTGGCTGTCCGCATGGGAAGGCAGGCCGTTCGACATGGACGCCGAGTCCGCCAGATACTACATGTTCGGGCGCGACAGGGACGAGATCGTCGAGAACATCACAGATTCCATCGTCAAGGCTTCCGCCATCTCTCCGGCCTACGGCGTGTTCCATGCCTGCGTGGGGCCCCTGCAGGACCTCTGGAAGCGCTCGTACAGCATCGACGACGGCAGGGCCATAGACGCCCTGGCGGAGATGGCCAACCGCGTCGCGGCCGGCTTCCCCGGAGGCGAGCCTCCGTTCAAGATCATGTTCGAGAACCTCTGGTGGCCCGGGCTGAGGCTGCTGGACGGAGAATGCTTCTACAGGCTGTCAGACAGGCTGGAGTTCGAAGATTGGGGGATATGCGTGGACACGGGCCATCTCATGAACTGCCTGCCCGGAATCCGCACGGAGCAGGACGGCATCGAGGCCCTGACACAGATATTCAGGGAATATCCCAAGGACCTGATCGACCGCATCGGGACCGTCCACTTCCACTGGAGCGCGTCCTGGGAGTACAGGTCAACGTTCGAGGAGAGGGAGATGACCGGGCCCCTCGGGGACTTCATATCCTCCGCCTATCCGCACATATGCAAGATAGACCAGCACATGCCCTTCTCCGACCCCGCATGCGCCGAGCTGCTGAGGATCCTGAAGCCAGACTACGCCACTCACGAGCTCCCCGGGTCCTGGAAGAGCATCACCGAGGACTACGTCCGCCAGAGGGCGGCGCTGGACTCCCTCTGACGTGACGGGCGGTTCCGTTCGGAGCATCCATCCAGCCAACGTCGGCCGGGTTCACCCTATTTATACTACCTCTCTATTCGCAATTCTTAGAGGAATTCAAATGGCACGTTTCAAAGAGGCTGAGCACAGGCTCCTTGACAAGACGGTCTGCATGACCTGCTACGCCACCAACCCCAAGAAGGCGGAGAAGTGCAGGAAATGCGGTTCCAAGGATCTCAGGCCCAAGGCCAAAGAGAGCAGGAAGCAGTGATTGCTGCTTCGCATTGATTTTTACGGCCGGCACCGGCCGGCACTTCATTCGGACCAGCCTGGGCTATGCCCGGCGCCGGTCCGATGCCCTTCGTGGCAGGATTTTTCTATCGTGACCGGGATAGGCGGACGTTAAGAGGCTGATCCGTTGAAGGTGCTCATAGTCGACGATAACGTAGCAGTTCAGGAGATTCTGAAGGACATCCTCTCGGAGGTGGGCCACAACGTGCGCCTGGCAGGCGGCATCGAGGAGGCCGTGGGCAAGACCCTGGACTTCGCTCCCGACGTGGTCATGCTCGATTCGCAGATCGACGGAGAGGAAGGGCTCAGCTACATCACCGAGGTCAAGAAGGCCGGCAAGGACATCGCGCTGAGGGTCATCTTGATCAAGTCCGCTTCGGAGATAGCGCCCAAGGACATCCCCGAGATCATCGGGTGCATAGACAAGCCGTTCAAGTCCACGGAGATCATCTCCATGCTGGACGGCCTCACGGCGGTTATCGCGGAATCGAAGGCCCCGGAGTCCTCCAAGGCCAAGAAGAAGAGAGGCGGGCTCCTGTCCAGGAAGAAGAAGGCGCCCGCTCCCAAGGAGAGGCCCGAGGACCCCGACATGTTCGGAAGGTCGTTCGTCGTCTTCGAGCCCGAGCCCGAGACGATCTACGACATCGTATCCGGGTTCGATCCCGATGAGTATGACATCATGCTATTCACCTCGGAGAGGGCCAAGGCCATAAAGGAGAGGTTCGGCTACGAGGAGATGGAGGTCGTGCCGCTCACCGCCACAGGCAGGTCAGGGACCGTTGACATCCGCGCCCTGGGGACGGTGTCCGACATGGCATGCACGTTCATAGCGTCCCACGAGAGGCCTGTGGTCATATTCGACTCCCTGGGCGCGTTCATCGAGTCGGACGGGCTCAGCCTGCCCCTGATGATGATCGAGGAGGTCATGTCCTCGGGGGAGAAAACGTTCACGCTGGCAGTGTCCGTCGACGAAGCCGAGCTCACGGACAAGGACCGTGAGATACTGCTACATAATATGTCTGAATACAAGGAGCAATGACAATGCAGATCGAGAAAGTCTGGGCTAGGGAAGTGCTCGACTCGAGGGGGAACCCCACGGTCGAGGCCGAGATCACCATCAAAGGCCACAGGATAACCGCCATCGCGCCCTCCGGCGCGTCAACGGGTACCTGGGAGGCCCACGAGCTCCGCGATGGCGGGGACAGGTACGGCGGCAAGGGCGTGCTCAAGGCTGTGGAGAACATCCGCGGAGAGATCGCCAAGAAGATCGTCGGCATGGACCCCACCGACCAGAGGGGCATCGACGAGGCGATGATCGCCCTGGACGGCACAGAGAACAAGAAGAGGCTCGGAGGGAACGCGACTGTCGCCGTGTCCCTCGCAGTGGCCCGCGCCGGGGCTTTCGCCGATGGCGTGGAGGTCTACCAGCACGTCGGCGGAGACCACGTCACCCTGCCCGTGCCCATGCTGAACATCATCAACGGCGGGAAGCACGCCGGAGGGAACCTGAAGATACAGGAGTGCATGATCATCCCCGCTGGAGCCAAGAGCTTCTCCGACTGCCTCAGGATGTCCTCCGAGGTCTACATGCACCTGAAGTCCATCCTCAAGTCCAAGTACGGCGTCGGCGCGATCAACATCGGCGACGAGGGCGGATTCGCTCCTCCCCTGGACACCGTGGATGAAGCGCTGTCCACCATCGTCGCTGCAATCTCCGATGCGGGATACGTCCCCGGGAAGGATGTGTACCTCGCCATGGACGCCGCATCCTCCGAGTTCTACTCCGACGGGGTCTACGACGTGGACGGCATGAAGCTGTCCGCAGGAGAGCTCGCAGACCACTACGTGCAGCTCACCAAGGACCACCCCCTCATCAGCATCGAGGACCCCTTCTTCGAGGATGACTTCGCCACCACCGCGGAGCTCACCAAGAAGATCGGCTCCCATGTGCAGATCGTCGGAGACGACCTGTTCGTCACCAACAGCAAGCGCCTGGCCCACGGGATCGAGGAGGGAGCCGCCAACGCTCTGCTCCTGAAGGTCAACCAGATCGGAACGATCACGGAATCCGGCGACGCCGCCAAGATGAGCTTCGACAACAAGTACAACGTTGTCGTCTCCCACAGGTCCGGAGAGACCGAGGACACCACCATCGCAGACCTGTCCGTCGGATGGGGGTCCGGAGAGATCAAGACCGGAGCGCCCGCCCGCGGAGAGAGGACGGCCAAGTACAACCGCCTCCTCAGGATCGAGGAGGACCTCGGTTCCAAGGCCCGCTTCCCCGGGATCTCTCAATTCAAGCTCTGAACTTTTTCAGGGGCTCCGGCCCCTGCTTTTCCATCTCGGCTTCGCCGGCTTCGGGCGGTATCGGTCCCGTTTTCCTGCCTTTTTATACCTTTCAAACGCCCGAAATCGCATCTCACATCATATATAAAGACGACTGTTGTGAAAATGCAGTTTCCGGACCCTTATCAGCGATTTTAGGAATTCCTTAATCATACCCTCTACGAAGGCTTATATGTGGGATAAGGTTTAGAGGAGTCTTGCAGGAAACGGCGGAAACAATGGATGGATTCCGTAAGATTTTCTGATGATCTCGGGGGAGACAATTGATAGAAGAATGCACCGAAAATAGCGGACGCTACGCGACGAGCCGCATAGAACCGTACCATCTGGACGGTTTCAACGAAAAATCGTCAATGAGCGTGTACTGCACATGCGGTCGCATCGTCATCCTCGGGAGAGCCGAGATGAAGACAAGGCTCGAGCTCGGCAAGGAATTGGAGTGCATGTCATGCCGCAACCGGAGGATCTCCCGGGAGATCGACATGATGAACGACCACTACAACGGCGTCGAAGAACCCGATGAATATTCCATCGATTTCTGATCTTCACGTCGTTTTTAAGAAACTTCAAATGTGTTACGAATTGTTATATTCGTAATAACGTATAAACTGAAATGAAAACAGGAGGCCCTCACTCTTCGGAGGGGGCCTCGGAGGCTTTCTTCGACCTCGTCTTCTTTGGCTTCTTCCTGCCGGGGCAGTCCGGGTTGATGCACTCCTCCATGTTGCCCATCATGATGATCGGCGCCTTGCACAGGGTGCACTGCCTTCCGGAGTACGCTATGCTCCCCCTGGGCCTCAGAGGGTAGGTCTGAGTGCAGTTGGGCCATCCGGAGCATCCTGCGAACCTCTTGCCTGCCTTGGAGTACATGAGCCTCATGCGCCCGGTGCCGCAGGTGGGGCAGGGGCCGAGGTCATTGCGCTCTGTGTTGCTCGAGCACTTCGGATCGATGCACTGCACCAGCGGAGGGTTGCCCTTCCTGATGATCCTCAGCTGCGGGAGCCCGCACACGGGGCAGGTGGTCTCCACGGTCTGGATGAGAGCTCCTCTGGGGAGCGGATAGGCCTTCTTGCAGTCCGGGTACCCGTCGCATCCGATGAAGTTCCCGTTCTTGGACCTCTTGATGGTCATGTTGTTGCCGCATGCGGGGCAGATTCCGATGTGCTGCTGCGAGTGCAGCGCGGCCTTTATCTCGGACCCGATCTCGTCGGAGTCCTCGGTGATGCGGACCGCCACCTGATGGAGCATGTCCTGCGATTCCGTGACGACGGAGTCCAGAGTCCTCTCGCCGTCGGTGATTTTCAGCATGTCGGACTCCAGCTTGGCGGTCATGTCCGGCTCGGTGATGCCTCCGCCGTGGTTCTCAAGCGCCTTGGTCAGCGCTATCCCGCTTGGCGTGGGGATCATGTAGTTCCCCTGAACGTAGTTCCTGGAATACAGCTTGCCGATGATGTCGTGCCTGGTTGACTTGGTCCCCAGCTGGAGCCTGTCCATCTCCTGGATGAGGGACCCCTGGTTGTACCTGTAAGGAGGCTTCGTCTCCGATTCCACAAGGCTCATGGACCTGATCTCCACCTTGTCGCCCACCTTGAGCGCGGGGAGCTTGGAGTCGCTGGCCTTCAGGTACTTCCCGTAGTACTTCTTCCAGCCCTTCTTCTTCAGGACATAGCCTTCCGCGTCGAACTCCTGGCCTTCCACATCCAAGGTGCACTTGGTGACCTCCGCCTCCGCGTTGGGCGCGACGGTTGCGAGGAACCTGCGGACGATGAGCTCGTAGAGCTTCCACTTGTCCCCCTTCATCTTGGCAGATGACACGCCTGCCGTAGGGTATATCGGAGGATGGTCCGTGGTGCGCCTCTTCCCTTTGGAAGGGACGATCTTCTCCTGGGCCAGGATCTCCTCCGCCTCTGATTTGAAATCCCCGTCCTTGAGCTTCTCCAGCACCGACCTGAGGTTCAGGGTCTTGGGGTACTCGGTGTTCTCGGTACGGGGGTATGAGATGTATCCTCCTGTGTAGAGGTCCTCCGCCAGCTTCATGGCCGTGGTCGGAGGTATGCCTATCTTGTTGGCCTCGACCTGCATCATGGTGGTGTCGAAGGGCGCGGGCCTGAACTCCTCTTTCTGGGAGACCTCGAACGAAGTGACCGTTCCATCCTTCGCATCGGACACGACGGACATGATCGCGTCGGCCTCGTCCTTCTCCCAGAACGGGTTGGACCTGTGGGAGCCCTTGAACGCGAGCATCCCGAACTTGCCGATCACCTCCCAATAGGGCTTGGGGACGAAGCTCTCGATCTCCTCGTGCCTGTCGACCAGGAGCTTGAGCGTGGGGCTCTGGACCCTCCCGACGGACATGAAGTTCATCCCCACCTGTCCGGAGGACAGGGAGATGAGCCTGGTGAGGACCGCTCCCCAGGCGAGGTCGATGATCTGGCGGGCCTCGGCGGCGTCGGCCAGGTTCTTGTCCGGGTCTGCGAGGTTGCCGAAAGCGGATTCCACCTCTCCTTTCGTGAGGGCGCTGAACCTTGCCCTCTTGACGCGGGACAGGTCGGCTCCGGCCTCGCGGACGGTCTCCATCCCGATGAGCTCTCCCTCGCGGTCGAAGTCGGTCGCGATGATGATCTCGTCGGCTTTCGATGCGAGGCTCTTTATCATCCCGAGGATGGACTTCACCCTGACCGTCTTCACCTGATGCGCATAGACCAGGTCCGCCGGCGGGATGCTGCCCCAATCGTTGTACTCCTTGGGATAATCCAATTCTATAATGTGTCCTCTGAGGCTGACGACATCGTACTCGTCGCCTCCGGACTCGAAGGATATCACCGTCACGCCTCCGGTGGTGGAGGAATGGGACTTCCCGTCGGAAAGGATCGTGGAGATCCTCCTGGCGGCGTTCGCCTTCTCGGTGATTATCAGCTTCTTCATCGGGCCGACCAACTGAATCTAAGGTATAAAAATGGGTGGGTGGGAGCGCGTTTTTATCCGGAAGCGGGCTGTCGACGCGTGCCGAACCGGGAGCCTGCCGCATGCGGGATGCCCCATCGTGTCCGAGCCATGCCCAGCGACACATTCCGACATCCCGGAGAGCAGTATCCGCCAACTTAGGAACGCCTTATCTACAAGTTACATAATCGTCGCATATTGACCCGCATAAAGGAGTTCATGGACCTGCTCAAAGGGATGGACGGCGTGCTCGATGTCGCTCGCCTTTCCCGCGACACCGTTCAGGAGATCGTGCAGATAGAGGACTCCATCACCGAGGTCTCCTGCGGGCTCCGCATGGAGAACTCCGGAGTGGGCACATGCGCTTCGAGGGAGCACGTCTTCGCCATATCATGCAACGGCGACTTCCCCAGGCCCCGCGAGGTCACCATGGAGATGATCGACGAGGGCGGGGTCGTCATCGGTCACGACGTCCCTCCCTGCCAGATGGAGCATTTCAAGGCGCGCGACGACGTCATCTGGATCGCGGACTCATTCGTAATGTATCCCGGCAAGATCACCGCCAACGACGCCCGCATGGTGCTCCATGCCAGCAGGTGCGATGACGGCTCCATACCGGAGGGCATCGAGCCCTGGCTGTTCTACCCTTCCACATCATCCGCGCTGAGGCTGAACGACGTGCTGGGGTTCGAGGGAGAGGGGCTGTCCACCATAATAGTGGGGGTGGACCGCCTCTGCGAGGACCCCTCAGTTCCTGTGGCCGACGTGGTGCAGGTTCCCTGTAGAGGGAGCAGCCATCGTGAGCCTTCCTCTCAGGACGCCTTTTATCGATGTGACCTCGTTGGCGAAATGCTTGAGGTCTCCGAGCTTCCCTTCGCAGATGAGGATCTCCATGCACTTGTCGTGGTCGAGATGCACATGCACCGAGGTGTTCACGAGGGACTGATGCTCGTGCTGCAGGTCCGTGAGCTTGTCGCCGACCGATGTCATCGTGTGGTCGTACACCATGACGATGGTCCCGACCATCCACTCGTCCTCGTTCTTCCACTCGTTCTCCGCCAGGGAGTCCCTGACGAGGTCCCTTATGGCCTCGGACCTGCTGACGTAGCCTTTCTTTGAGATGGACTCGTCGAATGCCTTCAGAAGCTCGGGCTCCAGAGAGACCCCGATGCGCGTCACGCCTTCCATGCTCAGGGCATAAGGCGGACGGGGTAATAACACTTTTCGATTTGACAGGACATACATAGTGTTCCTTCAGGGACTGATTCCGTCTCGGAGCGCATACCGCGCCGGGGCGAACCAATGCTTTAAACGGATTGCGGACGATACGGAACGCATGTCTGTCGATATCGAGAATCTCGAGCGCGCCGTCGTGTCCGCCATCAGGAACGGCGTCGAGGACCAGGATGTCGCCGTGGCCTTCTCCGGAGGCCTGGACTCCGGGCTCGTCGCGGCCGTGGCAAAGGACTACGCCAGGTCCGTCACCCTGTACACCTCCGGGAAGGAGCAGTCCTACGATGTGGTCATGGCCCAGGAGATGTCCGAGAAGCTCGGGCTGCCCTGGCTGCACATCCCCATAACCAAGGACAACATCGAGGCGAGGCTCAGGGAGATGATCTCCATCACCAGGACCTCCAGCCCCCTGACCCTGTCCTTCGAGCTGCCGCTGTTCTTCGTCTGCAAGACCGTCCACGAGAAGTACATCCTCGGAGGGCAGGGAGCGGACGAGCTGTTCTACGGGTACAACAAGTACGTGGAGCTGCCGGACGACGAGCTGATCAGGACCCGCAAGGCGGACCTTGGGAAGCTGATCTCGTCCACCATCCCTCACGAGACCATCGTGGCCGACCACTTCGGCAAGAAGATCCTGTACCCCTACATGGACCCGCTGGTGACCATGCAGGTGAACGCCATGGACCTGAAGGACCTGAGGCCCACCGGGCCGGACTCCAGGAAGGTCATGCTCAGGCAGATCGCCAAGAACCTGGGATACCCGTTCATCGCCGAGAAGAGGAAGAAGGCCGCCCAGTACGGCTCCGGGACCATGGACCTCGTCAGGGAAGTGGCCAAGGACAAGGGCATGACCTATCCAGAGCTCGTCGATTCCATTTACAAGGACATCTTCGAGTGAACATTGTTCACGAGGATGGCGGCCGGGTCCAATTCGGTGAGCTCGTAGAGCATCCGGGTCCCGGCCACATCCTCGACCTCGTTCAGAAACGCCTTACCGTCTTCTCCGAACACGAAATCCATTCCCACGAAGCAGGGGCCGAGGGCCTCGGACATCTTGGATATGATTCTTCTGCACTCTTCCGAGGGCTGGTAAAGCTCCGCCCTGCCGCCGAGGCTGTGGTTGGCACGGAAATCCGTGTCGCTGGAGCGCATGACGCATGAGATCACCGTTCCGTCCAGGACGTAGGCCCTCATGTCGCGGCCGAGGACGGGGGCGACCTTCTGGACGAGGGCATCGGATCCCAGTTCTTGGAGGATCTTATCCAGCTCAGCATGGCCTTCGGCCATGAACACCTGGCTCCCGCCGTGGCCCGTCCTGGACTTCACCACCCACGGAGGCCCTTCCGGAAGCTGCCCGCCCTCGATCGAATGAGGCAGCGTCGGGATCCCCAAGACCTCGGCCGATTGGTAGGTGACGTGCTTATCGTTGCAGATCCTGGACACTTCGGACGGATTGAACACCCTGGCGCCCTTCTCTTCCAGCGAGCGGGTGAGCCTCCAGTCCCTCGTGCGCGAGATGACGACGTCAGGAACCTCATCGGGGAGGGAATCGGTAAGGATGACGGATGACCTGTATCCTAGATTTTCAGAAATCTTGACGAGACGGTCGGCGAAGAAGACGTTCTTCTCATAGTCGCAACGGTCATAGAGGACCCACATCCGCATGATGTCACCTCAGGCAGGAGACGATGTGCTCCAAGATGTCCCGAGAAACATCGTGCCCGGTGCAATCGGCCAGGTTCTTGATGTGGGCGTTGGAGTTCACCTCGCATACCGCAGGGGATCCGTCCATCATCAGGATGTCCACTCCGCAGAAATCGGCACCGACTGCTTCCGCAGCTCTGATGGCGAGCTCTGCGCACTCATCGGATATCCTGCAGGGCTCCATCCTGCCTCCTATGGTGCAGTTGCTCCTGAAATCCCCCTCCGGACCGTGCCTGATCACCGCTTCCGCCACCTTCCCGCTGATCACCTCGGCACGGATGTCCGTGGCGCCGGTCTCGATGTACTTCTGGGCGATCCTCGGAACATAGGGGCCGGACAACAACGCTGTCAGGGACTCCCTGTCTTCTGCAAGATGCACCTGCTCTCCGAAGGATCCGCAGCAGTCCTTGATGACCATCGGATAGCCCAAGGCGTCCTCCAAACCTTCCACGAACCCGAAGTCGGTATACGAAGAGAATGCCAACGGCAACGATACCGTGGGGATCGACCTGATGCCGGCAGATGCCAAGACCAAGTGGGTCAGTGACTTGTCGTCGCAGATGCGGATGCACTCCGATGAGTTGAACACGGGATACCCGCAAAGCTCCAGGTTCTCGGCCAGGCGGACGTCCTTGTCCCAGAACACGACGAAGTCCGCGTCTCCGATTATCTTCTCCGCCGCCTCGCGGCATCCCACCGGAATCGCCAGGCGGTCGTTGGAGGCCCGGACCATCCCGATCCCCATCCTCTCCGCCGCGGCGCACACCATGTCCGCAGGCTGAGAGAACTTATCGGACCGCATGAAACCGTTGGAGACGAAGGCACCTTTCATGATGTCCACTGTTATCCACAATAACTTTTATAATCATCCCGTCATGGCACGGCCCGGAGATTATATTGGACCCCGCTGGGAACCTTGAATGGTTCGAAGGATTGGACGGAAGGGGCATCGCCCCGGGCCTGGACAACATCAGAGAGCTCATGAGGAGGCTGGGAGACCCCCAGGACGGCATGAGGTTCATACACGTGGCCGGGACCGACGGGAAAGGGTCGGTCTGCGCCATGATAGAATCGATACTGAAAGCGTCAGGCATCCGCGTGGGCGCTTTCACATCGCCTCACATCATCAAGATCAACGAGTGCATCCGCATCTCCGGCGACGAGATGCCGGACAGGGACCTGGACCAGATGCTGTCCGAGGTCAGGGTGCACGTGGACGCCATGGACCGCGAGGGGAAGAGGTGCACCAGGTTCGAGGCTCTGACCGCTGTGGCATTCCTTTACTTCAAGACCGTGTCCGCCGAGATCTGCGTCATCGAGGTCGGCATGGGCGGCAGGCTGGACTGCACCAACATCATCTCTCCCGAAGTGACAGTCATAAACGACATCGAGCTGGAGCACACCGCTTTCCTGGGGGACACCGTCGAGAAGATAGCCTTCGAGAAGGCCGGGATAATGAAGCCCGGAGTGCCCTGCATCACGATAAACGACGGCTCCATCCTGGAAGTGCTTGAATCCCGCGCTTCCGAGGTCGGATGCGAGCTCGTCCATGTGGACAGGAACGCTCCGGAGGTCATGGGCAGCCAGCCGGACCACATATCTATGGTGTACAAGGGCGACCTGCATGACGTGTTCCTCCCCGGGAGGCACCAGGCGAGGAACGCCGCTCTCGCGATAGAGTGCGTGAGCAGGCTCCCGGAGTACGAGGACACCATCAAGGACAACCTGGACGAGGGATTGGCCAGCGTAGTGTGGCCCTGCAGGATGCAGAAGCTTCTCGGAGAGCCCGTCGTCATCGACGTGAGCCACACCCTATCCGGAGCCAAGTGCCTGGCATCGGACATCGGAGAGATCTACGGCAAGGCCATCCTGGTCCTCGGCATGCTGAACGACAAGGACATCGAAGGGTTCTGCAGGGTCCTTGGCCCCGTGGTGAAGGATGCCTTCATAACCGCTCCGGCCTCTCCGCGGGCTTCGCCGGCAGAGAGGTCATCGGAGATAGCTTCCGGGCACATGCATGTTGCAGGAACGTTCGGCACCGTCGCGGAGGCCCTCGAGGCCGCCCTGGACTCCAGGGACGACGAGATAGTGCTGGTCACAGGCTCTTTCAGGACAGCGGAGGATGCGCTCACATGGCTTCAGAGCAGATATGCGACATCCTGAGCATCCTGTCCAAGGAGTACAACCAGGGCGCATATCCCGGAAGGAGCTCCGAGGGGCTGAACCCGGAATGGCCCTGCGACCCGTTCCATGTGCTGATCGCCACGATCCTCTCCCAGAGGACTCGCGACGACAACACCCGCAAGGCGTCGGACAACCTCTTCCGCCGCTTCGACTCCGTCGAAGCTCTCGCAGAGGCGGACCCGGATGTTGTGGCAGAGCTTGTCAGGCCCGCGGGGTTCCCGAAGCAGAAGGGAAAGGCCATCGTGGACTGCTGCTGCATGCTCAGAGACGAGTACGGCTGCAAGGTCCCTAAGGACACCGAAGAACTCCTGAAGCTGCCGATGGTCGGCAGGAAGACTGCCGCGTGCGTCAGGTCCTATGCGATGGACATACCTTCGGTGTGCGTGGACACCCATGTGCACAGGATAGCGAACCTCATGGGCCTTGTCGATACCAAGACTCCGGAGGAGACCGAGTTCGCCCTCATGGACATGACCCCGAGGGAGAGATGGTCGGACATCAATAGATATCTGGTGAGGCACGGGCAGGTCGTCTGCATGCCGAACCATCCCCATTGCGAGAAGTGCAGCGTCAGAGGCTATTGCAGGCACTATCGCGACATGCAGTGCCGATCTCAGAACTTCGGGCCGTCCCATTCCGGCTCCATGTCCTTGACGAACGCCGCCGCGAACAGGGGATAATGCTCCACTCCGTCCTCGTCGACGGAGATGTTGCCGTTCTCCAGCTTGATCCTGCGCCCGATGTCGAAGACCTTGGATGCTTTCATCATCGACGATCTCTTGCTGTTCCCGGGATCCACTTCGATTATACAGGCTTCCATCCCCATCTCCAGGACGAAGTCCAGCTCCATCTTGTTGTCACCGTTGGTCTTCCTGTAGTAACGCAGGACGTGTCCGGCCTTCACCAGGCACTCCGCGACAGCGTTCTCGACGACGGCGCCATTAGCATAGTCGAATTGCTTCAGATACAACGCCCTGACCGCTTCCTTTCCGTACATGCCCGCCAGCAGGCCGGTGTCGGACATGTAGAGCTTGAAGCTGCGAAGGTCCACGTGGGCTGCGAGAGGCAGAGAGAGGCTGTCGACCGCATGGCAGAAGCTGCAGCATCCGGAATCCTCCAGCCACATCATGCTTCCGGCATACCGGTCATGCGCTGCACGCCCGGACATACCGGATATCCTGGAGTATGTGAACTTCTTGTTGGAGTCCGCCAGCTGGGACGGGATGCTATTGAAACATCCGAGCGTCTTCGCGACATCGGAACTGCGGTTGCGCATCTCGATCTGACGGGCATAGAGACTGAGAATCCTCTTCTGGACCTCGGACGGCCCTATGTAGTCACCGGTCTCGATGAACGAGCCGACCGCTTCCGGCATCCCGCCGACGATCATGTAGTCCGTGAAAGCATCCTCGAACGCCTTGCAGACGGCAGGGATGATGGTTTCCCCGCTTCTGATGCACCGACGGACGTCGTCTACCAGGGAGACATCCATACCTTTGGCCCAAAGGAACTCCTCGAAGTCCATGGAATGCAAGGTCATCTGCTCCTCATATCCCATGGGCATCAGAGGATTCTCAGCCCTGGGCTTAACGCGGCTGGTCGAGACGAGCGTGCCTGCGGCGATGACGTCGTAGCGGCCGTCGACAGCGAAGGCCTTCAGCGCGCCCCTTGCCTGAGGGCACTCCTGCATCTCGTCTAGGAAGATCAACGCGCCTTCCTCGATGGCCTCCCCGCCTACGGCAACGAGGCCCTTGATGATGCCATTGACATCGGAAACGGTCTCGAACACCTGCTGAAGAACCTTATCGCTGAGATTGTAGTAGCGGTAGCAATCGTACTGGTCTTTCCCGAACCGGTCGATTATGTACGTCTTGCCGACCTGCCTCTGGCCTTTGACAAGTAGGGGCTTATGCTCCCTGTTCTTCCAGGCTACCAGGTCGTCGTACATCTTCCTCTTCAACATGTCAATTGTATTGGGCCGCAGATATAAAATGCATTTTACCCGTGGTTTTTTTGTAATAATTTACAATTTACCCTATTGTTTTCTGCATTTTTCTGCAATTTACCTGGGGTTTTTTACAAGCATCCTAGAAACCATGAATCTGAATCAGCGCAGGAACTTCCTGATAACACGCGTCGTGGGTTCGTAGTCGCAGACCATCGACTCCCTTCCTGCCTCCACTATCTCATCATAGCTGACGCCTCTGAAGTCCAGCTCGAATCCGGCTTGCCTGGCGATCTGCTCTATGAACTTCCTCTGGACGCGCCCGTTGCCCTCTCTGAAGGGATGGATCGCGTTGAGCTCGGACATATAGTACGCGAGCCTGTCGGCCATCGCATCCTTGTCATCGATCCCGCGGAGGCAGTCCTCGTCCTCCAGCTCGGAAAGGATGCTGTCCAGACAGTCCATGATGTTCCTGCACGGACAGAACATCATCCCCTTGGACATCTCCACCGTGCGGATCTCCCCGGCCCAATCGTACAGATCCGTGAACATCCTCCTGTGGACCTCCTTCAGATGGTCTATGCCGAAGCATCCTTCGACGGGCTCGAGGTCCATCTCGACCATCCTCAGGAGCGTGAAACCGGCCTCGGTTGATGAGAGAACCTCAGCATCTTGGATGCCAAGCTTGTTGCGGAGGACGTCCGTGCCTGGATAGCAGTATATCGGATCCTCGCATCCGCAACATGGCATGTCGGTCATTACCCGGCCTTCGGCTGGGAAACGTTCAGCCAAAGCTGCTGCCGCCTCCTCAATGGTCAGCCCCCTTGTAGGACCATGGTGGCGAGCTCCACGTCGTGATCGGACGGATGGAGGCCCTCCATCGCGAGAGAGGCTATTGCGTTGGACAGGATGCGAGCTTCGTCCATGCATCCAGACATGCATGATGAGGATATCAATCCGGCGAGAGCACTCACTCCACGGCCTCTCCGGCCTTCTCCTTCATGTGCCTGTCCGCCGCGATGGTGAAATAAGCATCGGCGGACGAGTTCAACGCGGTCTCGAAGGAGTCCTGGATCACACCGATTATGAACCCGATGGCGACCATCTGCATGGCGACTTCGTCGGATATCCCAAACAGGGAGCAGGCCATTGGGATCAGCAGCAGAGAGCCTCCCGCGACCCCCGATGCTCCGCAGGCGCCTATAGTCGCTATGATCGACAGCATGACGGCGAGCCAGATCGGCACGTCCATCCCGAGGGTGAACGCAGCCACCATGGTCATCACCGTGATGGTCACCGCGGCCCCGTTCATGTTCACGGTGGCCCCGAGAGGGATGGAGACGGAATAGAACTCCTCGTCCACGTCCATCTTCTCGCAGAGCTTCATGTTCATGGGGATGTTGGCCGCCGAGCTCCTCGGCAGGGTTCGTGACGAACGCGACTATCAGCATGCACGACACCAGGAGCAGGATCAACTGCCCGTACTCCGTGAAGATCTCCACGCCGTTCTCGGACACCGCAGCGTACACCAGTCCCATTATCCCGAAGGGCGCGAAGCTGATGACCAGCTTCACGATGCCCGCCACCAGCGTGCTCAGGTCGCCGATGACGTCCTTCGTGGACTCGGAGCAGTACGCCCTGATGATCAGCCCGCCGAGCACGGCCCAGAACAGGATCCCGATGTAGTTCCCGCTCATCAGTGCCGAGAGAGGGTTCTCGACGAGCCTCATGAGGAGGTCGTAGACCATCTGGCCGACGTCCGTGGTCGATTCTCCGGATGCGCCGGGCACGTCCAATGTGACCGTCACATGCGTGAGGGAGCAGGCTACGACCGCAACGATGGCGGCGATGACGGTGCTGATAAGGTACAGGGCGATGATGAGGCGGAAATGGCCCCTGTGCTTCGACGTGGACCTCGCCAACGAGTTCAGGACGAGGATGAACACCAGGAACGGGGCGATCGCCTTCAGCGCTCCGATGAACAGATCGCCGATGGCTGAGATCAGCAGAACGCCAGGAACGGCCAGAGCAAGCAGTATCCCGACAGCCAGGCCGATGACGATCCTCAGGATGAGGCTGACCGAGTTCCACCTGTCGTAAGCCTCCTTGAACGTCATGCTGTCAAGGCGATGCGGGGCATCGCAATATAGCTGTCGGCAGGGGCGAGATACGCCCGCGCGATAATGCCTAGTGACATCGATACATCCTTATAACTCACGTTCAAAGTAACCATTTTCCGATATCCAATCTTATACTACTGGAGCCATAATTAGGTCTGCTATCTGATTCCATCTAGATTTATATCAAAAGGTCAGCCAAAACCCATATTATATCGCTTGACGATATACAATCGGTGGGTGTCATGAAAGAATACACATTCGAAGAACTATGCCAAATTGTAGGCGGTATAGCCTTGGCTTACGGTATGAAGCGTGTGTATCTGTTTGGTTCTAGAGCTCGTGGAGACAACCGCCCAGACAGTGATTATGACTTCTTCGTAGTCCCAGCCGACGATTGCGGATTGTTCAAGCTAGCGGGTTTCTTCGGTGAACTAGAGGACGCTCTCGGCAGTGTAGATGTCGTTTGTGATGATCCTGCCGAGAAGGATGATTTTACTCAGACTATATCCCAAGACCTGAGGCTAGTCTATGAAGCCTGATGTAGAGATTCTAAACACCATAGTGATGTATTGTAGCGAAATGGCAAAGGATGTGCAACGCTTCGGTGCCGATGAGGAAGACTTCCTTGAAGACAGAGCGTACCAAAAGTGCGTTGCATTCACTATCGTGCTCATCGGAGAGCAGGTAAAGCGCTTGTCCAAGGAACTGACGTCAAAATATAACTGGGTCGAATGGTCGCATATCGCTCGGGCGCGTGATTTCATGTCTCATGATTACGAACGCATGATTCCGAGCATCCTCTGGAGAACCATGGTTGACGATATCCCTCGTCTCAAGAATAATTGCTTACAAATCATCGCTGACATCGAGTCTGGGAGAGTAACTGTAGTCGATGATGAGCTGAACTCCTAACACCTGACTATTCCTAAAGCGGTTCTAACCAGGACTTAACTCGAACTGCCTGAATCCAGCACTATTATTATCGTGACGGCAATACACATCCGATGCATGAGGTA
>CAVKKO010000029.1:0-18179 GCA_963656905.1 Bacteroidaceae bacterium | reverse complement strand
GTCTCGCATAGCCTGCGCTGCTGCTTCTTGTTCGGGCGGAGCCTCAGCGTCACGGTTATGCAGGACATCAGTAGTAGTTGCGCGCTCTCAGGCTATAAAGGTTGTGCGGAGAGTTCCACTCGCGGCCTGCCTGGCAGCCGATCAAAGGTCACCAACTTTCTGCTCACCTAGCCCGATATTCTTTCGCAAAATAGCAAAGATCCGTGTTTTTTGTTACGATGTCACAAGTTGGAATAATCATCCAATGCATCCAATCCAGATGACCATTATAATCGCCGACCCAGATACTTTCCCGATGGAGACTTCAGAGAAGGATCTCGAGCTCATGCTAGGCGATCCAAAGCGTGCCATCAAGAGCATGGTGTTCGCGTTCTTCCTAGCCTTGGCCATCGTCCAGATAAACCAGTTCGTTGACACTTTCTGGGTTTCCGGTCTGGGCGTGGAGGCCAGCTCTGCGGTCGCCACCGTCATACCGATCTACGGCCTCCTCATGTGCGCAGGCCTGGGGATCGGCACGGGAGTCACTGCCAGCGTCGCGTTCCATCTCGGCAGGGGCGACAAGGTCCATGCCCGGAGGCTCGTTGGCAACTCGATGATCCTCGGCGTGGCATTCGCAATCGTCGGCTCGGTGCTCGTCGCGTTCCTTGCCGAGCCGGCTATCGGGCTGATGGGCGCCGGCGAGATCATGGAGCCCTGCATGCTCTATCTGTTTCCGTACATCCTGCTGTCCCCCGTCCTTCTCTGTTCCACCATCATCGGCTCTGCCCTCCGCGGTGAAGGGGCGGCCAAGAAGGCAACCATCGTCCAGGCGAGCGCAGCCTTCTTCAACATGATCATGGACCCGATACTCATCTACGGCCTCGGGATGGGCGTATTCGGAGCCGGCTTGGCGACGTGCATCGCAGCGCTCTTATCGCTGCTGATAGGGCTCCGCTGGTATCTCAAGGGGCAGACCGTGGTCATGATAGACAGAGATTCCATCGCAGTCCATAGGCAGGCCATGAGGGATGTCCTGAACATCGGCGGCCCGAAGAGCATTCAGATGCTGATCTCCAATGCCACGGACCTCGTACAGAGAGTGTTCATAATCGTCGCAGGAGGAACGAACGCCGTCATGTTCTACAACTACGCTTGGAGGTACATCGAGCTGGTGAACCTGCCCGGAAGGGCCTACGAGAACGCCATGATCCCCGTGTGCTCCGCAGGATACGGCCAGGGGGACCTGGACAAGATGGAGGCCGGGTTCAGGTACGCTACGAAGATGACCCTGCTGTATTCCATAGGGTTCACGATCCTGATCCTCTTGTTCGCAGGCCCTCTGATGTCCGTGCTGACCTACGAGGAGTCCATGGTCGCCCTTCGTCCGGAGTTCGTATGGACCCTGAGGGTGTCTGCATTGCTGATCCCCTTCGCGGCCCTGATGTGGATAGGCTCATCCATGCTACAGTCGATGAACAGAGCCTCGGTATCGATGAACTTCTACTTCGTCTGGGGATTCATCAAGCTGGCCCTCTATGCCGTGTCCGCGTATGCTTTCGGGTCGTTCGAGATGATAATCTACAGCATGGTCGCCGTGCACATATTCGGCGGCGTCTGCCTGATGCTGCTGGGGCACAGGACCTTGGTCTCCTTGAGGGCTGAGTTCGGCGATCCCGTCGCAGACGAATCCTGAGGCCTCGGACGTTCCCGGTCGGCGCCGTGTTCAGAACGCTGTCAGAAGGATGTTCGCCACGGTTCCGAGGGCTATCGCAGCGCAGATGGAGACAGCGCTGACGGCGACGGTCTCCTTCCAGCCGATCTCCTTCCACATAGTCACCAGCGTGGCGAGGCATGGCATGTACACTGCCATGACCACTCCGAACACCACGAACTGCTCTGGCGTAAGGAACTCCGACAGCGCCATGCCGCCTGCGAGGATCTGCAGCATCCCGAGGGCCATCTCCTTCCTGAGCACTCCGACGATGAACGATATGGCGCACACCGCAGGCAGGCCCAGCAGTCCCGCGGTTATGGGGGACAGCGGGTCCACGACAGCATCCAGGAGATCGAATGTCAGGAGCAGCTCGATGACGATGGAGCCGACTATCAGCAAGGGGAAGGCCACGGTGAAGAAGTCCTTGGTCCTGGTCCAAGTCTTGAAGATGACGTTCTTGGCCGATGGCAGCTGCAGATCCGGTATCTCCATGGCGAGGTTGCTGGGCTCGTACTTCAGGAACCTGTTGAGCAGGACCCCCATGAGCATTCCGAGCAGTGCGAGCATCACCAGGATGCCGAAGGCGTAGAGGATGCCGGAGTAGTGGCCGGTGGCCCCCATGATTATGGCCATCTGCGCCGAGCAGGGCACGGCCATGACTATCATTGACGACAGGATGATCTTCTCCCTGCGGGAGCGGATCGTCCTCACTGCCATTATCGCGGGCACGTTGCATCCGAGGCCCACCATCATGGGAATGAACGATCCGCCGTGGAGGCCGAAGTGGTGCATCGTGCGGTCAAGCAGGACCACTGCGCGGGGAAGGTACCCAGAATCCTCCAAGACCCCCAGCGCCAGATAGAACACCATGATGTAAGGGATCACGACGCCCAGGATGGCCCTGAAGCTGCCGTCGATCCCTGTGAACACGGATGTCCAGAAATCACCGCCGACGGACTCGCCGATGCCGATGATCGCATCGCCTATGGTCGCGTCGTAAGCAGAGCTCACCAGGCCGTCTATCCACGATCCTCCGACGACGATGACTGCCAGCAGGAGAAGGCAGACGCCTGCGAGGATGGGGATCCCCGTCACCGGAGTTAGGGTGAGGTCGGATATCTTCTCTGAGAGCGTTGGCTCATGGTCGCTCTCTCCGACGACCTCGGACACGATCCTGTCGGCCGCGGCGAAGCGTGCCGCAGCTATCCCTACGGCGATGTCGGATCCGTTATGTTCCGAGAACAGGCTCCGGATGATGTCGACGGTGCGCTTCATGTCGCCGTCGAGAAGGCCGGTGAACTCCGGCACGCCCGAGAGAGCTTTGACGGCTATGCACCTGGGCTCGAGCTTCTGCTCGCCGATGCCGTCGGCGACAGCCGATATGGCCTTTTCTATATCCTCGCCGTAGTCTACGGCGAAGCCGGAAACCCTTGCTCTCCCTTCGCATATCGCATCGGCAAGGCCGTCCACTCCTTCGGAGGTCTTGGACGACACGGCCATGACAGGGATCCCGAGAACCGAGGACAGCTTGCCGATGTCTATGGAGGAGCGTTTGCGGGATTCATCGATCTTGGTGAGCGCCAGGATGGCAGGGACGCGGAGCTCTATGACCTCCAGACACAGGGAGAGCCCTCCTGACAGGTCAGTGGAATCGACTACGACCACGATGGCGTCGTCGCGCCCCGACACCAGGTCGTTGACGACGACCTTCTCATCTTCTGAGTCTCCCGAGAGCGCATATGTTCCCGGAAGGTCATGGACGATAACCGTGGTCCCTTTGCGGACCACTGCGCCTTCTTCGAACTCGACGGTGGTCCCCGGATAGTTGGAGGCGATGACCCCTACTCCGGTCAATCGCGTGAAAAGAGAAGATTTGCCCGCATTGGGCTGCCCCACAAGGGCAACATGAACAGCTTTGTCAGACAACTCAGGCGCCTCGCTCTGCCGACGCATCCTTGTCAACGTAGATGTGCGATGCCATCAGGAAGTCCAGGGCCATGGATGCGTTGCTGAGCTTCACGACACGGGGCCCGCCGTCGGAGAGGATCGTCTCGATCGAGACCTCTCTCCCAGGGACGAATCCCATCGAGATCAGCTTCTTCACCTCGCCGGTGTCCTCAGACGAGATGTGGGATATCCTTCCCTTCTCGCCCTGGGCCATGCGGTTCAGGGGGATGATGTTCATGAACCCGTCGGATGCGGCCTTGCAGGGCTTGATGCAGCTCTGGCAGTCCGAGTCCACAGGGGTGCCCATCATATGGCACATCTTGATGGCCGACTCGTCGGAGATCGCATGCTCCATCTTGCACGCCTCTTCGTGCGCGGTCTGATGGTCGATGTTGAGGTAGTCTGTCAGGAACCTTTCGAGGACATGGTGCCTCTTGCGGAGCTGCCTGGCGTAGGCGAGGCCCTGCTCTGTGAGGGAGACGCCCCTGTATTTCTCGTAATCGACAAGCCCCTCCTTCGCGAGGACCTTGATCATCTCGCTGACGCTGGCAGGCGACACGCCCATGTAGGAGGCGAGCTCGGTCGTCTTGGCGACGCCGTCACCTTCTGTCAGTCTGAGAATGTTGATGAGGTAGTCCTCGCGGTTTCCGGTCGTCATCGCTCCGACGATGCCATCTTGGTTTATTAGGAATTCGGTTATCCTAACAGTCGGAGCCGAAGCATCTGGGTGCGGACAACGCGCGCCCGTGTGAATGTGTTTGGAGGGGGCGGGGCCCCCTCGGGAAGGTCATTCGTCCTTCTTGCCGATGGACTCTTTCTGCTCTTTGAGGTCTGCGATCTTCTTCTCGGACTCTCTGATCTTGTCCATCTCGAAGGAGACCTCTGCGCTGTTGGCGTCCTTGCCGTCCTTCAGCGCTGCGACGACCTTCTTCCCGATCTGTGCGGTGTAGTCGTCGATGCTCCTCTCCTCCTTGCGGATGTCGGAGTCGATCTTCTCTTTGTCGATGGCGTTGCCGAGCTTCTCGTCGGCGCTCTTCACCGAGTCCTTGACCTTGTCCATGAATCCCATTGCAATCACTCCACGAGCTTGTGGTAGCCGTATGCGGGCTCGCCAGCGTTGAAGCAGTACTGTATGGTGGCGAACTGCTTCTTGAAGGCTTTGACGTCCTCCTTCACCTTGGCCGGGTCCTCTTTCTTGACGACGACCCTGGCGATGAACTCGGCGACCTGCTTCATCTCGCTCTCCTTCATTCCGAGGCGGGTCATCTCCTGGGACCCGAGCCTGAGCCCGGAGGGCCTGACGGCGCTGGTGTCCCGGGGGAGCATGTTCTTGTTGCAGATGATGTTGGCATCCTCCAGCAGCTTGGCGCAGTCCTTTCCTCCGCCGAACTGGGAGACGTCCACCGCGATCGCGTGGGACCTGGTGAATCCCTGCTTCTCGCAGAGCACAGGGACTCCGAGCTCGTACAGGGCCTGTCCGAGGGCGCGGGAGTTCTTGCATGCCTGTGCGGCGTACTCCTTTCCGAAGACGTCCATCTCGGCGAGGGTGATGCCGAGTGCGGCCATCGCATGGAGGTGGTGGCTGCTGGTGACTCCGGGGAAGACAGCCTTCTGCAGGGCCTTCTCCTGCTCTTCGGTGAGGTTCTGCCCCAGGAGCATTCCGTGGTTGGGCCCGGGGAAGGTCTTGTGGGTCGAGGACGACACAATGTTCACTCCCTCCCTGAGGGGGTCGTGGAACTGCCCTCCTGCGATGAGCCCGAGGACGTGGGCGCAATCCTCCCACACGAGGCACCCGACCTCGTTGAAGGTGTCCTGCAGCTCCTTGAGCGGCGGGGGGAACAGGAAGACGGACAGCCCGAACTGCGCGATCTTGGGCTTGACCTCCTTGAGGAGCTTGATGGTGCCGTCGACGTCCAGGTTCATGTCCTCGACGTCGAAGGGGTAGTTGACAGAGTTGACGGCCCTCTGTCCGAAGGCGCCGAACTCGCAGGTGGAGATGTGCGCTCCCTGAGCAAGGGCGCAGGTGGTGATCGTGTCGCCGGGGTTGGCGAAAGCGAAGAGGACGGCCATGTTGGCCACTGTCCCGGAGATGGGCCTGACGTCGGCGAAGTCGGCGTTGAAGACCTTCTTGGCAAGCTCGATCGTTTTGAGCTCGACCTGGTCGACGTAGATGTTCCCCTGGTAGTAGCGCTTTCCGGGAAGCCCCTCGGCGTACCTGTCGGCGAAGTCGGAGATGAGCATCTCCTTGGCGAGGGGGCTCATGAGGTTCTCGGACGCGATCATGGGGATGCACTCCTCGAACCATTTGTTGTGGGCCATCACCTTCTCTCTGATGAATTTGGCATCTTCAGCAGTCATGTGGATTGCCCATGGTCTAGGTTGGATATAAGAGGTCGGTGCTATCGCCGTCCCGCACCCGAATCTCCTGCATCCCATGTCCGGCATGCATTCTGCATCGCGTTTCGTCAGGATTAAATAGTGCATAGTGTTAGCACGTAGCACGGTGAAAGACATGTTCGGCAAGAACATCAGGATCGAGAGGATATTCGACAGGAACAGCGGAAATGCGGTCATAGTGCCCATGGACCACGGGATCAGCGTGGGCCCCATACCCGGGCTCATAGACATGAAACAGACCGTCAGCGACGTCGTCGAAGGCGGAGCCACGGCGGTCCTGATGCACAAGGGTATCGTCCCCCAGGGGCACAGGACGTCCGGGCATGATGTCGGACTGATCCTGCATCTCTCCGCATCCACGGACATAGGGGTTAATTCCAACAACAAGGTCCTTGTCGCCACTGTCGACGAGGCCCTGAAGATGGGAGCCGATGCGGTGTCGATGCACATCAATGTCGGAGCAGAGGCGGAGCCCAAGATGCTGGAGGACCTCGGGATGGTCTCCAGGCAGTGCACCGAATGGGGCATGCCCCTCATCGTCATGGCCTACCCCCGCGGCCCGAAGATAACGGACTCCTTCGATCCTACCGCCATCGCCCACGCTGCCCGCGTCGCGATGGAACTGGGCGCGGATGTGGTCAAGTGCAGCTACACCGGCGACATCGACTCTTTCAGGGAGGTCGTCAAGGGGACAATGGTCCCCGTCGTCATAGCTGGAGGCCCCAAGGTCAACAGCGACATGGAGCTGCTGACGATGGTCCACGACTCCCTCGAGGCCGGTGGCCGCGGGGTGTCCATCGGAAGGAACATCTTCCAGCACAGGGACATCAGGGGCATGATGACGGCAGTGTCGGACATAGTGCTCCACGGTGCCACTGTGGAAGAAGCTGCGAAGCACCTCAGGTGAGAAGGGCAGCCAGGCGGGCGCCGTCCCGCCTTCTCCCTACCATTTTTCAAGTAGTTACCGCCCTTTTTAACTAAAATTCGGTAATGCGGTGACAGGACAGTGCACCCATGGATTTCGACAAGGCGCTTGATGACATCAGGAACGGCAGGCCGATTCTGGTCTATGACTTCGACGACAGGGAGAGGGAGTCCGATCTGACCGTGGCTTCCCAGTTCGTCACGCCCGAGATCCTCAGGATGATGAGGCACGAGGCCGGCGGGCTGGTGTGCACCACCACCCCCTACAGGAAGGCCAAGGAGCTGGGGCTCCCGTTCATGTCCGACGTCTACTGGGACGACCGCGAGAGGTACCCTGTCCTGGGAGCCATGGCCCCCAACGACATCCCATACGACGGCACCAAGTCCTCCTTCGGGATCACGATCAACCACCGCGACACCTACACCGGGATAACCGACCACGACAGGGCCCTGACCATCACGGCCTACGTGGACACCATCTTCCAGGACCTGCCCGTCGCGGAGATATCAAAGGAGCTGGGAGAGCGCTTCCGCGCGCCCGGCCACGTCCACCTCCTGAACACCACGGAGAGGATCCTCAAGACCCGCCACGGCCACACCGAGCTGTGCACGGCCATGATGTACATGGCCGGTGTGAAGCCTTCCGCCACCATCTGCGAGATGATGGGGGACGACGGCGGTTCCATGTGCAAGTCCGATGTCGCTTCTTTCGCGTCTGCCAAGGGCATCGCCATGGTCGAGGGCCAGGACGTCATCGACCAATGGAACGCCTACCTCGAGAAGACCGGCTTGGAGCTCTGAGCCGATGACGCGCGTCATGGCTTCAGGAGTGTTCGACATCATCCATCCCGGCCACATCTCCTATCTGGAGCAGGCACGCTCCTACGGGGACGAGCTTGTGGTGGTCATAGCCAACGACGACACCGTCCGCAGGAGCAAGCACGAGCCCGTCACTCCGGAGGACATGAGGGCCAGGATCGTCGGCGCCCTCAAGCCGGTGGACAAGGCCATCGTCGGCGGCCGCGGAGACATACTCGACACCGTCAGGTACGTCAGGCCCGACGTCATCGTCCTGGGCTACGACCAGAAGTTCAAGGAGGACGACCTCCGCTCCAAGCTGGATGAGGCAGGCCTCGGAGGGATAAAGGTGGTCAGGGCCACGGAATGCGCCGAGGACCTGAACGCCACCCGCAGGATAATCGCCCGCATAAGGGAGATGGGGGCATCTCAATGAAGAAGATCGGCATAGCGGACACAACGTTCGCAAGGTACGACATGGGCCGTTCGGCCATAGACCAGCTGCAGAGGACCGGAACAGGGTTCACGATCGTCAGATACACCGTGCCCGGCGTCAAGGACCTGCCTGTCGCGTCCAAGAAGCTCATCGAGGAGCAGGGATGCGACCTGGTCATGGCCCTGGGCATGCCCGGGCCCATGCAGAAGGACAAGATGTGCGCCCACGAGGCCTCCACGGGCCTTATCCGCGCACAGCTGATGACTAACAAACACATTATCGAGGTCTTCGTCCACGAGGACGAGGCCAAGGACGAGGCCGAGCTCGCTTTCCTTGCCGACAGCAGGGCCAGGGAGCACGCGGTCAACGCTTACGACCTGCTCTTCCGTCCGGAGAGCCTTACCAAGAGGGCCGGAACCGGCCTCAGGCAGGGATTCGCGGACAAGGGCCCGGTCAGGCAGACAAGGTGAGAAAGATGGAAGCATACAGGATTGGAATGGTCGTGGCGGAGTTCAACTACGAGGTCACGTCGCTGATGATGGAGAGGGCCAAGGCCGAGGCCGAGTTCCTTGGAGTGGAGATCTCCAGGATAGTCAAGGTCCCAGGAGTCTTCGAGGTTCCCTATGCGGTTAAAAGAATGCTGGAGGACGACGACGTCGACGCCGTTGTCACCCTCGGTGCCGTCATCACCGGAGAGACCAAGCATGACGAGGTAGTCGTGGCGCAGGCCTCGAGGAAGATCATGGACCTCGGGCTGGAATACGACAAGCCCGTCGGATTCGGCATAACCGGGCCCGGGATGACCGAGCTCCAGGCGATGGACAGGATCGAGAAGGGCCGCGAGGTCATCGATGCTGTCGTCAAGATGCTCCAGAGGTTCTGAAGCTTGAAACACCGGAGGGGGTGACCCCTCCGTATTACAGAAACCGATATCTTCTGCTTTACCAGGGCTCACATCCTGGTGACGAACCCGTCGTTTATGTTGGCGCGGACTATCCTGACCACGCTGGAAAGGGCAACTCCCGTCTTGATCGAGATGCCGACGCACCCCTCTCCGGAGATGTACATGTCGATGATGGCCTTCTCCGTCCCGTCCATTGCGAGGTTGGACGGCCTTGTGCGCCCTTTGTATCCTTCCGACTTCCATGAGCGCGTCTTGCACGAAGGGCACCTGAGCGGCACTTGCGTGGTCCTCGAGAACCATTCGTGGCCGCACACGGCGCAAGTGTTGACGATGGGCTCGCCCTGCCAATGGTATGTCCCGCACCCCGGGCATCTGACCGGGTTGGCAGAATGGCTGTACCATGTGTGGTGGCAGCGTCCGCAGGTCTTGATCCTGTCCCGGAACGCGGGGAGGTCGTGGATATCAGTTGGCATATACATCCAACATGATTTCTGATATATAAATCCTCACAGCTTTTTCACCCGGATCCCGGTCATTATGCAGCATGTCCTTGATGTCATTCTAAGGATTAGATATCTTATGTCATAATTTCCGCATGACTGGAAATCAAGTCATGAAAGGAGAGAAAGACATGGATGAGATGAACGAATGGCTCGAAGGCCTCAAGCAGATGGGGAGGAAGGACAGCACCATCCGGACCCATTGCAACAATGTGCGGCAATGCCTCAAAGAGCTGCGCAGGGCCGGGAGGTCCTGCCGGGCCGAGGACATATCGAGGGACGACATCCTCTTCCTCTGGTCTGCTCTGAAGGTGAAGGAAGAGGTCAAGCGCAGCTATCTGAGGAGCCTGTCTCAGATGGTCTGCTACCACACCGGGCGCAACGTCCTGAAGAACGCCAACATCCTCTACAACAGGGAAATCAGGTACCGCACGTACATCGACGACGCGAAATTCAAGGCCGCCTACAGACAGGCGGACGAGCGCGAGAGGGTCATCCTGTGCCTCGGAGCCTACATGGGGCTCCGGCGCAACGAGATGTCGCTGATAAAGGACACGGATTTCGTGAACGGGATGCTGATCGTCCACGGAAAGGGCCATGGTGACGATGGCCTGGTGGCCAGGATGAACGTTCCCAAGCCTGTGTTCGACGCGATACAGGCCTACCGGAATTCGGCGATGAAGAGCGGGGTCCGCATCGACGACCGCCTGCTTCAATGCAGGGACCATCGGATGAGGCTGCACTCTCTGGAGCCTTCCCGGATATCCGATCTGATGCACGATCTCGGCAAGCGCTGCGGGTTCGAGCTCACCACGCATTCTCTGCGGAGATATTTTGCAACCACATTGTATTATAGGACCGGAGTGGACCTGCAGACGCTGAAGAACATGCTCCGCCACGCGGACGTCAGCACCACCCTGAAATGCTACGTGGACAGCTCCTCAGCGAAGAGCGACGAGGCCAGCAAGGCCTTGACGAAGTATCTCGAGAAGATGACCGCCGAGGGCAGGAACTGACCGTTGGGGCCTCCGCCCGCCTTTGGCAGGCGGAGGTCCCGTATCAGGCGAGATGCCTGTTCATGAATCCCTCGAGCTTGTCGTAGGCTTCCTCGAGGTACTCCATCTGGGGCAGCGTTATGGTCCTGAAGTGGCCGGAGCCGAACTCTGGATCGAACCCGGAGCCGTGGACCATGACGAGCCCTTCTTCTTTGATCAGGTCGAGGACGAAGTCCTTGTCGTTCTTCCAGGGGGTGCCCTTGAGATCGACCTTGGGGAACATGTAGAACGCCCCCTTGGCGCGGTTGGTGCTGATATGGGGGATCTCGTTCAGCCTGTTGTATGAGAACTCGGACCTCTCCCTGAGCTTCCTGTTCAGGTCCTCGATGTAGCCCTGAGGGCCCTGGAGCGATGCCTTGGCAGCTGCCTGGCAGGGCACGTTCGCGCATATCCTCGCGCGGAACTGCTTCATCATCCCTTCCCTGACCTCGTCCATCAGGCCGTACTTGTCCATGAAGTAGCAGTATCCCATTCTCCAACCGGGCATCAGGTTCACCTTGGAGAACCCGTTGAATATGACGCGGGGCACGTCGTCGGACAGCCTGGACGCGGAGTAGAACTCGCCCTCCATGATGATCTTGTCATAGATCTCGTCGGAGATCAGGGGGATGTCGTACTCTGCCGCGACGTCTCCGATCTCGGTGATGGACTTCCGGTCGTACACCGCTCCCGTGGGGTTGTTGGGGTTGATCACGACCAGCGCCTTCGTCCTGTTGGTGATACGCTTCCTGATCATGTCTATGTCGGGCCTCCAGTCCTCCTCCTCGATCTGGCGGTAGGAGACGGTGCGGCCCTCGTAGAAGCCTATGTATTGCGCGTATGACGGGTATCCGGGCCCCGGGACGAGGATCTCGTCTCCGGGCTCCACAAGGGTGCCCATCATGATGTTGATGCACTCGCTCACTCCTGCGGTGACGTAGACATCCTTCGGGGTGATCGTGACACCGTGCTTCTCCTTCTCCCTCTGGACGATGGCCTCGCGGAGGTCCAGGTTGCCCTGGGAGTCTCCGTATCCGTTGTCGGTCTCGTCGACCGCCGCGCGGAGCGTGGCCTTGAAGTACTCGGGGGTCTCGAAGTCCCACTTGTTGGGGTCGCCTATGTTGAAGTTGAGCATCTTCAAGCCTGTTTTGGCGGCCTCGGCGGCGGGCACGGTGACCTCGCGTATCGCGTAGTTCATTCCCATCGACCTTCTGGATGCCTTGATCTTCGTTTTCATAAGCAATCGAATGTCCAGCGACGATTATCTATATAAACGATGGTCAAAGCCGAGGCTGTTCCGAAAGCCTTCTGACAGCCGATAGGCCATGATAACCGTCCTGCCAAAACGGTTATACCAGTTATACCATATAATAATAAGATATGGTATAACCGCGGGAGGCTGGGCATGCAGGAGTCGGAGCGCATCAGAGAACTGGAAGATCGGATAGCAGCATTGCCAAAAGGCTCGGTATCCAGGAAGACTGTCAAGGGGAAGGCCTATCACTATCGCCGTTGGAACGAGGGGGGCAAGCTGAAGGAGAAGTTCGTCCCGGAATCCGAGCTCGGCAAGGTCTTGGAAGAGATAGCCGTCAGGAAGGGGCTGGAGGCGGAGCTCGCCGGGCTCAGGAGCGCTCAGGATCCCCGGCCTTCGAAGTTCAGGATGGCCGTCTACCGCGGAGAGGCCCTTCGGAAGCTGTCCGCATCCGTCTCCGGGCTCAGGAAGCGCGACTGCTTCGAAGACCTGATGAGATATCTGGAAGCTCCTTCGTCGGGCCGTGTGCTCGTCCTCTCCGGGCTCCGCCGGACAGGGAAGACCACCCTGATGCGCCAGGCCATGGCATCCATGGACCAGGAGGCGCTGTCCAAGGCTGCATTCATCCAGACCTCAACGGGCAACACGATGGCCGATGCAAAGCATGATCTGGACATTCTGATGGCCGAAGGGGCTGGGACGGTGTTCATCGACGAGGCAACGGCCATCGAGGGCTTCATCGACGGCGCCTCTCTGTTCTCGGACATATATGCCTCCATGGGGGTGAGGATCGTCCTTTCGGGGACTGATTCCCTCGGGTTCGCCTTCGCCGAGGACGAGCAGCTCTACGACCGCTGCATCATGGTCCGCACCACCTTCATACCTTACCGCGAGTTCGAGAGGGTCTTAGGGATAAGGGGGATAGACGAGTACATCCGCTACGGGGGTACCATGTGCACGAGCGGGACCCGCTACAACCGGTCCCCTTTCGGAGCCAAGGAGTCCGCCGATGCGTATGTGGACTCGGCGATAGCCTGCAATATACAGCATTCCCTTCGCGGCTTCAGGCACGGGGACCATTTCGACCATCTCAGGGGCCTGTACGACAGCGATGAGCTCACCAGCGTGATCAACAGGGTCGTGGAGGACATGAACCACCGGTTCGCCCTGGATGTGCTCACAAGGGACTTCGAATCCCACGACCTCGGCATATCCGCTTCCAACCTGCTCCGCGACCGGGAGCATCCCACAGACGCTTTGTACGCTGTGGACCGTGCTGCAGTCACCGAAAGGCTCCGTAGGATGCTGGAGGTCCTCGACAGCGACGGGATAGCCCGTGAGCTGACTGACGCCCATGTCGGCGAGATAAAAGAGTACCTCGAGCTCCTGGACCTCGTCAAGATCATCGACGTCATCCGCCTGCCTTTCACCGACCGGAAGCTGGAGAGGACGCTCATCACCCAGCCTGGGCTGAGGTACTCGCAGGCGGAGGCGCTGATAAGGAGCCTGATTGACGACGCTTCCTTCGCGGATCTGTCCCTGGAGGAGCGCAGGCGCATCACCGAACGCATATTGGACGAGGTCAAGGGCAGGATGATGGAAGACATCGTCCTCCTGGAGACAATGTTCGCCCATCCCGATATGGAGGTCTTTGTCGCCAAGTTCGCTGTCGGCGAGTTCGACATGGTCGTGTTCGATCCGGAATCGGGGACATGCGAGGTATACGAGGTGAAGCACAGCTCCGAGATGACGAAGTCTCAGCGCAGGCATCTCGAAGATGCAGAAAAGATATCCCTGACGGAGCACCGCTACGGCCCCGTCAGAGGGAAGTACGTTATCTACCGCGGGGAGGACGCGGCCGTCGACGGCATCCGGTACCTCAACGTCGAGAGGTACCTGACGGCCATCGCCGGCCGGCCTCCGGAAGAGCGGTGACGGCCTGTTCATTCAGACTTCTTGTCGATGACGCGGTCGACGTCGTCCATCTCTTCGTTGAGGGACTTGTCGAAGCGCTCCTTTTCCTCCTTGATCTCCTCGTAGCTGGGGATCGGCCCCAGGATCTCGTCGGGGTTGCCGACGGCCTTGGCGATGCTCTCGGTGTCGGAGACCTCCCTGTCGGGGATCCTGGACGCGGAGCCCATGTAGTCTGATATGCCGTCGACGAGCCTGGTGAGCTCCATGGGGAAGAAGATCTTCGACGATTCCCCCTCTCCGACCTTCTGGATGGTCTGCATCGACAGCACCGAGAGGGCCTTGGAGTCCATCGCCGAAGCTCCCACGGACATTATCCTGAGCCTCTGGGCCTCTCCCTGCCCCTCGAGTATGGTGGCCAGCCTCTTCCCCTCGGCTTCGAGGATCATCGATTGCCTCTGGCCTTCGGCCTGGAGGATCATGGACTTCTTGCGCCCCTCCGCCTCCAGGATGGCGGCCCTCTTCTGACCGTCGGCTTCCAGGATTGCGGCTCTCCTCTTCCTCTCGGCCGAGGTCTGCTCCTCCATGGAGTCCTTGACCTTCCTGGCGGGATCGACCTCCCTGATCTCCACAGCCTCGATCTTCACTCCCCACTTGTCGGTGTTCTCGTCGAGGATGTCCCTGAGGCTCACGTTGATCCTCTCTCTGGAGGACAGGATCTGGTCCAGCTCCATCTCTCCGATGATGGATCTGAGCGTGGTCTGGGCCAGGTTGACCGTTGCCAGGCGGTAGTCGGTGACCTCGAAGAAAGCGTTCTTCGGGTCGGTGACCTTGATGTATATGACCGCGTCCACCTGCACAGGGGAGTTGTCCTTGGTGATGACCTCCTGCTTGGGGACGTCCAGGACCTCCGTGCGCAGGTCCAGCTTCACCACTTGGTTGATGAGCGGGCAGACGACGTTGAGCCCCTGGTTCAGGACCCTCACGAATTTTCCAAGCCTCATGTAGATCGCCTGCTCGTATGGCTGGACGATCTTGACTCCGCTGACGATGACCACTATGACAGCCACGACGGCGACCAGCGCCAGGGCGATGATTATGTCGGCATCCATGTTCTTCCATCTCCTTCTCAGATCCTGCGAACGTGCACGTGCACCCCTTCGCTGCTCTCGACCTCTACTTCGGCTCCGGCCTCGATGGGGGAGTCCGATGTCGCGGACCAGGTGTCGGATCCGATCTTCACCTTGCCCTTCATGTTCCCGGCCTCGGTCGACACGGTGACGGTGCCTCTCTTCCCCACCAGGGACTCCATGACCGTTGTCGTAGGAGGCTCCGGCTTGGCCAGGAACTTGTAGAGGTACACAGTGGCCAGCGTGACTGGGATGGCTATCGCCACCGCGATCACAGGGGACCACAGCGAGAACAGGACGTCCGGGAAAGCGGCTCCGATGAGGCCGATGATGAGGATCACCGTGCCTGGAATGACCATGAACGCGCCGGGGCTGAAGGTCTCGGCTATAAGGAACAGGATTCCGATGATGATCAGTGCTATGGCGACTGTGAACGGGTCCATGAACGTATATCGGACTATGGTTCTTAAGCGGAATCGGTCTGTCAGTCGGCTTTCCGGAGTTTCTTCAAGACCAGGAACGATAGCGGTATCGCCACGACGATAACGACGACCGGCGTCCAACGCCAATCCTGGGATGCGGGGATTGCCAGCCAGACGATCAGGAGGATCGACAGGCCGAGCCGGTCAGCGTGAGCGAGAAACGGTCCATGTCTTCCATGGCAGGCCATCGGACAGCGGTTATATCTGTGCTTCTTGCCGGACTCGGTTCCTCAAACCGGTGATCGGCAGCACATAGACTCCGTCATCGCGCTGATAAGCGCTCGACTCCATGCCGCAGATGACGGCGAGGACGGACGGCATCCGCTTCGCCATCTTCTTCTCCATATAGGATTCGAGGTCAAGCAGGTGCTCTGCAGCAGGATCGACCTGGTTCATGCCGAGCCTGAACTCGAATGCGCCCCATCTGCCGTCGGGCATCTCGACGATAGCGTCTGCATCGTTGCCCTGATGGTCGTGGTAGTGCAGCATTTTTCCACCCGATGCGGAGGCATAAACGTCCAAGTCCCTCTCGCACAAGGATTCGAAGAGGCGATCGAACAGGTCCAGGTCATCTATGAGCTTATCCGGCGTCATTCCCAAGGCTGCTGCAGCCAAAGAGGGGTCTGCCAGATGCCTTTTCGGCTTTTTTCCGACGCGGACTTTCACCCCGTAACAGGGGTTGAATGCAGGCTGGTCCGATATCATGAAAGCGCGGTCCAGCACATCCCTGTACTCGGAGAATGTCCTGCAATCGATGCTCTCATCCGTCAGCTCGTTGACATCGTCCATGATCTTTGTGTCGGATGCGATCGTGCTCTCGTTCCATGCCATCGAGCTGACGACCGCATCCAGCTTCCTCCTGACCCGCCTCTTCCCGTCTGCTCCGGCAGCATCGGACATGATGGAGTCTAAGATGGCGTTCGGCGGCTGGCATCCGCGGATGCCGTCTTCCTTGGATTGTTCTGGCCACCCTCCACGTACGATCAGCGACGCAAGGCGCTCCAATGTGATGCTGTCGAAGGACAGTGATTGCTGGAACGTCCCCGAAAACAGCGACCCGAGCGATACCCTGCCGTCCGAATGTCCGGATTCGTAGAGGGACATGGTGCGCATCCGTATCGCGGATATCCTTCCGGCGCCGCTGTGCATCACGCCTTTCTTCTTCGGCGCAGATGAGCTCGTCAGCAAGATGCGTCCGTTCTCCGTCGTGGAATCGACGGCCTTCCTGGTCCCGTCCCAGATGCTCGGGACGCACTGCCACTCGTCGATCAGATGCGGCGAATCTCCGATGAAGGCCCTTTCAAGCTCCATGTCGCACAGGGTCCTGTTACGGTGGTTCCCGGCAGGGTCGTCCAGCATCATGGCGCTGTTGGCATGGTTCAGAGCCGTCCAGGTCTTCCCGCAATGCTTCGGCCCTTCGATGCATACCGCCCCAGAGATCTTCAGCCTCTTCGCTATCGTCGCATCCAGGAATCTCGGCCGATATCCGTCCGGAGTGAGGGTCATTGTGACTCATCGATGGTTTTCCAGGTATTAAGAATGAATGTATTTTCAATAATAAAATGTATATAATTTCAACAATGAAAAGAACCTACGAACCTTTCTCCCCACCTTCATCAAGGCTGAACGCAGAGCCGAAGCTCCCGGAACACGTTGGATGGGACTCGCGGTCACCGTTGCTTATAAGACTTCCTTCTAAGATACGGAGCCGTTTGAGGAATATCATGTCGGATTTACTTGCGAACGGAGGAAAGCAGCTCCTCCTGGGCAACGAGGCCATCGTAAGGGGCCTCTTCGAGTCCGGGGCGGGATTCGCTTCCACTTATCCGGGGACTCCGTCTTCGGAGATCGGCAACCTCCTTGAGAAGCTCTCTCAGGATGCCGGGATGTACTTCGAGTTCTCCACTAATGAAAAGGTTGCGATGGAGGTGTCCGCCGCCGCGGCCTCCTCGGGGCTCAGGTCCTTCGTGTTCATGAAGCACGTGGGGCTCAACGTGGCCGCCGATCCCATGATGACGCTCGCCTACTCCGGTGTCACCGGAGGGATGCTCATCCTGACCGCAGACGACCCGTCCGCCCACAGCTCCCAGAACGAGCAGGACAACCGCTACTACTCCACCTTGAGCCTCCTGCCCATGGTCGAGCCGTCCACACCCGCCGAGGCCAAGGACATGGTCGCCGAGGCGTACAGGATATCCGAGGCTACCACGCTCCCTGTGATCTACAGGACCACCACCAGGGTCAACCATGCCCGCGGAGCCGTCGTCCTCGGCCAGAGGGCCGAGCCCAAGGTCAAGGGCCACTTCGACAAGGACGTGGTAAGGTTCGTGAACGTCCCTGCCAACGCCCGTGTCAACCGGAAGAGGCTCCTGGAGCTCAACGCCAAGGCCAAGGAGCTCTCTGAGGCATCCCCGCTCAACTTCGTCGAAGGCGATGGAGAGATCGGAATCATCACTTCTGGAGTTTCCTACACCTACGTGAAGGAGTTCACATCCGGGGCTTCCATCCTGAAGCTCGGGTTCACAAACCCCCTGCCGGAGAAGAAGATCGCCGATTTCGTCAAGGGCAAGAAGGCTGTCATCGTCGTGGAGGAGCTGGAGCCTTTCCTGGAAGACCAGGTCCTGAGGATCTGCGCCCAGAACTCCATCACCGTGCCGGTTTACGGCAAGAGGACGGGCCACCTGCCGATGGCCTGGGAGTACTCCCCCAGGACCTTGTCCTCCCTGTCCGATCTCGTGAAGGTCACGCAGTTCGACGAGCCCATGGAGACC
>CAVKKO010000028.1:0-18255 GCA_963656905.1 Bacteroidaceae bacterium | reverse complement strand
CATCCTGGCCGCGGGGCGCGCGGCTTTGGCTCCGAGCCATAGACTGCGGGGATGAACTGTCCCCGCCCGATAGGTGCACCAACTTCTTGGTCACCTAGCCCCACTGATACTTTTCTCAGGCCCCTCCGGGGGCCTCAAACCCCAAAAAACAAAGGAGCGACCCACACATGAGCGAAATGACCGTGTATGAGTACGAAGGCTACGCCAAGAGCCATCCCGAGGACTTCGAGAGGTTCGATGATTCCTACCGCCGCCTCGCCTCCGCAGGGATAGCCATCGACAGGGTGGCCTGCACAACCGCCGAGGACCTCCCTCCGGGAGAGGCCTTCGACGAAGTGTCGTCGAAGGGCCTCGGAGCCCTTCCGATCTGCACCTACAACGGTGTGATCATATCTTCCGGAGCCTACCCCTCCGACCAGGACCTCGCCGACTTCCTGGATGTTCCAGACGGCGTTCTTAGCGTGGACAGGCAGAAGCCTCCGTCCATGGGCAACGACCTGCCGCCGGCCTGCGCCTGCGGCAACAAGACCCGCTGAGCCGGGAAAATCCAATAACCCCCGATGCATTCTCCGCGACCATGAGGATCACAATCCGCGGCACGGTCCAGGGCGTGGGCTTCAGGCCCGCGGTCTACCGTGCCGCGATGGCCTGCGGAGCATCGGGCACCGTGAGGAACGACGGCTCCTGCGTCATCATCGACACCGACCGCGGAGAAGACCTTCTGCAGGCGCTTGCCGCATCCCTCCCTCCGCTGGCCAGGATATCCTCGGTAGAGAAGGAGGACGCCGCATACACCGGAGGGCAGGGGTTCTCCATAGTCGGTTCCTCCGGGACCGGCTCGGGAGCATCCATCCCCGCGGACAGCTGCGTCTGCGACCGCTGCGTGGATGAGATATTCCATGGCGGCCGCAGGCACGGGTATCCATTCACCACATGCACCGACTGCGGGCCCAGGTTCACCCTCCTGAAAGGGATGCCCTACGACCGTCCGCTGACCTCCATGGACAGGTTCCCCGTGTGCCCCGAATGCGGCAGGGAGTTCGGAGACCCTTCAGACAGGAGGTTCCACCATCAGACCATCTGCTGCCCCGCCTGCGGGCCCTCGTACCGCCTGGTCCTGCCGGACGGCACCACGATCGATGACGACCCAATATCCAGCCTGGCCGGGATGCTGGACAGCGGGTGCCGCGCGGTGATCAAGGGATGGGGAGGGATGCACATCTGCTGCACCCTGGACCGCATCGACGACATGAGGGAATGGTACGGCCGCAAGAGGAAGCCTTTCGCGATAATGGTCCGGGACATGGACGCCGTCCGCAGGTACGCGGATCCCACGCCGGAAGAGGAGGCCATGCTCCTGTCCCCCAGCCGCCCCATAGTCCTTGTCAGGAAGAAAGACGCCCCCGGGATCGAGTCAGCCTCCCCGGGCCTGGACAACATCGGGATCTTCCTGCCCTACACCGGGATGCACCACATCCTGTTCTCGAAACTGCGGCACGACGCCCTGCTGATGACATCGGCGAACCTGCCGGGCGAGCCGATGATCGTCGACGACGTCCGCATCACGGAGCTGGGCGCCGATGCGTATCTCCTGCATGATCAAGAGATAATCAACCGCGCCGACGACACCGTGCTGAGGATGCTGGGCGACAGGACGCAGTACATAAGGAGGTCCAGGGGGAGCATCCCCTTCGGGCTCCGCTTCGGCAAGACGGGCGACGCGGTCGCCCTTGGGGCCCAGGAGAACCTCACCGGGTCCGTCGCTTCCGGAGGGACCATATGGCCCACGCAGTACATCGGCAACGGCGAGAAGATCGGAGTGCCCGAATACCTAGAGGAGGCTGTCAGGACACAGATGAAGCTGGTCGGGTGCGAGCCCTCGGTCATCGCCATCGACCTCCACCCGGGATACTCCAACAGGAAGCTGGCCAGAACGCTGGCGGAGGAGCATGGGGCGGAGATCGTCCAAGTGCAGCACCATTGGGCCCATGCCGCCTCTCTCATGGCGGACATGTCCATAGACGGATGCGCCTGCCTCGCGCTCGACGGCACCGGCCACGGCGACGACGGCATGGCATGGGGAGGCGAGGTCCTGTCGGCCGACTTCTCCGGCTACAGGAGGGCTGCCCACCTGGAGTACATCCCTCTTCTCGGTTCCGAGCGCGCCCTCTACGACCTGAGGAGGCTCAGGTTCGCGATAGACTCCATGAACGGCAACGGGAACCATGATTTCACCGATAAGGAAGCGGCCGTGCTCTCCAAGATGATGGCCAGCAGCGTGAGGACTTCCTCCATGGGAAGGATCCTCGACGCCCTCTCGTACAGCCTGGGCGTCTGCAGCCAGCGCACTTACGACGGGGAGCCCGCCATGCTGCTGGAGCCGCTGTTATCAAGAGGGAAGCTCGTAGACGGGTTCGAGACGTCCACGGACCACGGAGTGATCCGCACCGCCCACCTGTTCGACAGGATCGACTCCGTAAGGAAGGAAGATGCCGCATACTCCATCGTATATAACATCATGAGTGAGCTGGTCGTATCATCCATCTCGGCTGCGGACTCCGCAGGATTCAAGTATATAGGGATATCGGGAGGAGTGTCCTACAACTCCGCCATAGCCAGCATGTTCAAGGATATGGTTATATCATCCGACCATCTACCAGCGATACATAAGGAGGTTCCGAACGGGGACTGCGGCATATCCGTGGGACAGGCCGCCATCGCGCTCGGGAGGATATGATGGACAACACGCTTTTCGTTCTGCTCGACGGAGCAGAGGACCACCCGAATCCGCTGATGGGAGGGAAGAAGCCGTTCGAGGTCGCTGACATGCCGTTCATGCGCAGCAAGGCCCCGCACCGCTACCGGACCACCGGCAGAGGATACACGCAGCTCTTCCTCAACGAGTTCTTCACCGGGCATCCCCCGGAGATCGAGAGAGCCGCGTTGGAAGCCATGGGCCTCGGGCTGCCCATATCCGATAAGAAAAGAGCGGCTTTCAGGCTCAGCCCCGCCAGGATAGGCGACGGGATGGTCAGATGGTGCTACAACACCGCCGAGATCAAGGATGCCCTGGAAGAGCGCATCATGTCCCATATGGACATCCTGTCGTCTTACGATCCGGCCATCAAGTTCTTCATAGAAGGGAGAGCGGTCCTCACCATGGAGACCGACGACGTCCCGACGCTGCCAGCCCCTCCGGTGGACGCTCCGTACAAGGAAGTGCCCGGAGATCTGGGGAAACTGGTCACCACCGTCGCAGGCGAGCTGGACGGCGTCACCGGATACCCATGGGGATGCGGGAGGATGGGGCATCAGTACCCCGGCTTCTCCGAGATCCGCAACATGACCGCAGTCTCCGACAGCCCCACATCCATGGGCATATGCGCGTCCCTCGGCTACGAGACGCACATCATCTACGACCTGGAGTCCAGGTTCCCGGTGGCCCGCGACGCTCTGAAGAAGGGCGACGTGTTCCTCCATGTGGACGAGGTCGACGAGTACAGCCACCAGAAGGACCCTTTCAAGAAGAAGGCCGTCCTGGAGAAGACCGACAGGCTGATGGAGGAGTACTTCCCGGACGTTGAGAACATAGTCTACTTCGTTGACCACGGAACGTCCTGCGTCACCGGAGAGCACATACTGATGGAGGTCCCCCTGTGGACCAGCATGGACCTGGGGATCCCCGAAGGCGGGATGGTCCCGGTGGCCGACATAGTCAAAACCGTTTTGAGCAAGGTCAGGTGAACAGATGGAGTTCGAGATTCCGCCATCCCTGGGCGTATACGGGGACGAGAAGACAGCCAAGGACATACTCTCAAGGATCTGGGGGAAGAGGGGCGTGTTCACATGCACGGTCGCCAACACCCGCACGTCCACGATACCGGGAGTGTCCGATGCGGGCGACACGCCCGAGCTCACCATGTTCACTCCCGCCGCGGACGCGGAGATCCTGGTGAGCGGCAAGGTGTCCTGCATGAAGGGGATACCGATCAACCCCGGAGGGATCCCCACTCCCGCCACCCTGACCAAGGCGGCCCTCAACCTGTCCAAGATGCCCTTCTACATCGTCAACGGCGGGTGCGAGGTCGTTCCCTACGTCCCGTACATCGATGTCGGAGGCGAGTGCGGAGAGAAGATCATCACCGGTAATTCTGTGAAGAACGTCCGGGAGGAGTACGAGAAAGGGTACATGTTCGGTGAGATGCTCGCCAGAGCATACGACTTCGTCGTGATAAGCGAGAGCTGCGCCGGAGGCACCACCACCGCCCTGGCGGTCATGATGGCCATGGGCGTGCTGAAGGAGAACCTGGTCAGCAGCAGCTCCCCGAACAACCCGAAGGAGCTCAAGTCCAGGCTCGTGGCAGAGGCCATGGAGGCCGCCGGAATAAAGCCCGGGGACCTGAAGGACGACCCCTTGAAGGCGATCGAGTGCGTCGGAGACCCCATGCTCCCCGCCAACATAGGGATCCTCTGCGGTGCGGCGAAGTCCGTGCCCGTGATCGTGGGAGGAGGCACCCAGCTGGCCGCGGTGATGGCCGGGGCCGTCGCGCTGCATCCGGAGCTGGTGGGCAACTTCTTCCAGGGGACCACCAGATGGCTGATGAACGACCCCAACTCCAGCATGAGGAAGATCATGGACTGCATCTCGTCGGGCATTCCCATAATCTACGTCAACGTGGACTACAGCGACAGCCCCTACGAAGGGCTCCAAGCATATGAATGGGGCTTCATCAAGGAGGGAGTCGGATGCGGAGGAGCCTCTGTCGGCGCGATCATCGAATCAGCCGGGAAGATAACATGCTCCGACCTCCAGGACGAGGTCCACAGGCTCTACAAGGAGATAATGGGCTTCTGAAAGCCTTGCCTCCCCCTTCCGAGGGGGAGGGTCATTCCCTGAAATAGCTACGGGCCAGGTCGAGCTCCTTCGGCGTGTTCACGTTGACGGAGAGCTCCACCCAGTTCGTCTCGAAAAGGTATTCTTCAAGGTAATCGCCTGCCAGCGTGCGCGGGCGGTTCATTATGCACAGTCCTGAAAGAACCCATTGCCTGCCGTCGTATTCCCTGGTGTACGACGGCGTTATCCCGGTGCTCAGCACGGTGGCCTCGTCCACAACGGCAATGGCCGATTCCATCAGGCCGGGCACAAAGTACTCGATGAATGTGTTGACGACCTCCGTCGTGAGAAGAGGGAGGTCAGAAGGGCATGTGAGCACATAGTCCCCGTCCATCGACTCGAACGCCTGATGGAGGTCGTCCATGAAGCTCTCTCCCGAGGTCCTGATGGTCTCGATCCCGATGCTCTCCAGGTACTGCTCGGTGTTAGACGTGTTGTCACTGACGGACACCAGGATCCTGTCTATGTGGGTGGACTGCTGCAGAGCTTCAACGACCCTCGCGACAACGGGCCTGTCGCCTACCATGTGCATCGGCTTCTCGATCCCGCACTTGCCCATGCGGGTCCCCTTGCCTCCGGCGTTTATCAGGGCCTGCATCAGAATCCCCACACACAGAGCACGAGCGCCATGACGATCATGGCAACGGGCCTGCAGATCTCGTTGGTGGCTCCGAGGATGTCTCCGTTGACCATCCCGAAGGTGGAATTGGCCTTGGAGGCCATCGCACGGCCGACGAGTATCGAGGCCGCCAGCCCGAAGACGAACGCCACGATGACACCGGCCAAGTCCAGATAGGGGTGCCTGCCGTAGTATCCGAGGATCCAGTTCTGGACAGCCAGCGTGAAGAACGCCAGCACGATGCCGAGAACGGCAGTCAGGACGATCGACTTCACGGCAGAGTCGCTGGTGGTCATGGCCACCTGCTTGCCGGCCATGCCGTTCCCCGGCTTTCCGAACGCCGCAGCGACGACCATGGCGTTCTTCACCAGGACCTCGACCAGGGGCGCCAGCACGATCAGGGACAGAGCCGCGAAGGAATATGCCGAGAATGAGAGCAGCACGACGGTCAGCGCGACGCCGATCCCTCCGGCGCCGACGAGCGTGTCCTTCAATGCGCGGACATGGTCCTCCTGGGCTCCGGAGACTATCATCCCGTCGCCGAAATCTGTCAGGCCGTCGAAATGGATGAACTTGCTGCCGATCCATACTGCCGCCAGGCAGAAGATCGCATAGAGCATCGAGGATCCGAAACCGAAGGACTGGCTCAGCGCGGTCATCACCGCCATTATGACGATGAGCACCGCTCCGAAGAACAGCCCGATGAGCGGCGCCAGATGGAAGTCCTTTTCCATGGCGTCCATGTCCTCCTGCGTTATATCCTGCTGCCATATCGTGAAGAAGGACACCATGGCCTTCAGCGCCGAGCCCTTCCTCGCACATTCCTCTTCGCTCATCTGGAAACACCCGCACGGATCAGAAGCGCCCTGACGGCGCATCCCATTGTATCATCACAATCTATCTCGGACCCTGCGACGGATGAGAACATGCTCTCCAGCAGGTCCCTGGAAGAGGTTTCGCCGTCTTCGGCCATTGAATCGGCCCTGTCGCGGCAGAACAGTGCGATGTCGATCATCGCCCTGACGTCCTTCGACCCGAGGGCCTTGGACACTTTGGAACGGAAATCATCCTCGGATAGGCCCGTGCCGGAGATCTCCATCATGCGGCCCATGCCGTATCCGGCGTTCTCCAGGAGCCTGAAGGGCTCCTCCATCACCGGATGCTCGCACCTGCGCTCCAATGCGGACCCCACGGCTGAGCGCACGGCTCTGGCGGCCGCGATGCCTATGTCCGAGCCCGTTCCCGTGTAATCGACCCTGTCATCCCCGACGGGGCAGAGCACTGCCATGGAATCTGATGTTGTCCCCGTCTCCCGGTACCCCCTGTCCGCCATGGCGGCGGACTTGGCCTCCACAAGAGGGATCATGAGGTTCACCTTGCCGACCATGGTCAGGGGGAACGGCGAGATCACGGCTATGTTGATGGTCCCGGCGATGCGGGCGGCCCTTGCATCGGACACGACCCTCCGCTCCGGATAGTTGTCCAAGGTCTCGCCGGCAACGACGTGATTGCTGAGCCCGGCGGTGGCGATGGCGACAGCCTCGACCCCGTTGCATTCCCCCAGGGATGAATTGAACACGCGCCCCACTTCCGCGGCGGTCATCATGCCCACGGTGTCCTCGGGGAGCCCCAGGGCGTCCCTGACGCGCAGGGCATCGGCCAGCGGATCGTCGCAGCAGTAGTCCTTGGAGACCTGCATGATGAAGATGGCGCTGGCCATGGAGTCCCCTCCGTTCAGCACGGCGCTGCTGAGCACCTCCATCCTCTCCTCGAATATCGCATATCCCACATCCCATCCGTCCACGGGGACGATGGCAGTCTCTTTGAGGAACCTCACAGTATCGCGCTCCAGAATCCGAACAGGCTGTCCTCCACGAACAGCTGCACGTTTATCCCGACGGTCCCGTAGAGTATGATCCCCACGGTCAGGATGAATATGATCGATGTCAGCTCGATGAGCCTGCAGCATCTCTTCACATCGGCGGTGGTGGGCATGGGGCCGGTCCCCATGACGTAGACGCCTTTCTTCTCCATGCTTATGCCCAGCACCGCTGCCGCGGCGGTCATAGACCATCCGCTGTTGGGGCTGGGGGTCTTGGTGTGCTCGGCCTTGGCGGCAGGGACCGAGGCCCTCCAGTCCATGCCGAGCATCTTGCCGGCGACGGCTATGAACACAGGAGATGCCCTGGACGTCACGAATCCGAGAACATCGTCGAAGCGGGCAGGGAACCTGCCCAGTTTAGAGTATTTATCGTTGAGGTACCCCCACATGGCATCCATGAGGTTGGCGCAGCGGAACATCACCGCTCCGGGGAGCCCGAAGATCGAGAAGTACAGCACCGGCGAGCACACGCTGTCCACCAGGTTCTCGGTGACGGTCTCGCAGCATGACGATGCGATGTGCTCGGCATCCATGCCCTTGGTGTTGCGGCTGACGATCATCTGCACCTTGGCGGCAGCAGCCTCCGTGTCTCTGGAATCCAGGTCGGCGCATATGGGGTCGCAGTGCTTCCTGAAGGAGAACACCGCGAAGCTGATCTTGAATATCATGGCGGTCGACAGGATCCATGCGACCGTTCCGGCAGTCTCGCCGAGCCATTCGCCCACGGCATACCTCAGGAACGATGTGATGCACAGCCCTATGCCCGCGAACAGCACGAACACGAAGAGATATGACAGAAAACCGACTACTATGGCCTTGTTGGACCCCCTGGACTCCACATGGCGGTCTATCGCCGACAGTATGTTGCCCATCCACCTGAGCGGATGGACGGAGTTGGGGACCTCCCCTATGAAGCGGTCGATGGCCAGGGCCGCCAATACCACCAGGATGGCGTCCAGCCAGAGGATCATCTGATCACCCGTTCAGGACCGCGTCCACGGCAGCGATGAACCTGCAGTTCCTCTCGCGGTCCTTCACGCTGTACCTGACATAGCTCTTGTAATCCTCGCCGAAGGAAGCGCAGTCCCTCACCATTATGCCGTGCCTGAGCATGCGCTTGACGAAGTCGGCGCCGTCGAATCCGAGGGATTCTACCGAGTTGAAGTAGAAGAACGAGTCTGAGACCGGCCCCGCCGGGAACCCGACCTCCTTCAGAGAGGCGTTCATGATCTCCGACTCCTCTCCCATGACGGCTGCCGCGTGGTCCACGTAGTCCATCTTGTCCCTCAGCAGGACAGTAGCGACGGTCTGCTCGATCTGCCCCACGTTCCACGTCATGCGGGTCTTCTCCATCTCGGATATCAGGTCGGGATTGGACATGCCGAACCCTATCCTGATGCCCGGGATCGCGAATGATTTCGTGAGCGAGGATGCCACAATCAGGTTGGAGAAGCGCCCGACCATGCCGGACATCGTTATGTCCGTGTAGCCGGGGACCAGCTCCAGAAGGGTCTCGTCGAGGAACAGCAGCGTGCCCCTCTCCTCCAATGCCCTGGCGATGGCGCATATCTTGTCGCGGGGCTCCACCCTCCCGGTGGGGTTGTTGGGGTTGCATATGTACACCGCCTTGGCGCCTTCGGCCTCTTCCAGGAGCCTGTCGGCGTCTATCCTGAAATCCTCTTCGGGGCGAAGGACATGGTTGGAGATGTCCGCTCCGACGATCCTGCACTGCTGAGTGTACTCTGCGAATGACGGGCGGGGGATGATGACCTTGTCGCCCTTGGAATAGAATGTGTTGGGGACGTTGCGGATTATGTCCGAGGAACCGGCGCCGATGGTTATGCAGTCGGCATCGATGCTGAACGCCTTGGATATGACCTCCTTGAGCTCCGAGCTCGAATCGTCGGGATAGTGACCGACATCCGATATCGCGGATGCGACGATCTCTCCGAGCTCCTCCGGAGGACCGAACGGATTGAGGTTGTGGCTGTAGTCCTCGATGCCCTCGAGCTTCCAAGCCTGGCCTCCGTGCACGGTCTTCGGCAGACCGGCGAGCTCGACCCTCGGTGAAATACGTCCTTTCATCTTACCGAATCTCTAATGCCTTGAATGTATAATATGACTGGGTTCATGGTTCCATCCATCAAGACCCAGACCCATCGCATCCGATGGTCATATATGCTTATTTACGGTCATTGGAACCGGTAGCAGGCAGGCCGATGACACCGATCAATCGCGCAGGCATGCCAACGGGATGACGTATACTCCGTCGTCCCGACGATATCCGTACTCTGTGCCCGTGATGACGATCTTCAAATTGGGCATCTTCATCGGGAACTCGGAGCACCCATTATGCTTCCTCACCAGAGACTCGATCTTAAGCAGATCCTTCGCACTCTTGTCGACGCCGTTCTGCCCCAGCGCGACCTCGAAGAGAGCATATCTTCCATCTGGAAGATGCAGCACGGCATCTGCTTCCAACCCATAACGGTCATGATAGCAGGAAACCGTTCCACGGAACGATGATGAATATGCCCGAAGATCTCTTATGGCCAAAGATTCGAAGAGGAATCCCAACGTGATAAAATCGGTGTCGAAGTAGCTGGGGCTTATTCCCAATGCGGCGACTGCGATGGATGGATCGACAAGGTTCTTCTTCTTGGATGAACGGACAACGGTCTTGGGACGGATTGCAGGATGCCAGGAGTCCACATCAGATATAATGAACAGCCTCTCCAGGATGCTCATATAATCATAGTACGTGCCATCCGAAAGGCTGATGCTGGACCTGACATCGGCCATGACAGTCTTATTGTCTGAATATTGGCATATGTTGCGAGAGTACGACCTCAGCAGCTGCCTGACGGTTGACGATTTACGCGATACTCCATCAACATTGGATGAATCTTCATCGCATATCTGCTCGAAGATGCTTTTGGCTACCTTGAGCGCATCCGTTTCTGACATATCCAATGACTGCGGCCAACCTCCACGGCACACTGCACGGATTATCCCATCAATGCTCAGATCTGAATGGCATCCGTCGAACTTCTCGGGATTATCGAACAGCTCTTTCAGAGACACAGACCCGTTGGATTCACCGCTCTCGAACAGGCTCATCGGATACATCCTCATCCGAGAAATCCTCATCGTGCCTGTATGAGGGACGTCATAATGGCTCGGATCGGAACCTGTGAGAATGTATTGTCCGGCCTGTTGCAGATCGTCCACGGACTTGCGTACCGTGCCCCAAATCTTGGGAGCGTCCTGCCACTCGTCGAAAAGACGAGGCCTTTCTCCATTCAACAGCTTGGAGGGCATAGTCGATGCCACGGAGAGGATCATTTCTCTCGATTCCTCGTCTTGGAATTCTACAAAGCTCTTGCTGTGGGCCTTAGCAGTTGTGGTCTTGCCACATCCCCTGGGTCCGCAGATAAGCACTGCACCGAATGCAGACAGCTTTCGCTCAAGGATGGCGTCGACAATACGTTTTCTGTATCCTAGGGATGGATTCACGCTTTGATAAATAAATATGATATATTTCAATATATAGATTTGAGATTTTTTGATAAAGATATTTGCGGATCTATTGCTGAGTGATTTGTGGTAAGGTCTAGGCAGAAGCTGATTCTAACGACTTCTACATTTCATTCGAGAAAACGGTCAGATGCTGGCCCGGAGATGATGATATTGCAAGCGGGCCCGTCGGGATTCGAACCCGAGTCTGAGGCTCCGGAGGCCCCCATGCTATCCAAGCTATACTACGAGCCCGTTCAGAAATCTGTTAAATGTTTATGAGAAGAAATAGAAGCCGGGGCGGGATGCCCCGGCCGGATCCTGAGCCTCCTGGTGAGAGGGTGGAGGCGGATTGAAGATTATCTTCTCAGTTCTGCTTGAACTCGGTGTATCCGCAGTGGCCGCAGGACACACGGTCCTTGTGGGTGGCCATGAACACGCCGGGGCCGCACTTGGGGCAGACGGGCTTGGTCCTGACGACCTTGTCTCCCTCGACCTGGTATGCGTCCTTCTTGCTGACTGCCTTCTTGGGTGCTGCTGCCTTTGCCATCAGAATCACTCCTGAGCTTCCTCGGCGGGGGCCTCGGGCTTGGGTGCCTCGATGCCGTTCCTCTTGAGCAGGTACGCCCTGTCGAACTCGAGGGCGGCTTCCATGTTGTCGTAGACCTTGGCGTATCCGACGGAGACGCCCCTTCCGAAGACGGACTCGATGCTGTCGATGACGACGCAGTTCCTCTTGGATTTGGTCATCTTGGCGATCTCCTCGGCCACGGCATTCCTGCCGGGGGTGGACTCGCCGTTGTGGTCGATGGTGAAGTGGACCTCGACCCTTTTCTGGAGGGGGTTCTCCCTCTGCTCTGTTATCTCTATCTTCATTCCGATTCCTCCATTAGCGCCACCAGCTCGGTGGCCCTCTTCCTGACGGCTCCGTCCGTGGTGACTGCCATCATGCACCTTCCGGGCATCCCGTAGACTATCACGGCGCCCTCGGGAGCGAAGATCATGCAAGGCAATAACGCCAGATCCTCCTCTCCCTCGACCCTGATGAGCCCGGTCTCCCCTTCGATGCCCCTGCGGACGGCATCCGCCATCTGAGCGGTTATCCGTCCTGCCGGGTTCGAGACGACCTCCTTCTCCTCGCCCTCCACGAGCTTGGCGAAGTCCGTCATCTCCCTGCGCTCCGTACTGCCGTCGTAGATCGACAACAGCGGCCTCACGCCGTGCCTTCTGAATGTCAGGGATACCACGTCCCCGACGGTTATGAAACAGGTTTGAGCGTTACCGTCGATCTCGGACTCGTCCATCTCCCTGCCGACGGGCTCTTTGAAGGAGTCCCTGGCAGATTCCGGGAGGACGAGGTCCTTGTCGAACATTCTCGATCGGCCCCTCACTTGCGGACCTTCAGGGCGTATCTGCCGTTGGCGGATATCCCCATCTTCTTGGCGATCTCGGACTTCTCGAAATCTGCCACCGCGAGGAAGCCCTGCCAGTCCTTGGACGTCTGTCCGCCGCAGCGGGGGCACACGTCGTCCTCGGAGATGAAGCTGCACTCCTTGCACGCTTTGTACACGGGGCCTGCCATCACTCGTCGCCTCCCTTGGACTTCTTCTGGTCCTCCTCGATCCACTGGAGCTTGCCGAGGCCGGGCTGGCGCATGGTCAGTCCGATCTTGCTGTCCTGCGGGTTCTTCTCGTTGAGGTCCACGCTGACGACCCTCGCCCTGACGACGTCTCCGACGGCGAGGTACCTTCCGGACTCCTTCCCGACCAGCCTCTGGTTGGCCTCGTCGATGTCGACGCGGTCGTCCATGGCCTGGCTGATGTGGAGCAGGCCGTCCAGGGGCCCGAACCTGACGAAGGCTCCGAACTTGAGGATCTCCACTACGACACCCTCGACGATCTCCCCGTCCCTGGGCTTGAAGACGACCTGGTCGTACTTCACGGTCTGGTAGACGGATCCGTCTCCGTGGACGATGCGCCCGGGCCCGACGGTCCTGACGTTCTTGATCAGGACGGTGAAGTTCTTGTCCTCGCCAAGGCGACCCTCGTAGGTGTCCCAGGTGAGCTTGTCGATGACGCTGTCTATGTCATCCTTCAGATCCTTGGGCGGAATGCATACAACCTTCTCGACTTCGGTCAGCATGTACATGGTGGGTCCTCTCGAATATGACCGACTATATCCAACTCCTATATAAACCATGAGCCGTGCCCGCCTTATAATAAGAGAAGAGGCGGGCGCACAGAGAAGCGGGCATCACTACTGTTATAAACAACCGGCAACTAGCAGGCGGCAGTGACTATCATGTCAGGAAAACTCGAACTCATACCCGTTGAGGATATCAAAGTGACCAAAGGAATGACCGTCGACCAGATGCTCAGGGCCATGGGGCGCGCGGGCGGATTCACCGCCCAGAAGCTCGCCGATGCCACCGACATCGCCGAGGCCATGGTCAAGAAGGAGGGCTGCCTCAGGATCCTCTCGTTCCCCGCGTGCATCATGGCGACCGGGACCCGCGGTGTGATCATCGACCTCGTCAGGAACGGCATGATCGACCTCATCATCACCACCTGCGGCACGCTCGACCACGACCTGTCCAGGTCCTTCGCCCACTACTACAAGGGCGACTTCATGATGGACGACGCCAAGCTCAGGGACGAGTACGAGATCAGCAGGCTCGGGAACGTCCTGGTCCCCGACTCCTGCTACGGAGAGGTCCTGGAGGACAACCTCCTGCCCATGTTCGACGAGATCTTCGCCGAGACCCAGTCCATGACCACCCACGAGATCATCGACCAGGTCGGCTCCAGGCTCCAGGACGAGGACTCCCTCCTCTACCAGTGCCACAAGCACAACGTCCCCATCGTCGTCCCCGGGATCACCGACGGTTCCTTCGGATGCCAGCTCTGGATGTACTACCAGATGCACAGGAAGCTCAGGATCGACCTGTTCGGAGACGAGCAGATGCTCTCCGAGATGACCAACGACGCGGAGTACACCGGCGCCATCATCATCGGAGGAGGGATCTCCAAGCACCACGTCATCTGGTGGAACCAGTTCCGCGGAGGGCTGGACTACTGCATCTACCTGACCACCGCCGAGGAATACGACGGCTCCCTGTCCGGAGCCCGCATAAGGGAGGCTGTCTCCTGGGGCAAGGTCAAGGAGGACGCGAAGAAGATGACCGTCGAAGGCGACGCCACCATCTCCCTTCCCCTGATCTACGCGGGCCTTGTCGAGAGGCTGCTCTAAATGCAGAGGGTGCTGCTGCTCCCCGGCGACGGGACCGGGCCGACGCTCATTGACTGCGCCGAGCAGGTCATAACCGTGGCCGCCGGCCAGGTGGAGATCGTCCGCGGCGACATAGGCTTCGACGCCTACGAGCGCACGGGCGAGTACCTGCCGTCCGAGACCGTCGAGCTCATACAGGAATGTGGCAGCACCGTCTGCGGACCTTTGAAGATCTACAAAGACGCCTCCGGCAAGCCGTTGGACCTCCTCGACACGCTGAGGAAGAACCTGGACCTGTACGCCATCGCAAGGCCCTTCGTCTCACTCCACGGCGCGGATAGCGCTAGGAAGGTGTCCTCGGTCCTCTGGGGATGCAACACCTCCAGGACCTTCGACGTGTCGGAGGTCCGTGACATGGAGGGCATGACCCTCAGCAAGTTCGTCAGCTCATCGGGCTACGTCCGCATGATGTCCCGCGCCCTTTCATTCTTGGAGCAGAGCGGGTGCAGGAAGGTCGAGTGCATCACTCGCGACGACCTCTTCCCCGATTCCAGCGGGATGTTCGACGAGACGTTCGACGTGGTGTTCGGCTCCGGAGACTACCAGCTGTCCCACAGCAACATACAGGAGTGGGCATCCCGCGTCGTCAGGGACCCCTCGAGATACGAATACCTCGTCTGCGCAGACCTCTACCTCAACGTCGCCGCAGGGATCCTTGCCGGCCTGTCCGGAGGGAACCATCTCTTCCCGATCGGGTTCATGGGGGATTCCACCGCACTCGTCGTCCCCGGCCTCGCCAAGACCTTCGAGGGCGTCACGGAGGAGAGCCTCAACCCGACGTCCGTCATCCTCGCATCGTCGGTCGCCCTCAGGAACAAGGGCATGGCGAAGGAGGCCGATGCCATCGTGTCTGCCGTGTGCCAGACATACGAGGCAGGCGACCTCACCCCTGACCTCGGCGGCTCGCTCACCGCCCACGAGTTCACAGACATCGTCGCGTCCCGCCTTTGAGCGTGCGAACCTTATTCTAATGAAAATCAGATGGCCTTCCATATTGGAAGTGTTCTGATGAAGGATGCCGGACACAGAGCCTGCGTTGAAGCAGCATTGAGATTCGAAAGCACGGACAGGACCCCCGTGAACAACTTCGCCCTCGTGACCGCGGCGCGCAGCGCCGGATACAAGGTCGACGAGGCCAGATGGAACCCGCAGGTGTCCGCGAAGGTCGCTGTGGACTATGCGTTGAAGACCGAGTCCGACTTCGTCAAGCCCATCCTGGACTCCCAGGTGCCGTTCACAGACCTGGGCATGGACGTCAGGTACCCCGAGGATGACTACGGCATGATCCCGGGGCATCTCGTGGAGAAGGCAGAGGACATCGACGACCTTGCCCTCTTCGACCCCTACGAGGCTTCCACCTGCCCCAAGTTCACCAAGGTCATGGTGGAGGCTCTGGAGGAGACTGCGAGGATCCTCCCGGAGGACCTGCACATCTGCGGGCTCTCATGGGGGCCTATCACCACCGCGGGATACTGCATGGGCACCGAGGACATGATGTTCGCCACCATGTTCGACCCGGACATGGTCAAGAAGCTGATAGCTAAGGTCACCGACCTGGTGTCGGGAATGCAGAGGCGCATGATCGATGCCGGCGCAACGGTCATGTGGATGGCAGACCCCACGTCATCGGGAGACCTGATCTCCCCGGACATGTTCGTGGAGTTCTCCGAGGCCCACCTGAAGAAGGTCGTGGACGATGTCAAGGCCATGAGCGATGCTCCCACGTTCGTGCACATCTGCGGGAACACCCTGGGCACGATCAAGCACGTGAAGGCCACCGGGGCCGACTGCCTGAGCTTCGACCATGCCGTGGACATCGTGAAGGCCAAGGAAGCCGCAGGCAAGGACCTGGCGCTGATGGGCAACCTGGACCCCGTGTCCCTGCTCATGAGCGGGACGCCCGAGATGATCACCAAGGAGTCCTACAGGCTCATAGACGCCGCAGGACAGGACGGAGGGTTCATCCTCGCGCCCGGGTGCGAGACACCCATCTCCAGCCCCGACGAGAACGTGCTGGCCATGGGACGCGCCGGAAGAGAGTACTGGAGGCAGTGAACGTAGGACGGGGCTCAGGCCCTGTCCTCCTTTTCCATGGTCCGGAACGTCTGGATTGATGCTCTGGTCTTATTTGATTAAACCAAACCCTTATAAATAACATCTTTATTGCATGGCTTACTGCAAGGGTAGTCAAGCATGGCCAACGACGCAAGGTTGAGGGCCTTGTCCTTAGTGGTCCGCGAGTTCAAATCTCGTCCCTTGCACCACTCAATTCTCCAAAATCATATCCTGTGGAGGGCCTTATCGCGTTTTCGGCATGTCCGCCGAGAACAATCCGCTCCCAGATGCGTCAGTTCAGGCCGCTGTACTTCAGACAGCATCTCCCGTCATGCACGTCGAAATGCGCCTTCGCGCCGTTCACGAACGTCATCCTGGGAGCCTTGTGGCCCACATCGGCATCCGTGATGACAGGCACATCCAGATGAGCGAGCTCCGACTCCACCAGATCCCTGTAGGGCTTCTCGCCGCTGTAGAACAGCGGCCTTCCGAAAACGAACCCGGTGCAGTCCTCGAACCATCCGTGCGACTCCATGGACCTGAGCATCGCGGAGATCCTCCCGGCATCCATGTCGTAGGTCTCCATGTACCACACGATCCCCTCGTTCCCGTAACGCTCCACGAATCCGGTCGGATCCGCTGTCCCCTTGCGGTCGAACCACTCGAGGACGTCCATGCACCCTCCGATGAGCCTTCCTCCGAAGGAAGCATCCCCGCAGGACGAGCCCCATACGGTAGGCTCGTCGTCCCCGAAGGACTCCAGCCCTGTGACCCTGTCCACGAAGTCCCTGGCGTGGAACGGGAACGAAGACTGATCGGACCTGCGGCCCTCCAGGAGCTCGAGGTTCTCAGCTATCGACCTGTGCCAATCGTCCATCCCGAAATCACCGAAGTTCCCGCAATACACCGTGGCGATGTCATGTTCCGCGGTCATGACGAAGGCCAATGTGGTGTTGTCGGAGTACCCTTGGAACCACTTCGGATCCTGCTCATACGAATCCCAGTCCATCAGAGGCAGCATCTCGAACTGGTAGTCCCCGCCCTTGGCCGAGAATATGCAGGACACGTCCGGATCCTCTATCAGGGACACCAGCTCGTCCACCCTCTGCTGCGCCGGAGCGCTGCGCCCGGTCTCGTCGCATGTGTAGACATCCGGAGTCTCGACGATCTTGTACCCGCGGGCCTCCAGCTTGGAGCGTGCGGACGCGAAGCGCTTTGCATCCAACGGGTCGTCGACGCCGAAGGACGGCGCGGTGACCCCGAGCGAATCTCCTTCTCTGATCGGGCGCGGGATTATCATGCCCTCCGAATCCCGCACGGATAAAATATACATGCGCTCATCCAGGCCCCATGGGAATCCTATCTGACAGGGACATCGTCGAGAGCATGATGACGGGCTACATCGGCATCAGCGACTACAGCGAGAGAGGGCTGACGCCCAACGGCTACGACCTCCGCATCGCGGAGATATCCGTCCGCGGAGACCCCGAGATCAAGAAGGAGGGGACGGTCACCATCCCTCCGAGGACCATGTTCTATGTGTCCACCATCGAGAGGGTCCGCATGGCCTCCGACATCTGCGCCCAGCTCTGGCTGAGGACCACCTGGATAAGGAAAGGGATAATCGGAGCCTTCGGGAAGATCGACGCGGGGTTCGAGGGCACTCTGACCCTCGGAGCGTACAACGCCACCGACGACCCCGTGGAGATCCCGATAGGGGAAAGGTTCTGCCAGATGGTCTTCGAGACCCTGAACTCCGAGACCGTAAAAGACTACGCCCAGCGCAGCGGCAACTACCAGGGGCAGACCGGGATCACCCTGGACCCGCTCAAGAAGCAGTGAGCCTTGGTTCCGACTTCTTCACACCATCATACAGGGGCGGTATGCCCCTGCCACCTTCTGATTCGGGCTTCCTATCGATCGTGCGTCGAGAGAGTTACTTTGATACCCAAATTCTGCGGATGTAAGTAATCCGATCCTTTTCCGTATTTAAAGCGGACC
>CAVKKO010000027.1:4711-18865 GCA_963656905.1 Bacteroidaceae bacterium | reverse complement strand
ATCCCCGTGTTCCCAGCGACTTTCTGCAACCCCGACGTCGGTACCGGCCTGGTCACATCCGTCCCGTCCGACGCGCCCGACGACTGGATTTCCCTCGAGGCTGTGAAGAAAGACCCCGCCCTCAAGGAGAAGTACGGGCTCTCCCAAGAGCTCATAGACTCCGTCGTTCCCATCTCCATCATCGAGATGAAGGGCTACGGCGACTTCCCTGCCAAGGACGTCATCGACAAGATGGGCATCGAGAAGCCCGGGGACCCCCGCCTAGTGGAAGCGAAGAAGCAGGTCTATAAGGACGGATACCACATGGGACGCATGAAGGCGGTCTGCGGGCCCTATGCCGGGATGCGCGTCGAAGAGGCCAAGGACAAGATGAAGCAGGCCATGATCGACGCCGGGGAGGCGGAGACATTCCACGACCTGACCGAGGAGGTCGTCTGCAGGTGCGGACGCAGGGTCCACATCAGGAGGATCGACGACCAGTGGTTCATCAACTACGCCGATCCGGAGCTCACCCGCATCACGGACGAGCACTGCGACAAGATGGACATCATCCCGCCCGAGTACGCGGACAACGTCCACGGCGTCCTGGACTGGTTCAGGGAGAGGGCCTGCGCAAGGCTCGGCAACTGGCTGGGCACCAGGTTCCCCTTCGACGAGAAGTGGATCATCGAGGCCATCTCCGATTCGACCCTCTATCCAATTTACTACACCATATCCCTGTACGCGAACACCAAGCAGATCCTGCCCGACCAGATGACCGAGGCCTTCTTCGACTACGTCATACTGGGCAAGGGCGATTCCAAGCTCGTCTCGGCCTCGACAGGAGTGTCCGAGGAGCTGCTCGAGAAGATCAGGAACGACGTTCTCTACTGGTACCCCTTGGACTACAACCTGGGCGGGAAGGAGCACATGACCGTCCACTTCCCTGTGTTCCTGTTCAACCATGCTGCGATCCTCCCTGAGGAGATGCGCCCCAAGGGAATCATAGTCAACTGGTACGTGACCGGTAAGAACAGCGACAAGATCTCCAAGTCCAAGGGAGGGGCCCAGCCCATTCCCGGGGCGGCCGCCAAGTTCGGAGTGGACGCCATGAGGCTCTACTACGCCCATGTGGCATCCATGTTCGTGGATGTCGAATGGTCAGAGGACACCGTGCTGACCTACCGCCAGAGGGTCGACAGGATCTTCGGAGCCGTCCAGGACATGATCGCTTCCGAGTCCGACGCTCCCGCAGGCGAGATGGACGCATGGCTGATGTCCAGGTTCAACACCCACCTCAACGAGATCCGCGAGGCCATGGAGAGGTTCGACCTGAGGCAAATGACCACAGTCGTCTACTTCGACATGTACAACGACATCAAATGGTACTCCAGGCGCGGAGGCTGCAACAGGGACACCGTGAAGGCCGCGCTGAGGATATGGATCCAGGCCATGATGCCCGTGACCCCCCACACAGCGGAGGAGCTGTGGGAGTCCGCCGGGTTCGAGGGCCTTGTCTCTGCCGGGCAGCTGCCCGAGGCCGACCCCGAAATGATCTCCGCATCCTCTGAGTACGGGGAGAACCTGATACGCGACATCATGTCCGACATTACCGAGATCAGGAAGATCGCGGGCATCGAGCCCAAGAGGATCGTCCTCTACACCTCTGCCGGATGGAAGAAGGAGGTCATGAGGAAGGCAGCCGCCATGATGGCGGAGGGCAAGCTCACCGTGCCCGACCTGACCAAGGCTTGCATGTCCGACGAGGCCATCAAGAAGAACGGCAAAGCAGCGTCCGAGATGGCCAAGAAGGTCGCCATAGAGTTCCCCAGGTCGACTGTGGAAGCGAAGCGCCCTCTGTACGAGACCGACGAGCTCGCGCTGCTCTCCTCAGCCAAGGGATTCCTGGCAGACGAGACGGGACTCGACGTGGAGGTCCTTTCCGCCGACGCTCCCGACCTCTACGACCCGCAGAACAAGGCCCGTGCCGCATCCCCCGGAAGGCCGGCCATCCTGCTGGAGTGACGATGTCCTTCCTGGACATCGCCAGGTCGAGGAAGAGCTGCAGGCGCTTCTCCGACGTGCCCTTATCAGAAGAAGAGAGGGAGTCCATCCTGGAGGCGGGCCGCCTGGCCCCTTCCTCCAGGAAGCTGGACGACGTCGTCCTGGTGCCCGTCGAGGACATCGGGCTCATCAGGCGCCTTGCGCTCTGCAGGGACTCCTCCACCACGGCTCTGGAGACCGCTACCTTCGCAGTCATCGTCGCAGCGGACCCAGATGTCTGCGACGTATGGACCGAGGACGCCTCCATAGCATCCATAATGATGCAGCTGGAGGCCGAGGACCTCGGGCTCGGAAGCTGCTGGGTGCAGGTCAGGCTCAGGTCATGCGGCGACACACAGGCACAGGATATCGTCAAAAGGGAGGCTTCTCTCGATCCAAGTCTGCAGGTGCTCTCGATCGTCGCCTTCGGAAAGAAGTTCCGATGACCCTGGTCCCGAGGCCCCATGAGCAGTCCGAGCTCCCGAGTATCGAAGAGCTGTACGTGTCCACATTCCCGCGCATCGAGCGCTACGGCTTCAACAAGCTCCTGGGCTATACCGGCTACGATGCGGGGTTCTACGTCATCGACGATGGCGGTTACAGGGGATTCATCCACACTGTAGATGCGGACATCGGGTTCTTCCTGCTCTACCTGTCGGTCGATCCGGCTTTCCGCAGCTGCGGATACGGGTCCCAGGTCTTGGAGAAGCTGAAGTCGGATCATCCCGAAGAGACCATCTTCGTGGATGCGGAGCCTCCGGATGGAGAGGACATCGAAATCAGGTCGCGCCGCATCTGATTCTATGAGATGCACGGATTCGAGCCCGACGGCATGCTGGTGCTGTCGCCGAAGGAGAAGTACGTGCTGATGTCCTGTGGCGGAAAGATGGACATGGAGGCGACGCTGGCCTTTTTCCGGGAGCTCGACGTCCTGCTCTGACGTCATTCCCATCTTCTGTACAGGCCGTGGTCGATGCCGACCTGGTCAATGGCCCTTCCAACCACGATGTCGACGATGTCGTCGATACTCTGGGGCTTGGGATAGAATCCGGGGTTCGCGTCGAGGATGGTCACTCCCAAGCGGGCTAGCTTCAGCTCGTTCTCCAGCATTATTGCGCTCTTGGGGGTCTCCCTTACTACAAGCACCAGCTTCCTGCCCTCTTTGATGCACACCGCGACGGCCCGGGAGATCAACGTGTCTGCTATGCCGCAGGCGTATTTCGCGACAGAGGATTCGGAGCAGGGCGCGACGAACATGGCGTCGTACCTGTAGCTGCCGGATGCGATGGAAGCCCACATCTGGCCGTCATCATACACTGCATCGGCCATGGCCTCGACGTCTTCCACGGAATAGCCCGTCTCCTCCGGGATTATGGCTTTTGCCGTGTCGGATATGACAAGGATCTTCTCTCCGGGGAGCTCTTGGAGGAGCCTTATGCCGTAGATCGAGCCCGATGCACCGGTGATAGCGACGACGAATCTCACAGTATCCTCTATGGTCAACTGTTTGATAATGGCTTCTGATGAGTCAACGGACAGATTACTGGTCCATAGCCGAGTTGATTGCTATCTCGGCTATGTCCATGGAGTACTCCGTCACCCTCTTGACGCTGCCGGCGATGAGCTCGGCCGCGACAGCCGTCCTTTCGTCGACGACATCATCTATCTCTCCGATCGCCAGGGCCCTCTTGACCAGGTCCTCGCCGCGCTCGATGCATGCGTTGGCCGCGTTCATATCCTTGTTGGACCATGTGGCCACGGAATCGGCGAACAGTTTGACGGCCTCCCTTCCTGCGGACAGGATCTTCTCGTCCAGGGTGAGGAACCCGCTGTCGATGATCGGGATCAGATTGGATGCCAGAAGGACAGCGTGGTCTCCGATCCTCTCGATGGACCTGCTGATCGTGGCGCAACGGGAGATCTCGCAGAGGTCCATGCCCATCTTTCTGGAAATGGTGATGTCCTTCTGGTGGATGTTGACCTGCCTCGAGACGAGCCAATCCAGCCTGTCCACCTCCCTGTCCCTTTCCTGATAGTTCTTCAGGACGGAGGCATCTTTGGAGTCCAGGGAGTCCAATGCATCGTTCAGCATGTTCCTGACAAGCACCTTCATCCTCTCTACGGACTTGGACGGCCTCATCTCCCTCTGGTCCATCAGGTCCTGTATCAGGACGTGGTCGTCGCTCTCCTCCATGATCTCCAGTCCGATGGCGGTCTGGGTGAATGAGGAGGCGATGTTGGCGACGGAGCTGGGGATGTCTGTCTCGGAGACGATCTCGATCGACGAGTGACCTGCGATGTAGGCGCCTACCAGCTGCCTGTAGAGGAAGTCAGGGTCGCTCTGGCCGTCGGCCGAGATGACCTTCTTGGTGCCCTGGTGGACGGATTCCGCTCCGCCGGGGTAGAGGACGAGGCTACCGTCGGATTGCGGAAGGAGCCCGATGGCATCGTTCTTCTTCAATCCCACTGAATCGGCCCATTCCTTCGGCAGAGTGATCATGAATGAAGATCCGCCGGTGATTTGGATTTTCCTGACGTCCACGTTGGATTGATTCGACATCGATGATATAAAGATTATATCAATAATATATATCTATCTATATTGATTATATAGAAATCAATGGACAAAATAATACATTAGTGGTGGCCATATGGGCAGGGATGCTGGACTAAAAGATTCCTGCTGCCTTCTCATAGGAACTCTATTTCTTCCACGATCGAGGCATATCCTGGGCATTTTGACATGTTCGGATCCCGCTTCGGACTTCTTGTTTACGATGTCGAGCACTGTTTTCCTGTCGTTTGAGTCCGGGTGTTGCTGACTCCGTACCTTGTATCACCTAGCATGAACGCAATACGAGAAGCCTTTGAGCTTTGATTTTAGCTTTTATTTTCGGGAAACAGCTTCTATTTCTCCAATTAATTCTATAATTAGAGTATATAGAATATTGATATCTATATATCGTAAATATATCTACAGAAAATATTTCGACTAACTATATACCTTAACCTCGACTACACGGATATTGAGGTGCAAAAACCTTGGACAAGAAATACATAGCAATCGGAGCGGTCCTCATCATCGTGGTCGCCGCCGTAGGCATCTATGCCATCGGAGGGAACCATGATGACAACAACGACAGCTCCAAGCCGACCCTTACAATCACCGGTTCCACAACCGTTCTCCCCGTCATGAACCTGATCGCCGAGCAGTACAAGAACGCCAAGCTGAACGTCAGCGGCGGAGGCTCCGGACAGGGCGCCCAGAACTGCATCGACGGAGTCAACGACATCGGAATGCTCTCCAGGGACCTGAAGTCCTCCGAGACCGCTGCCGGTCTCATCCCCGTGACCATCGCCAAGGATGCCGTCGCGGTCATCGTCGACAAGGATGCCGGAGTGTCCAACCTCACCCTCGAGCAGATCGCCAAGATCTACGCCGGGGAGATCACCAACTGGAAAGACGTCGGAGGAAACGACCTCAAGATCACCTGCGTCGTCCGTGAAGCCGGTTCCGGAACCAGGGACTGCTTCAACGAGGCCATCAGCGCCAAGTACACAGCCGATTACGACACTATCATGACCAAGTACCAGTCCACCGACTCCAACGGTAACATGGCCAAGACCATCGACACCTCCAAGGGAGCCATCGGATATGTCGGTCTCAGCTACCTCTCCGGACTCAGCGACGGTGTCACCGTCGTATCCGTCGACGGAGTCCAGGCCAGCGTCGCCACGACCCTGGACGGAACCTACGAGATCACCAGGTCCCTCATCCTCGTCACCAAGGGAACCCCCTCAGCCGAGGCCCAGGCCCTGATCGATTACATCCTCAGCGCTGAAGGCCAGAAGGCAGTCACCGAGGAAGGTTACGTCTCGATCCTCTGAGGTCGGATGATGAGTTCCAAGACTGCGACCCCCGTCGGATGCACCTCCGGGCCCTCGGCCGCCAAGGCCGCCAGGGCCCCCAGGGACAGCGACGGGGTCGTCAAACTCGTTCTCACCGCACTGGCCCTCGTGTCGGTGGCGGTGGTCTTCTTCATAATCATATTCATACTGTACAACAGCTGGGACGCCATCTCCCAGGTGGGGATCATCGACTTCGTTTTCGGAACGGTCTGGTCTCCATCGACCGAGAAGTACGGCGCCGCAGCGATCATCCTGGGGACCATACTGGTCACTGCAGGGTCGATGGTGGTCTGCATCCCGTTGGGAATCGCCTCCGCCATATTCCTGTCGGAGATCGCATCGGACAGGGTGCGCAACATCCTCAAGCCTGTGTGCGAGGTGTTCGCGGGTATCCCCAGTGTCATCTACGGTTTCATGGGGATGACCGTCCTGGTCCCCCTCATCATGGAGCTGTTCCCCAACAACGCGTCCGGGTCATGCTGGCTGGCGGCATCCTTGCTGCTCGGTATAATGGCCCTGCCCACGGTGATGTCCGTGTCCGATGACGCGCTCAAGGCCGTGCCCAGGTCCTATCGCGAGGCTTCCCTCGCCATGGGCGCCACGAAATGGGAGACCATCCGCAAGGTCGTGCTCCCCGCAGCCATATCCGGAGTGTCGGCAGCCGTCATCCTGGGAGTCGGAAGGGCTCTCGGAGAGACCATGGCAGTCATCATGGTCGCAGGGAACGGTGCTGTCGTGCCGGAGCCGTTCTACAACATATTCTCGATCATCAGGACCATGACCGCGTCCATCGCATTGGAGATGCCCGATGTGGTCATCGGCAGCGTGCACTACTCCGCGCTGTTCTTCCTCGCTCTGATCCTCATGCTCTTCGTCGTGGTCATCAACCTGGGCGCCAGGTGGATCATCAACTCGAGCAAGAGGAAGATGGGGATGGAGGGATCCAAGCGCAGGATGCCCGAGATCGTCCCTGCCGACGTGAAGGAATTCTTCCTTGTGAACAGGGACAAGGCCCTCAGGATCCTCGTCATCGCATTCATCGTAGTGTTCGCGACCATGATGCTCTCGCTGTTCATGGATGGCATCGAGGCCTTCGCCATCGCAGCCGTCTTGGCAGCAGTCTACGCAGCCGGCTCCAAGCTGGCCTCCCGCAGGGCCAACCCTGTGGTGATCGAGAAGCTATCCTTCGGGCTCATGACGCTGTCGGTCGGAGTGATGCTCGTCATCCTCGCGTACATGATATTCGATATCGTCTCAAACGGCCTCCCCGCGCTCTCGCTGGACTTCATCACAGATGCTCCGAGTCGCGGAGGCAAGGCAGGGGGCATAGCGCCCGCCCTCATCGGGACGATAGAGCTCATAGCAGGGACCGCAGTCATCGCGCTGCCCCTCGGCATCGTCGCAGGCGTATGGCTTGCGATGTACGCCTCCCAAGGCAGGATCGCATCCCTGGTCAGGAACGCCATCGACGCCCTGAACGGAACGCCTTCCATAGTGTTCGGCCTGTTCGGCATGGCTGTGTTCGTGGTCATGGCCGGATGGGGCTACTCGCTCATCGGCGGGTGCATAACGCTGGCGTTCATGATCCTGCCAGTCATAATCAGGACCACCGAGGAAGCGGTGCGCGCCGTCCCCGGAGACCTCCTGGAAGCTTCGATGGCGATGGGCGCCAGCAAGTGGCAGTCCATCGTCAAGGTCATACTGCCCGCAGCCATGGGCGGCATCATGACCGGGTCCATCCTCGGATTGGGCCGCGCGGCCGGAGAGACCGCGCCTATCATGCTCACGGCGACGGTGGCCATATCCACCACAGTGGGCGTAAGCGGGCTGTTCGAGCCCGTCATGGCACTGCCGTATCACCTGTACTACCTCGCGATGGAGGTGCCCAACTCCACCACCGCCCAGTACGGGACCGCCCTGGTCCTGCTGATCCTGGTCCTGGTCATGTTCGGCATCGCCTCGCTCATCAGGTACAGGTGCTCCAAGAACATGAGGTGGTGAATCACTATGGATGAATCAAACGCCATGGAGGTCAGGAACCTGAACCTCTGGTACGGCGAGAAGCAGGCTCTCTTCGATGTGAGCATGCCGATAAAGAAGAACTGCATAACGGCGCTAATCGGCCCCTCCGGATGCGGCAAATCCACGCTCCTGAGGACCTTGAACAGGATGAACGACCTGGTCACCGGGTGCAAGGTCGAAGGAACGGTGGAGTTCGACGGGAAGAACATCTTCGCGCCGGACTGCAACGTCCTGGAGATGAGGAAGAGGGTCGGGATGATCTTCCAGAAGCCCAACCCGTTCCCCATGACCATCAGGGACAACATAACCTACGGGCCCAAGCTGCACGGGATAACCAACAGGCAGGAGCTGGACACGATAGTAGAGGAGTCACTCAGGAAAGCCGCTCTGTGGGACGAGGTCAAGGACCGTCTGGGATCCTTCGGCCTGGCGCTGTCCGGAGGGCAGCAGCAGAGGCTGTGCATCGCCAGGGCCATCTCCGTCAACCCGGAGGTCATCCTGATGGACGAGCCCACCTCCGCACTGGACCCCATCGCCACATCGAAGATCGAGGACCTGGCCGTGGAGCTCAAGAAGGACTACACCGTGGCCATCGTCACCCATAACATGCAGCAGGCCTCCCGCATCAGCGACTACACCGGGTTCATGTACCTGGGGAAGATGGTAGAGTTCGGGGAGACCGAGCAGATCTTCAGCAAACCCAATGAAGAGCTCACCGAGCGCTACCTGACAGGAAGGTTCGGATGATAACATGCAGAAGTTCATAGAGGACATAGACGAGCTGGTCGCAGAGACGATCAGGATGTGCGACTACGCCTGCAGGATGATCGACAGTTCGGTCACGGCGATAGTCGACGGGAATGTGGAGCTTGCTGATTCCGTCGAGGCGGACTTCAAGCAGCTGGACGCGCTGGACGAGGGCATAGAGGAGGATGCGGTGAGGATCCTCACCATCTACCAGCCGACAGCGATAGACGCCAGGACGGTCACGACCATCCTGAAGTCGATCACTTACCTTGAGAGGATAGGGAAGTACAGCTACAACATCGCCAAGGCCACCAAGTACCTGGTGGACAAGCCCATGTACCCCCCTGTCAACCTGATCCAGCCCCTCGGAGAGGTGGCTGTGAGGATGGTGAAGCTGGTGGTCGGTGCTTTCGAAACGAGGGACATCTCGGGACTGGAGAAGATCTCGGAGATGGACGACTATCTGGACAGGAACATGCGCAAGGACCTGGAGGAGATCATCGCCTTCATCAGGCAGAACCCCGACAGCGCCGACGTGTGCACCTACTACATCTCGGTGATCAAGTTCCTGGAGAGAGTGGGGGACCACTGCTGCAAGATGGCCGAGAAGGTCCACTTCATGGTCACCGGCGAGCACGTGGAGATATTCTGATAAACGCATTCCCGCCTGTCCCGGAAGGAACGCTCGGGGCAGGCGGCTCAACATCGTATAGATGAAGAAGAAAGCGGACCGCCCCGGAACCGGAGCGGCCCTGTAAGGAGTTGACACGGGCTCAGCTGGAGAAGCTGTCCCTGTTGACGCGGATCCTGTTGGCCATGAACGCGCCGATGAGGAACAGAAGGAAGCCCAGGACGAACATCCCTTTGTCCGCGATGCACATGGCGAGCGCCAGAAGCGCAGAAAGGGTGCACAGCACGAAGCTGGCCATGAACATGACGCGCCTGCCTGAGAGGAATCCGGAGACCGCGGCGCATGCTCCGCTGGCGATGAAGACTGCGCCGAGGAACTGCACCATCGTCTTGAACTCGTCCAGACTGAGACCGTAGTACTTCCCGTCATCGCCTGCGATGCTGTCCCAGGACCCGTTGATGGCCATCGACGAGACCATGAGCATCAGGCCGAACAGCAACGCGAGGATGCCGTAGGCAAGGATCAGCTTCGGCATGGGGCCGAGGTTGTCCGGGCGCTTGCCGAACCCTTGCCTTCCGTAGTACACAGTGTCGACCGGAGAGGCTCCGAACCCCTCGAAAGGCTCTCCGCAGGACGGGCATTTAGAAGCGCCGGCAGGAACCATCGTTCCGCAGTTCTGACATCTGCTTCCGCTCATGGTATCACATCGTGAAGACGTCGGAGCTGTTGTAGAGCACGTAGGTCAGGATGGCTCCGATGATGAAGCAAGGGACTGCGAACATCGCGTAGACGGGGAAGGCGCAAAGGCCGAGGATGAGCACGGTCGCCGCAACGCAAAGCTGGACGGCAGTCTTCCTGGGGCCGGTCTTGTAGCAGAAGTAGTAGCAGCCGATGGCGGCGAGGGGGCTCAGGGTGCCGAAAACCGCGGCGGCGATCATCTGCATCTTGGTCATGTCGGTCCAGTCGGGAAGGATCTGCACAGGGTCCATTCCAGAGTCTATGAAGCTCTGGTTGATGCTGTCGATCATGGATTGGTATGCGGCCTGGTCCATCGCTATCGATTCGATTAGAGTGGAAACGCCCATGATCAGTCCGACGATCCCGTAGACCAGGATGAAAATCGGGATGATGGCGCTCCCTCCCTTGACGGGGCCCGCAGTTCTCCTGTCGGACTGGTCCCTCGGAGCGGCATCCCCGTTGACGGACATCCCGCACTCCGGACAGAACATCGACCCCTCTGGGAGCTTGGCTCCGCAGGAGACGCAGAAGCTGTTCTCATCGTTCATGCTCTGCAGATTGCCGTGCATGGTTTATGAGTGTTCCCACAGCTGTCCCGGAATCAAGCCGCCCGGGCAGGAAGAGCTCAGACATGTTCATATACAATGATAGCCTCGGGGAGGTCACGGAGTTCAGGTTCCGGTGTTTCGCCGGTTCTCTGCCGTGGAGGGAATTTCTCCCTCAGGCCGTACGGGCGCCATCGGGCGGAACGTGCGGGATTTGACGGCCGATTGGCCAGTTGTATTCTTCTTCTAGCAACGCTTATATACCCAATCCTGATACACGGTCCTGTTATTGCTCCTGCGTCCATGATGTGGGGGCGATGCGAGGTATCAATATGGTAACCGTCTACGACGTTCCTGCCGAGCAGCTCATACTCAAGACGGCCCAGAAGCTCAAGGAGAACCCCAACATCGTTCCCCCTGAGTGGGCTGAGTTCGTGAAGACCGGCAGGCACACAGAGAGAGGTCCTACACAGGACGACTGGTGGTACAACAGGGCCGCCTCTATCATGAGAAAGCTGTACGTCAAGGGACCCATGGGCTCCTCCAGGCTCGCCGCCGAGTACGGCGGATTCGCCGACAAGGGATCCATGCCCAACCGCGCCGTCAAGGGAAGCCGCAACATCGCCAGGAAGTGCATGATGCAGCTCGAGGCCGCAGGCTACCTCGTCTCCAAAGACAAAGAGGGCCGCGCCATCAGCCCCGCCGGACAGTCCCTCCTGGACAACACCGCCAAAGAGGTCTATGACGAGATGAGGGCCTGAAGGAGGCGTCAGCATGGAAGACCCTGAATTGGAAGCGATCAGACAGAGAAGGATGGCCGAGCTCCAGCAGCAGGCCCAATCCCAAGCGGCTCAGGAGGACCAGGCCAGAAGGATGGAGATGCAGAGGCAGAACATCATGAGGCAGATCCTGACGCCCGAGGCCAGGGACAGGCTCGCCAACATAAGGCTCGCCAACCCCCAGATGGCCGAATCTGTCGAGATGCAGCTCATACAGCTCGCCCAGAGCGGCAGGCTGCAGGGAGTCATCGACGACACCATGCTGAGGAACATCCTAGGGCAGATCGTCCCTCAGAAGAGGGAGATCACCATAGAGAGGAGATAATCATGTCAAGCACAAAGGCCCCCGCAATGAAAGCCAGGCTCAACAAGAAGGTCAACCAGAACCGCCGTGTTCCCGCCTGGGTCATGATCAGAACGAACAGGCAGTTCCTGCACCACCCTAAGAGAAGGTCCTGGCGCATGAGCAAGATCAAGGAGTGATTTGGATGGCAGACGAATTCGAGAGAATCATGGTCATTCCCCTGAGGAAGACCAAGCAGGCCCCCCGCACGCGCAGGGCCAACCGCGCCGTCAAAGAGGTCAGGGAGATCGTCATGAGGCACATGAAGGTCGACGCTGACAACGTCTGGATCGACGCCAGTGTCAACGACAAGATCTGGGAGAACGGGATCCGCAACCCTCCCTCCAAGATCACCGTGAAAGCGGTAAAGTACGACGACGGCCTCGTTGAGGTCTCGCTGGCGGAGTGATACCATGATGAGGCTCTCGCGCCATTCGGGAAACCCCAACGTGGGGGTGTTCGCGGCCGCGAACGAGAGCTTCGCATTCATTCCGGCCGACGCCTCCTCCGAGTTCGAAAGGGCTGTGGAGGGGGCGCTCGGCGTCAAATCCTTTAAAGTGACAATCGCCGGGGCCCATGTCATCGGATCCCTGATGGCGATCAACTCCAACTGCGCAGTCATGAGCGGATTGGCCGATGCCAGGGAGATCGAGGCTATCGAGGCTTCCGTCCCCGTGCACCTTCTGGACGATTCGCTGAACGCCGCGGGCAACAACATCCTCGTCAACGACCACGGGGCCATCGTGAGCCCCGAGTACGGCGAGGCCGCCGCCAAGGAGATCTCCGACGCCTTCGGCGTGGAGGTGGTGCTCTCCTCCATAGCGGGATGCAACACCGTGGGATCCGTGTGCACAGTGACCAACAAAGGCTGCGTCTGCCACATGGACGCTTCAGACGAGGAGATCGACCTCATAAAGAGCGTCCTCAAGGTCGAAGCCGTCAGGTCCTCCGTCAACCACGGCGGGCGCATGATCGGAGCCGGGCTCATCGCCAACTCCAAGGGAGCGGTCGTCGGAGACGAGACCACGCCCATCGAGATGGGCAAGATCGAGGACGGGCTCGTCCTTTACTGATCCGTCCTCGTTCTATCGGGTTCTCTGGATAATGATCCTCACCGCCAGCTTCGCCGGTGTTCAGCGGTCGAACACCCAGCATTGCTTCATGCCGTCGATGTCCTCTCTGCAGACCTCGATCTCGTTGCCCACATAATCTACGGCGCCCTCGGGGATCATGTCGAGGAAATCGTCAATGGGGCTCAGGGGGATGGACAGGCCTCCGACCCTGTAATGCATCGGGATGATGACGTTGGGGTTGACCAGCTCCAAGAAGCTCCTGAGCTCCGGCATGGCGAGGGTGAACATCTCGCCGGTGGGCACGAAGAGCATGTCCACTCCGCGGATCTTCTCGATGACGTCTTCGTCCGGAATGCATCCGATGTCGCCGCAGTGGCACACGGTTATCCCGTCCATTTCGAAGAGGTACATAGCGTTCACTCCGCGCTCCTCGCCTCTCATGTTGTCCATGAATGTCTGGAGGCCGGTGAAGGACATGCCGGCTTCGGAGAATTCCCCTATAGCCGTCAGATGGTCCTTGTGGGCGCCCCTGATCACACGGGAAGCCGTATGGTCATAGATGTCGTGGGTCATGAGGACCACGTCCGCGGAAGCGCAGGGCGGTTTGATGCCGAGCGTGCGGCCGTCGTGGGGGTCCACGACGACGGTGACATCGCCGTCGCTGAATTCGAAGCATGAATGCCCGTGCCATCTGACTTTCATCGGTTGCCTTATCGGAATCCAGCCTATAACTGTTGCGAGGTCCTCGGATACTTCGCCAAGGAACGAAGCTGCGGACGGTCAACCTTATTAGTATCCAGGCAATAATCCCGACCATGAGGAAGACTCTGGTTCTGGTCGTCGACAGGGACGATGATTTCGGCGTCAAGGGGAAGGTGAACACCCCCGTCGTCGGTGTCCAGAACTGCCTCGATGCCGCCACGTCTTTCGGCATCGCGGATCCTGAGGATTCCGACCTCAACGCCTTGTACGCGGCGGTCAGCGTGTGCCTCGAGATACAGGAGGACGGCCATGACGCCGATGTGGCCCTCATCTGCGGAGACGAGAAGGTCGGGCACCGCTCCGACCTCGCCCTGGTCGCACAGCTGGAGGAGGTCCTTGACGAGATCGAGCCCGACAGCGTCGTTCTCGTGGGGGACGGTGCGGAGGACGAGTACATCTACCCGATCATATCCTCCCGTGCCCATGTGGACTCCGTCAGGAAGGTCTACGTCAAGCAGGCTCCCGGGCTCGAAGGCTCGCTTTACATCTTGACCAAGATGATGTCCGACCCCGCCAAGAGGAAGAGGTTCCTGGTGCCGCTGGGGTTCATCATCGTCCTGCTCTCGCTGTTCTTCATCATGCC
>CAVKKO010000027.1:0-4667 GCA_963656905.1 Bacteroidaceae bacterium | reverse complement strand
GCTGGTGTACTTCAAGGACCATGACATCAACGTCCTCGCCGGAATGTCCGGCAGTGTCACGGTGTGCTTCATCGGGATAGTCCTGCTCCTGTACGGCTACAACGTGGGGGACAGGTTCGACCGCTTCCAGAAGAAGCTCAAGTCTTCCATCACGGACGGCTCCACCCGTCTGATATTCCTGTCCGTCTCGGTCGCGCTGGTGTTCATCTGCGCCATGTGGAACTACCTGGACATAAACAACTACTACAACGTGACCGCCGCAGGCGGCGCCCTGCGCTACATATCGGCGATGATATGGCCCGTGGTCATCGGGTTCGAGATCTACCTCGCAGGAGTCGTCATCCACAACTATCAGACGACAAGGTCTGTCAAGCTCAGCCTCATGTTCGACATGGTGGCCATCTCCAGCCTGGGGATGGTGGGCCTGGGGATCCTGGACACAATCATCGGGTTCGTGGAGACGGAATCGTCCATGAACATCGGGATAGTCGAGATCGTACTCGGAATAGCCATGTCCATCACCAGCAACTTCATCAAGGACCGCCTCCTGGCGCGCGACAGCGGTGCGGAGGCCGAGCATGAGATTTCCTGAATGGGAGCCCCTGTACGAGCAGATCCTTCTGGACATGGGCTACGACAGGGATTCCGACGAAGCCGCTGTAAGGGTCCTGAAGGCCGTCACCGTCAATTCCGACCTCGTGACGGAGGACGAGGCGAGCGACAGGTTCGGCCCCGTCGCCACCGTCATCGGAGACGCGCCGTCGCTGGAGGGGGAGCTGACATCCAAGGGCACAGAAGGAGCCGTCGTCGCCGCGGGTTCCGCGGTCGCAAGGCTCCTGGGCACAGGGATCGTTCCCGATGTCATCGTCACGGACCTGGACGGTCCCATAGAAGCCCAGATCGAATGCAGCAGGCGGGGATCTCTGGCCTTCATCCATGCCCACGGGGACAACACGGACCTCATCCGCATGTTCGCGCCGGAGTTCAAGGGCCCGGTGATCCTCACGACGCAGTCCCGTCCTGACACCGTGGTCGCAGACTACGGCGGATTCACCGATGGCGACAGGGCTGTCTGCATCTGTCAGGAGTTCGGCGTCGGGCGCATCGTGCTCAGGGGCTTCGATTTCCTGCATCCGAATCCGAAGCAGGGCTCCGACCCGGCTGTGAAGCTGAGGAAGCTGGGCTGGGCCGAGATGATAATAGGCATCGTGTCCGAGAGGACCGAGGTCGTCCGCCGATGGATGCATCAGATTCCCATGGGCCTGCGGAGCCCAATCCCGACCTGCATTTATAGCAGAAGGGTTTACCGAGTCTCGAGGGAACCCTATGAACACGGCGTACACCGTACTTCTGATACTGGCTGTGATCTATGTCCCGATATGGGTATGGGTCTGGAGGAATCCCGAGAAGGCGGGCCGCTACCATCTGTGCAAGTACGGCCCCTGCATAATGATCCGCACCCAGCTGGGGATGAAGACCATGGACCGTCTGGCCAGGTACCCCAGGTTCTGGTCTGCGTTCGGATTCTTCTCCAAGGCCGTATCGGCTGTGCTCTTCTTCCTGATGATGTACATGCTCGTCGTCGCCCTGTTGGCAGTGCCTTCCAGGATCGCGTCGGGGTCCAGCATAGGGATAGAGTATGCTCTGGCCATCCCCGGGTTCAACCCCATCCTTCCTCTGAGCTACGGAATCGTCGCATTGCTCTTCGCCATGGTCGTCCACGAGCTCGGCCATGGGATACAGGCACGTGCCAACGGCGCAAGGGTCGATTCTTCCGGGCTGCTCTACGGCGTGGTCCCTCTGGGGGCTTTCGTGGAGCCTAACGAGGAGGACATGTCCAAGAAGCCGAGGAAGGCGCAGATGGACATGTACACCGCAGGGATATCCGTGAACACCGTGTTCGCCATCGTCGCGATACTCCTGCTCGCAGGATGCTGCAGCGCCATACACACGGACTACTCGGACGATGCCGGCGTCTACAGGATCGATGCTGATTCCCCTGCGCTTATCGCAGGTATCCCCGCTTCCGCGCTGATCACCGGGTTCAGCTACGACAAGGTGAACATCATAGATGCTGTGACCTCCGTCGACGGGACGCAGGTGTCCGTGGATATAGCAGACGGGGAAGGGCTGGATCCGACGAAGATGTACTACGTCCATTACAATTACAAAGGCGAAGAGATGGTCACGGAAAAGGCCGTCCAGATGGGCGTATTCATACGCACACTGACCAAGGACGCTCCCGCGATATCGTCCGGTATCGAGACGAAGACCTTCCTGTACGCTTTCAAGTACGCCGATGCCGACGGGAGCGAGAAGACCGTGTATGTGCATTCGACCAAGGACTTCCTCGACGCCATGGCGACATTCTCCCCCGGACAGCAGGTCACCGTCCTCACCGTCCCTGTCACAGACGATGTCACCGGCATCGTCCCCGACGAGCACACCGTCACCCTTTCGAGCAGGAACGGCTCCGCATTCATAGGAATGTCCGTGACCACGGGCGGCATGACCTTCACCACTCCGGGCATAGTCCTGGACGGCGCCGCCAACCCCTTCTACGGGGCCACCGGGGCGTATTCTTACGTCACTTCGTTCTTCTCGTACATCTCCGGGCCGTTCAACGGGTCGGACCCCATACCGGACGACCTGAAGTGGTGGTACGACGCCCCGCTCGGCGAGGTGTTCTGGATGCTCCTGTCCCTGCTCTATTGGATATTCTGGCTGGACATCCTCCTGGCCATCTCCAACGCCCTTCCGGCCTATCCGTTCGACGGAGGTTTCATATTCGCCGGTGCGGTCAACTGGCTCGGGGAGAAGTTCGGCATCAAGGACGAGGAACGCAGGAAGAAGGTCACGGACAACGTGTCCGGATGCGTGTCGAACGTGGTCCTGTTCGTGTTCCTGATAGTGATAATCTCCTTCGTGATGTGATGATAAAGAGGTGAGAAAGATGATGACGATCTACGAGATGAAGGACGGCAAGCCCGTCAAGACGGAATCGATCAAGGACAACGTATGGATCAACCTGGTCAATCCGTCGCCTGAAGAGATAGATCAGGTCCAAAGGGCCCTCCAGATAGACAGAGAGGCGCTCACCGCGGCTCTGGACGACGAAGAAGGCTCCAGGACCGAGGTCTCACCCAAGTACACGCTCATCCTCGTCGATGCTCCGACACGCGAGTGGAGGAACAACCGCGAGGAGTTCACAACATATCCGCTGTCGATCACTATAACCGACACAGCCATCGTCACCGTGTCCCTGCAGGAGCTCTTCGCTCTCACGATCACCGGGAGCAAGAACAAGAACATCAACACGGTGAACGTTGACAACCGCACGCGCTTCATGCTCCAGATCCTCTTCAGGATCGCCATGAACTACCAGGCGGACCTGAAGTACATCGAGGTCAAGAGGATGGCAATCGAAGAGTCCATACGCAGAGTGACCCGCAGGGACGACCTGTTCGAGCTCCACGAGCTGGAGTCCAACCTGGTCTACTTCAAGACCAGCCTCAGCGTGAACGCATCTGTCATCGACAGGCTCAGCAAGCTGTCCCGCTTCGTATCCAACCCGGAGGACAGGGACCTGATGGACGATGTGATAATCGAGACCAACCAGGCCCTGGAGATGACCATGACCTACAGCCAGATCATCAAAGGTACGAGGCAGCTGGTCGAGGCCGATCTGAACAACTCCCTGGCGAGCGTCATGAAGTTCCTGACCTCGATCACACTGATCATCTCCATCCCTACCATGCTGGCCAGCTTCTACGGCATGAACGTGCCGCTGCCCGGCGCGGACTACAGGTACGCCTATGTGGTCCTCCTGGTGGCCATGGTGCTCCTGTGCCTTGTCTGCATACGCCATCTCAGGAACAGGGGGCTGTGGCGTTGACCCACACCGTGAATGAGATCGCCGAGGCCATACGCTCGTACCCCGGAGTCACCAGGAAGCACAGGATCCACGATATCGTGGACCACTTCCCCACTGCTGGGTTCCCAAATGTGGCTGCGGCGGAAGGCGAGGACGCTGCAGCGATAGACGTGGGCGACCAGTACATCCTGTTCGCCGCCGACGGGATCATGGAGTCATTGGTCAAGGTCCATCCTTATTATGCAGGGTACTTCGCGGTGCTCGTCAACGTGAACGACATCGCCGCCATGGGCGGAAGGCCCCTCGGCATGGTCGATGTCATGTCCATCGTGGAAACGACCGTCTGCAAGGAGATCATCCGTGGCATGAAGGACGGGATCCAGAAGTTCGATGTCCCCATAGTCGGCGGGCATGTGCATCCCGACTGCCATTACAACGCCATCGACATCTCCATCGTAGGCAACGTGAAGAAGGACGCTCTGCTCAGGAGCAGCACCGCACAGCCCGGTGATGACATAGTCTTCGTGATAGACACCGAAGGATTCTACCCTCCGGAGCTGCCCTATGCGTTCGTCACGACCATCGACAAGGACGATAAGCTCGTCAGAGACCAGATGGAGGCTGCAGCCGTGGTAGGCGAGAAGCATCTCGCCCATTCATGCAAGGACATGAGCAACCCCGGGAGCATCGGGACCCTGGGCATGATGCTCGAGTCCTCCTCCATGGGAGCCATCGTCGATCTGGGTGCCATCCCGCGCCCCGAAGGCGTGGACGACGTCAAATGGTATCTGAC
>CAVKKO010000026.1:0-19073 GCA_963656905.1 Bacteroidaceae bacterium | reverse complement strand
ATTTGCTCGGCGGCATTCTTCAAACCTTCTTCTTTTTCTTCTTCTTCCCGCCCTTTTCCCCATCCTGCTTCTTGGAGACGACGGCGGTGCGGTAGAGGTCCATGAGATACTCGTCGGAGTACACGACCTCCCCTATGAGCTCCAGGGCGACGGAGTCGTCCAGGAGGGCTTTGATCATCTTCTTGGATCCCAGGACGTCCTTCCCGATGGCGGTGCAGGTGTCCTGCAGCATGGAATCGATGAGGTCGGCGCGGATCTCGACGGCGTCCCTCTCGTTCTCGAGGTCCTCGGGACCGAGCGAGAGCACGTACTCCTCGTAGAGGTCCTCGTCCACCGGGGGCTCGGCATCCTCGACGGATTCGACGGGTTCGCCGGCCAGGCCGGCGGCGACGATCCCGTATCCGCGGGCGTCGGCTTCAAGGAATTCGACGAGGTCGCGGTTCATCGCGATCTTTTCAGGATTCTTGAGACGGCTCGCTTTCTTCTTGAGGGCATCCGCCTCGGATGTCTTCCTCTCGGCTGCCTGTTCGAGCACGGCGATGAGCTCCTCGGCCGTGCGCTGGTCGTCCGTGTCCTCTTGCATGGCTGGGGTGATGGGAATTCTGGTTTAAAAGACGGATTGTGGCATTGAATTGGCTCCAGACCTTGAACTGGAGCCAATTTGTATCGTGAAAATCAGAGATCGATACTGAATTCGACGTCCCCTTCGCTCGGAGGACGGGGGATGATGTACGAGAATCCGTCTTCATGAATCACCCTGACATCTATGCCGAACACGTCGCGTAAGCTCTCCGCAGTGATGACGATGTTCGGATCCCCATAATCCACGATATGCCCTTCGCTGAGCAGAAGGGCCTTGTCGCAGTATCTGGTAACCAGATTGATGTCGTGGCAGGCCATCAGAACGGTAATTCCCGATCTGGATAGTCCTCTGAGCATCTCCATGACCTGTATGCGGTATTTTATATCGAGATGAGCGCTCGGTTCATCGACCATCATGAGTTTGGGCTTCTGGACTACACCTTTGGCCAAAAGGGCCCTGGCCCTTTCTCCGCTACTAAGTTCATGGAGCCGCTTCTTCGAGTATTGCGATATCCCGAAATCGAACATGGCCTTCTCAACGAGTTCCATGTCCTCATCGGACTCCCACCACCACCCTGTGATGTATGGGGATCTACCCAATGCCACGAATTCTTTCGTCGACAGGGAGAAGTTAGTGGGAACATCGGCGGGAACGGTGGTGCAGAGGCGGGACACCGCATCTCTAGACAGGTCCTTCATGTTCAATCCATCAAGTTCCACCGTACCATCATCCAGGGAGACGACTCTGTTTATGCATCTCATAAGGGTGGTCTTTCCGGAACCGTTGGGTCCCAGGAGGGCTACGAACTCTCCCTTCTGGATGTTGAAATCTATAGATTCGAGGATCGTCCTTGAGGAGTAGCCGAACTTGAGTCCGTCTACATCGAGTATCGGTAAGGAACCGTTCGAATCTTCGGACATGCCATCACATTGCATAGCGTCTTCCCTCCTTGACCATGAGATACAGGAAGAACGGGACGCCAATCACCGAAACGATGGCACCGATGGGCAATTCGCCGGGGGCGGCTACGGTCTTGCAGAATATGTCTGCCACCAGCAACAGCAAGGCTCCGACCACGGCGGATGCTGGAATCAAAAGGCGATGGTCTCCTCCCAGAATCATTCTGCATACATGGGGGACGATGAGTCCAACGAACCCGATAACTCCGCAATATGCGACACAGAATGCAGCCAGGACTGCTATCAGAACCATCATGATTCTTTTCAGATTCCTGACGTCCACCCCTAGGTACAGTGCCTGCTCTTCTCCGAGAAGCATGACGTTCAGCTGTTTAGCGTATGACAGGATAATACCTATTGGAATCAATGTCCCCAACGCGATGATGATGGCCTGATCCCAATTCAAATCCATGAACGATCCGAACATCCATTTGACTATCCCGCTGTAGCTGTTGACGTTAAAGTAGATGATCATGGTGATGGCGGCACTCAGGCCGGTAGAGATTATCGTCCCGGCCAGAACGTAGCTCATGGCCCTCCCTCCTGCAGCTTCGGCTACGAGCATCGTGGTACCGAAAGCGGCTACAGCACCGATTATTGCAGCTACGGGAACGGATGCGGTCGCCAGAGGCCCGATGGTGATGCCGAGCATCGAAACGGCCACTACCCCGAAGGAAGCGCCGGAGGATACCCCAGTGATATACGGATCGACCAGAGGGTTCCTTATCAAGGCCTGCATAACCGCACCTGCAGTCGCGAGTCCCGCACCCACACATATGACACAGACGGATCTGGGCATGCGGATGTAGTAGACGATCTTCTCACCCAGATCGTCCGACGGCCCCAGGTTCAACAGAATCTCTTTGAAGTTGGTCATCGCCTCCGAGAACGACAGGCTGTATACGCCCATCGTCAGGGAGTAGATGTAAAGCACGATGATGCCGACGGTCCCCGCCGTCAGCACCATCGCTAGTTTCTCCTTGTTCCTTCTTTCCCGGCGATCGCCGTCGCGACCGTCAGCATGGATGCTTTTTGATCCCGCGATGGCGTCGCCCATGGGACAGACCTCCTCAGTTGATCATGTTCCAAAACTGGAACACGTATTTCGAGTAGTTGCTGGAATCAAGCACATTTGGGATCTCGAATCCGAGATAATCCGAGTAGATGAACATAGCGCACATCGCATAGGCGGTGACGAATCCCTGGTCCACATAGGACATGGCGTTCTTCGCTCCTCCTTCTACGGCGTACACTCTCTGATTCTTGCAGGCATCGACTGATCCGAGGACCGGATCGGAAGCCAGCGACTTGATGTACTCGGAAGCATCGGTGACCCCATCACCCATCCCCAGGGTGGTGTAGATGATGGCTGCGGGATTCTTCTCGGCTATGGCTTCTTTGGAGACGACTCCGTACATTCCGAGTTCGGAGAAGACGTTGACAACGTGCAGTCTGTCAAGAACGGTGCCGGCGATGTATTCGGGACCGATAGCGTAAGAAGCGGTCATCATCAGGGCGACATTCCTCTTCGTACCGTTCAGCTTCGTATCGACGATGTTCTTGCACCATGCGTCGATCTTGTCGATGACGTTGTTCATCTCGTCGACCATATTCTCAGCGGCAGTCTGCTTCCCGAACACCTTCCCGAGGAGTATGATGTTGTTAAGAGCAGTCTCCAGGCTATCCTCGTTCTTCAGAACGATGTATGTAGCGCCTATCTTGTCGAGCTCGGCACCGGTATTGGGGCTGTATCCGTATTCTCCGAACACGATGATATCCGCATTGGGTCCAAGGACGGCTTCAGCCGAGATGTTGTACATGTTTCCAATGCCCTTGATGGACCCGTCAGCGAGACCGTCGACTATGGCCTTGGGGAAATCGTCGTCGGTGATGCCGATGATTTTAGCATCCTCGGCATAGACTCCGTTGTCGGTGGTGACACCAACGATGTGGGATGAGAGGCCGAGTCCGCACAGCATCGCTGTGACGGTGGCCGAAGCTGAAGTGATTTTGTCCACGGAATTGATCGTAACGGTTCTACCGATACCGTCTGTGATCGTTTCCTCCCTCTTGTCGTCATTCCCGCCGCTGTTGTTCATACTGATGCCGGCCGCGACAGCGGCGACAACTACTATGACGACGGCCAGGATGGCGACGATCTTCTTGTCCATTGTTCAGACCTCCAATAATGTGCAGAGAGCACATTGGATTATACATCCAACCGCAAGATTTCTGTTCAATCTATAAAAGTCGGACTGTTTAAGCCACTTCCATACCTTACTGTTTTGATTATTCCGAGAGGAGGATGTAAGATTACCTCGATGGGACGTTCACGATCTCGTCTAGGATGTGCATCGCCCCTTCTAGCCCGATGATAGGATGCGGCAGGACGTCGGTCCTCGAAAGGCTGGGTGCCATTATCCCGATCCCTCTGTCACAAACACCTGCGTTCTGAAGGTTGGTCGCTTCGTTGCCGTCTGCGAAAGATACGCTGACATGACCGAATTCATCGGCTGTGAATGCTTCCGGAACACCTATGTCTGTCAGGAATCCCTGCAGAGCTTCGGAATGGCCCTCCTCTGCTCCGGGAAGGAGTGTGACAGATGCGGGAACCATGGAAAGATATCCATATAGCCATTTGACCAGGGGCAGAGCAACCGACCCGTCAGCACGGACAGAGAATCTGCGGAAGCGGATTTCGTTCCTGGACAATGATGCGAACATGACCCTGCTGAATCTCTTCTTGCATGCAGAAATGCGTCTTTCCACTGGTGAAGCATCGCAACCTGTTGATTCGGCTATAGTCTGAGCCCATTCGAGGACGGAATCGAATCCGACGGGGGCCCCTGCATGAGAAACGATGGTCGGAATACCGAATTCCTTCTCATAGTATCTGGAGATCCTCTTGCAGTATTCCGGGCAGACGGTCACATTGAATTCGGCAGTAGCGGAAACATCGGCATCTGATCTTCCGAAACCGCATCCCGGCGACGAAACGACCCTCAACCCCATGGAACCGAGGAGCGATGACAGATCCTCGAGAACAGAAGGCCAATCTCTGCTGATCACCGGAAGGCCTATGAGGTTCACGGTCCTCTCGCGGATTCCTTCCTTCTCGGGGGACATCCATTTGATTACTTCCGTGACCATGCGATCGTAACTTTCAGGAAAAGGCAGAGAAGCATCGTTCCCGCCGAAGTACGCCACGCTATCTTCGGAATGGCATCTTCTTATGGCGCCGCGAACGTCATCCCCTATGAGGATGGCTGCAGGGGATTCGACGATGACATGAAATCTGGAGTCCTTTCCGGTCAATCCCGCGATGCAGGCGTCCAAGCGTCCAGCGGAACCGTAGATGTAATCCCGTTCATCGATGTAAGTACACGGAACGAACGGTTGACCGTAATAGGGTTCGGAGAAGTCCGGTGATGCACCGAGAACATCGGTCCGGAATTGGGAAGAGAGGAAGGAGTGATAGTTCCTGCACCCCCCGGGGCCGTGAAGGACCGCCGCGCCATCACGGAAACTGCCTACGGCCAAGATGGAGGCAGTGAATCCGTCCATCGGTATGCGGGTCATGACGGGATCCTCCACCCCTCTTCTGCAGGAGCGATCATCGCATCCCTCATCCTTTCAGCGTACTCGGTCAAATGGTCGATCCCCGGCATCTGACGACCGAATTTAAGGGTCCTCACACTGTCGAGGTGAATGAGATCGCTGTCAATGATGATCAGATCGGGTTCCATCTGACGGACATCCTGCATGAGTTTCTGTATATCGTAATCGACGAGCATGACGTCGTTTTCAAGATGCGTCGATGGTCTCGACGGGTTGGAAGGACCGATTCCGATACGCAACAAATCCATCCCGAGATCGGCGACGAGCTCGATGAGCCAATCTATGTCATGTATGAACTTGTCCACGATCAACACCCGACGTCCATGAAGGATCGGCTTGATACGAGAGGTGCACTCGTGATACATCTTTCCGACATCCTCGGCCACCGCCGAGTAGTCGCGACCGGTGAACCTACCGAGTTCGAGCGCGAATTTCGTGTATTCGGACGGGGAGGTCGGAAGAGAGGTGTTCCATACAGGGAATCCTTTCTCCACCATGTGTTTCGATATCATTCTGGATACGGGATCGTCACTTACAATCAGATTCAACTCTGCCGATCTCATTCCGAGTATCGAATCGGAATCCGAAGCGTACAGGAAGCGGCAATCGACCTGAAGGCCGAATTGTGACAGCACACGGGCGGCTGATCCATCGTCGAATCTGCCGCTTTTGAAGAAGTAACGCTCGGCGATGAGGTTGACGTGTCCCGGGATAGATACTGTATCTCCTTCAGCTTCTTCCAGCATCTTACAGGCCGCGTTCAGATAACCCGAGTCAAAATCCCCTGTCATATTGCCAACGGCATCGATCAGACTGATGGAAACATCCGGGAGTTCCCGACATACCCGGGCGATGACCGCCCCTGCATCATCGCCGATTATCCCAGGCATGCAGGTCGTGACCACGTAGATCCGGCGATGACCTTCGTCTATGATTCCGCGGATACAGGATTCGAGTTTGTCCGCACCTCCGAATATGGCCGATTCATCATCCATGTCGGTGCTTCTGATCCTCCACGATTGCGGGATCATCGGTTCAACGTTTCCGATCCTTCCCGCATCTAGGATGTCCTTGGCAGAAGACATGATATGGGCGCAGCTCGTAGGCCCGTGCACCAATGTTATGGCGTCGGTGACCGAGGAACAGGCCTGTACAGCCCCGGCGGCAGCGCATGATTGCAGCGGGATGCGCTTGCATTCTTCGACGGTCATCGTCCGCGCACCGACCTTTCCGCCAGAACGGCGATCATCGATGAGAGGTCTTCGATCAGATTCCCCTCAAGGTAAACATCCGGACCTGCGAAACCACGGATCATCTCTTCACCGACTGCCACCCCTTCACTTTCATCCAACAGCCCCCAGCCGATTTCGTCCTGTATATGGATCACGGAAGCGACCAGGGCCACGTTCGAACCATCTTTCGAAACCGTATCGAGGGCGAACGCGAATTGCTCGGCGGGGATGTCCGTGGGAGCTCTTGCAACGATGTCCTTCGACTCTATTCCATATCTTCTCAGACGTTTGAGGACGTCCCTCTGGGAGACAGGGTTGAGGCCGGCCCAGTTATCCAGTGCCTTCAGGACACCTTTGATTACGGCTTTTCCGATGAGTTCTCCGAGGAGGGAATGTTTCCCCGCGTCCGACAGCTTCAGAGGATTCCCTGAATCGCAGACAATGGCCACCTGGTCCGTCCCGGATCCGGAGGCGATACCTGTGGAATAGACGCTGCGTGCCATCAGCTGCTGCAGAGCGCATGTCTTCGCCTCGGTTGCCGTCACTATTGCCCGGGCCATAGCAGACTCTGGGAGATCAGCATTGATAACCAGTATGATGACGATTGTGCCACTTTTTTCCATATACTTCTTGGATTGATCGTACGAGCAGGGATCTCCAGCACGTCCGCCGTTGCCTTCAACCCCGGCCGTAACGATGGCCGTAACCTCTGTGATTCCTTCGTGTTCGGTCACCACGGCGGCCTTATCCATGGTCACAGCGGTACCGAGACCCACGGCCTTCTCGGGATCGATACCGATCTTCTCCGCGCACATGCGCGAATACTCCATGTAAGCCGGGAATCCCTCCGTCATCAGAGCCATCTCGGCATCGCCTCCGATTCCCGTGGTATTGAATACCGTTTCCGGGGACTCGAAGTATCCCCCGTTCAATTTCGCCGAGGACAGCACCTTGCGATTGGCATCCGGAAAGGACAGCACCAGGGATCTCCCCTTGCGAAAGATCCTCTCTCCTCCGCTGAGTGTGCAGACGGGTATCTCGCCCCCTACGGCCTCCTCAGTCACCACGCGCCTCCAATCATTCGTCATCGTATCAGCTCCGTTGCCCAACCGGGCCTTTTACCGTCTTTCCTCGGTTCGATTATAATAGTTGCCGAGAGTCACGATTTCATCTCCCCTTTCACAGGGCGCGTACACGGGATTAATCCACATTGTATGGTAAGAAAATCTTTCAATCTCGAGGTTCTCAAGAATGTCCTCGTCGTAGAATAGGATTATACATCCAACCTCATTCCATCTTCAGAATGAGGGCGATACATTCGGGGAACGGCGTCGGTTCTTCCGTCCGTTCTCTCTCAGTGGTATACATTTCCGTTGGATGCTCGGATGCGGATGAATTCGCAGATTCCTGCAAAGGTCTGGGGTGGTTGGATATATCGATATCCTGTGTTTCGGCGAATTCCGAACAGCTCGATAGCGACGAGGAACGTTTATCGGACATGATGGATGCGATTCGCGATTCGGACCTCGTGATTATGAGATTACACGATTCCACAGCGTACTTCGTCAAATTCGAACGTCTACTAAATAGGATAGATAAGGCCGGAACATCTCTGTTGGTATTCAGCAATCTTCATACGGAGACATCCGCGTACAGATCCAGATTCCCATTCGATGAAACCGAATATGCCAAGGCGATAGCGTATCTCGAGATCGGAGGCAGGAAGAATTTCACATCTCTTTTCCTGTGGGGCTGTTCGCAGATTGCAGCCATGGACGTCCAGGTGCCTGAACCCGATATACCGTCTGCTCAGGGCATTTATCTCCCGGGGTCCGAGCACGGCGTGAAGGACAGGAGATACCTCTCTTCTCTGGATCCGGGTACACCGACCGTGGGGATAGTCATCGGACATTGGCTTTGGAGCAAAGGCGATATGGATGGCGTGGACCGGTTGATCCGCTCATTGGAGGGTAGGGGGACCAACGTCATACCCATCTATCTCCGGACCGTACGTAGCGAGGTGACAGGGTCCATCGGGATAACGGGTTGTTTCCGCAAATACTACATGAAAGGCAAGACGCCGAGAGTCGACTCGATTGTAATGCTCAGCGGTTTCTCGCAGAGAGTCCTTGAGGCGGATGGCGTCAATCCTTTCGATATCCTGGGCGTGACCGCCTTGCAATCGCCTATGATATACGGTTCCATCGAGGAATGGGAGAACGACCGTTCCGGCATGACCTCTGTTGAAATATCGGTGAGTGCGATACAAACTGAATACGACGGTCAGATTCTGATCCCTCCGTTGTATTTCAAAGGACGGGCGGGCAACAGCATCCGCTATGAATTCTCACAGAACCGCATCTCGTTCATAGCGGACGCCGCCCACGCATGGGCGAAACTCCACCATCAATCCCGCTCTGATGCTAGGATCGCCTTTATCCTAAATTCGTCTCAGCATGGTAGCATCGGGACCGCCAAAGGTCTGTCCGTCATGGAGAGTCTGGCCAAGATCCTCAATTCTATGGAGCGCAAAGGCTACTCGATCGGGGATCTTCCTCCGGACGCACACTCGGTGGCGGCAGCTTTGAACGCCGTTCGTACGGATTGTCGCAACGGGGTGTCTGTTTCGGAAGCCGATTACAAAGAATGGTTCGGATGCATACCCCGTCTTATCAGGGAACGCATCAGCGGACATTATGGGAATTCTCAGGACTTCATCAGCTCCGGGTATCGCGTCGAGGGAATCAGAGGAGGCAATGTATTCATCGGCATCGAACCCAACCTGGATGCAGAGGATAGCAGCATCCCATCCCATCAGTTCGTCCAATTCTACATGTGGATTGCCAGGAAATTCTGTGCCGATGTCATCGTACACATCGGGGACCACAGCCGTTTGGAATGGCTCGATACCGGAGTCAATCCGCTTTCTTCGAAGAGTGCTTCCGATTTCCTTCTCGGTCCTATTCCGAGGATCTGCCTATTCCCTGTCGACGACCCTGCAGACGCCACGATGGCGAAGAGGAAGTGTCATTCCGTGATCGTCAGCCACCTCGTGCCTCCTACCATATGTTGCGAAAAATCCGACACCATCGCCGAACTGAAAGATTGTCTGCAGACGATTATGAGGGTCCGTATGAACGGGAAGTCTCCCGACATAGACAATCTGGAGAGGGCGAGAGGATACATGGATGCCCTCAATCTATGGAACGATCTTTCCCTGCGGGCGGACATCTCGCCTGCCGAAATCGAGCGCGAGGCGCCACGTATATTGGAATACGTCACCGATATCGAGGAGCGGCCCGTTGAATGCGGATTGCATGTATTGGGATCTGTTCCTCGGGGGAAGAGACTGGACTCTACTGTTCAATCGGCAATGCGCTTTTGGGATGACGGGAAGAGAACCGATGCTGTAGCTCGCGAGATGTATGTCTCGGAGACTCTCGTCCCTGCATTACGCTCCTGCTCCCGCGAGATTGTCGCTCTGATGGATGCGATCGAAGGCAAGTATATCGTCCCCGGAACTTCGGGCTCGCCGTATCTCGGATGTCATGATATGCTTCCAACCGGCACTAACATCCATTCATCCGACCTCTCGAGAATTCCCACGGAAGCCGCATTCGAAACCGGCCGTGAAATGGCCGAAGAAATCATTTCAAAGAGCATAAAATCCAACGGGGAATATCCTCGGAACGCCACCATCGTTCTCAATGGGGGCACCACCCTGTCGAACTCGGGTGTCGAGATATCCTGCGCCATGTGCCTTGTCGGCCTCCGCCCAATACGGAATCCCAAGAGCGGAGCCCTCATGGGTATCGAACCGATGGATATCTCCGATCTCGGAAGACCTAGGGTGGAGGTCAGGATCTGCGCCAACCGCCAGGTCGTATCTCTTCTGTCTCCTCTGTTGCGGAAGTTCGAGAAGGGTTTGGAATCCATTTCGATGCTCGACGAGGAGGAGATTACCAGATCGATGAGAATGGATCTTAATCGCAACGTCGCTTCCGAGATTATGAGTTCCATGACCGGGAAAGGCAGGATATCTGATAATTCTCCAACGGACAAAGGCATCGTAATCATGGACGCCGGATCTTTGCAAGACGACCTCGTCCTAGAGACTGCATCCCAGACATTGGACGATTGTCCTTCCCAGAGTTTTGTCTTAGATGTCTCCGTACCCGGCCATCCGAAGGTCCGCAGTGCACACGAGGAAGTCTCTCTGATAATCCGTACCAAAGTCCTCAGCCCCTTATGGCTCGACGGCCTGATGAAGCACGGATACGACGGTACGACCCATTTGGTCAGATTAACCGGTCAGATGCTTTGCTGGGGAAAAATGGACGGTGTGACGAGTCCTTGGATGTTCGATGCCGTAGTCGGGGCGTTCATATCAGACAGGGGGGTCAGGGAATGGATCCTTACGCACAACCCTTCAGCCCTATGTACGATGCTGGAGGACCTCTCGGAAGCCGCCCGTCTCGGGTACTGGGTCGCAGATGAGGATCGTAAGAAGATATTGAGGGATCTCTACCTTTACGCCGAATCCGTTTCAGAAGGATTCGGAATGGAGGATGCAGATGCCTAACGCCGAGCATCTTTACGTGGATACCCGCATTCCGATTTCGGAGATCGAGATCCGTATGAATGCCTTGAGATCCAAGTCCGTGACGCCACGGGACAAGAGGGCTCTCGCGAGACTCGGATTCATACATCTGAGATACGACGGTTTCTCGATCGAGGCGGCCGCCGAAGTCATCGGCATAAGCAAGCAGACCGGATACAATTGGCAGCGTGCCTGGAACGAGGACGGTCTCGATTCCATATTTCCCGATTTTGCCGGAGGCAGGACCAGAAGGCTGTCGGCCCAACAGTTGGATGTGCTGATTAACGAAGCCGATTCCCGGAAAATGACCACCATGGAAGCCAAATCGTACATTTTCGAGGAGTTTGGAATATCGTATTCGGAGAAACAGGTGCATCAGATCCTGTCCTCATCGGGGATGAAGCATGTATCCCGTAAAATCACCGGGATCCGGATGTCGGAAGAACCCTTATCGGCAGGACGCATGGTTTGGACCAGGCGACGGCATTAATCCAATCACTTAGGTAACAAAGATTCCGTCATGCGTCCATCATTTATAATCCGAAACGGAAGCGGGGCTGTGTTAGCGTCTATCTGACGCGAGGATTAGATATCATGAGAAAGAGGCCCGTGTATCCATTCGCAGCCATAGTCGGTCAGGAACCGATGAAGGAGGCGCTCATGCTGAACACCGTCAATCCGCTCATAGGCGGCGTACTCATCAGAGGAGAGAAGGGGACTGCCAAATCTACCGCGGTTAGAGCCCTGGCCGATGTGCTGCCCGAGAGGGAGGTCGTCGCCGGATGTCCATGCGGATGTACGAAGGGGGACGAGGGGGGACTCTGCCCGGATTGTCTGGAGAGGATGGAATCCGGCGAGGAACTGAGCTATTCCAGCGTACCTATGCGCTTGGTCGACCTGCCGCTCAATTCGACCGAGGACCGCGTAGCCGGTACCCTGGATATAGAGCACGCCATCACAACTGGGAAGAAGAAGTTCGAGCCGGGAATTCTGGCCAAGGCCAACGGTAACATCCTCTATGTGGATGAGGTGAATCTTCTGGACGACCGTATCGTCGATCTGCTGCTGGATGCTGCCGCGATGGGTGTCAATTACATCGAAAGGGAGGGCATATCTTACTCGCACCCTTCCAAATTCATACTGGTGGGGACGATGAATCCGGAGGAGGGGGATCTGAGACCCCAGCTCCTCGACAGGTTCGGTCTCGTCGTCGATGTCATCGCGGAGCATGATGAGGAACGCAGAGCCGAGATTGTACGCAGACGCATGGAATTCGAAAGGGATCCGGAAGGGTTCTGCGAGGATTATGCGGATGATCAGGCTTCCGTGCGGAAAAGGATCGTCGAGGCGCGCTCCATCGTCAACAGCATCGAACCGGAGGATTCCGTGATAAAGACGGCCGTACGCATACCGCTCCATCTGCAAGTGGACGGACACCGCGCCGACCTCACTCTGATCAAGGCAGCAATAGCCCTTGCGGCCCTGGATGGGAGGGATGAGGTCACCAGCGAAGATGTGGTCCGCGTTTCCAAACTCGTGATGCCGCACCGCATGAGACGCAATCCGTTCCAGGATTCGTCACTCGACCTTGAGGAATTAGACACATGGCTGAAGAACGCCATCGTCAATTGAAACGGGATTATCCGTTCTCGGCTATCGTGGAGAACGGACTGGCCAAAAATGCCATCAGATGCGCCCTGGCATCGCCGGACATCCTCTCTCTGCTGATATGCGGCCCGAAGGGTACGGGGAAATCCGTCATCGCGAGGTCCGTGTCGACCATCTGCTCCGACAAAAATATCGTGGTGATTCCTGCAGGCTCCACCGAGGATCAGATATTCGGCGGAGTGGATATCGAAGAGACCATTAAGACGGGCAAACGCTGCGTTTCGGACAACATACTCCGTAGAGCTGACGGCAACATCCTCCTGGCGGAAAACATCAACCTCATGCCTTCGAGTCTGGCCCTGCAGTTGCTTAACGTAGTAGAAAGCGGGATCAATGAGATAGAGAGGGACGGCATATCCCTCATCCAACCCTGCGACACGCTCCTCATAGCCACCGCGGATGCTGAGGAGGCCCCACTTTCCGAACACATCTTGGATCGGTTCGACATATGTGTATTCGCGGAGAACATCGATTCCGAGGAATCGAGGTACGAAGTGGTCGTACGTCGTTCTGCTTATGAAAGGAATCCTGCAGAATTCGTCTCGAAATACCGCGATGATGATTCGAAAATCTCCGAAGACATCTCCAGAGCAGAAACACGCGTGCGTTACACCAGGGTCCCTGACGGTTATATCTCCGCTATTTCCGAAGTATGCGCGCAGCTCAACGTAGTAGGTCACAGGGGAGACATCTCAGTCATGAACGCTTCGCGTGCATTCGCGGCTCTCAACGGCCGCGATGTGACCAATCTGGACGATCTCAAACTGGCAGCTTCGATTTGTCTCGAACATAGGCGCCGGGATCCCGACGAGTCCAGCGAACCGCAGAAAGGACGGAACGAATCCGATGATGGCGGCAAGGAAGACTCTCCTGAGAGCGATGGCCACCCTTTCGAAGGAGAGCCCGATTCATCAGACGGTCCTTCGGAGACTTCGAATTCGAAAGAACAGAGCCCTCCACCAACAGGTCAATCCGATGGACAGGAGGAGATATTCTCGATTGGCGAATCGTTCAGAATCGCTGATTTTATGCCCGATGAAAGATGCAGACTGTCGCAGAAAGGGTCGGGCAAACACTCGCCCAGCGCCACTGATGACAGGATGGGGAGATGCATCGGATCGAGAATTCCCAGCGGATCGATAGACGATATCGATCTCCTTGCAAGCATCCGTGTCGCCGCCCCCCATCAGATTTACAGGGATCGGAAGGGCCTGGCCGTCGCACTGGAGCGCAGGGACATCAGAGAGAAGGTCCGTCAGAAGAGACGCGGAAGAGACATATTGTTCCTGGTCGACGGATCGGGTTCGCTCGGAGCCCAGAGGAGAATGGTCGCGGTCAAGGGCGCCATCCTGTCCATGCTGACCGATGCTTATCAGAAGAGGGACTCCATAGGGATGGCGGTCTTCAGGATGGACCGCGCAGAGGAAATCCTACCGCTTACCCGTAGCATCCTCAAGGCTTACAAGGTGCTGGCCGATATCCCCACCGGCGGAAGGACGCCGTTGACCCACGGACTTCTGAAAGGTTTCGAAATACTCAACAAGAACCGCGGAGACGGACAATCGCCCGTCATGGTAATACTGTCCGACGGGAGATGCAACGTCCCGTTCTCCGTAGGATCGGATCCCTTGGGGGAGATGCTGTCCGTTGCATCCTCCATGGCCGATTCGGATATCAGATTCATAGTGATAGACTCGGAAATCGGCCGGATGAGGTTCGGCCTGGCTCTGGAACTCTGCAAGGCTCTGAACGGGACGTATCTACGTCTCGATGACCTCAGCGGGGAGTATATAGAACGGTCCGTCAAGCTGATCATCAACGGATGAGGAGGGATATTAGATGTATAGCATATTCGAGAAATCCGCCGATGGGTGCGAAGGCAAAGTTAATGTGATTTTTCTGAGCGTCATGAACCGCGACAGCAACAGTCTCGGAATGGCCCTGGAAAATATGAGCGTCGATACGGGTGTCAGGATCGTATGCGCGGATTCCGAGGATCTGGATGCCGATGAGGAATCCTTCACGGGATTCATGAGTGAGATCAGGAGGGCCGACATCATTCTCGTTTCCCTCCACGGCGACGAATCGATGTTCAAGAAATATGGTCGCATGATAACGCTGGTCGATAAGATCGGTATCGACATGCTCTACGAGGGATCCCTGCCCGAATCGAATTCGGAGAACCGTTGCCGCTTCAAGCACTCCGACGATGATTACGTCTTGATGAGAAGCCTTCTGGACCTGGGTGGCCCGGATAATCTGACATCCGCCATCAAATGGATTGAGAAGGAGATCGGGAAGGTGCCGGATATCGTGGTTCCCGCACCCGTCCTCCGCATCACCGAAGGACTATGCCATCCGGAATGGGGACCCGATTCCGATTTGGAAGCGTTCCTGGAAACGTTGGATCCGACGAAACCGACAGTTGGGGTAATGACGCATCAGGTCTCGTATCTGATGGATCGCATGGGCCCGATCCATGATCTGGTCAGGGGGATAGAAGCCCAGGGGGCGAACGTCATCCCCGTTTTCTGTATCTCGTCGCCCGATGAGATCACCGGATCGCTGGGTTCCGAGAAGGTGATTAGGAAGTACTTTATGGACGGGGACACCCCCCGCATCGATTCGATGGTCATGGCGATGGGATTCTCCCAGATCAACATGAACAACGTCTCCGGGAATCCTGAGGCCAAGAACTTCTTCATCGACCTGGGAGTCCCGATCATCCAGGCGCAGCAGATCTCCAGGTCTGTCGAGAATTGGAGGGACGACATCATGGGGATGACATCCCCCGAGATCGGGGCAAGCATCATCTGGCCGGAGTACGACGGTCAGATAATCGGAGTCCCGGTGGCGTTCACCAGCAGAGGGGAGGATGGCAAATACCATTCCATATCTGTCCCGGACAGGATCCATCGCCTTTCCACACTTGCTGTAGCCTGGGCCCGTCTTAGAAGGAAGGATTCCCGGGACCGTCGCGTAGCCATCCTCCTGAACATGTATCCTCCTACCAACGACCACATAGGCGGAGCGGCGGGATTGGATACTTTCGAGAGCATCCGCAGGGTACTCATCAGGATGTCCGAAGCGGGCTACCGCATAGACCACATACCGGAAGATGGTAACGCCGTGGTCGAAGAGGTCCTCAAAGGGGTCACCAGCGACATGGAATGGATGCCCGAAAACGAGATCGAAGACCGGGCGGCCGACATGGTTTCTCTGGATCGGTACAGAACCTGGTATGACGACATCTCCGACAAGGCACGTGCGGGCATCGTCCGCAGTTGGGGCGATCCGCCCGGGGATATCTCGGTCCACAAAGGAAGATTCATAATCCAAGGGGTCACCAACGGCAATGTTTTCATCGGCCCCCAACCTAACCGCGGCTATCACGATCAGGCCGAGACCCTTTACCACGACCCCAACGTTGTCATGCCGCATCAATATCTGGCTTACTACAGGTGGCTTAGAGACTGCTACAAGGCCGATCTCATCGTGCATATGGGAACGCACGGCTCCTTGGAATGGCTGCCAGGTAAGGGCAACGCCCTCTCCCGGGACGACTATCCCGATGTTATCCTGGATACCATGCCGAACGTGTATCCTTACATCATCGACGATCCCGGGGAGGGGATCGAATGCAAACGCCGCACGAATTCCGTGCTAATCAGCTACATGTGTCCCTCGATGACCCGCGCCGGAGGATACGACGAACTGATGGATCTCGATGGCTCCCTGCAAGAGTATCTCAACTCCCGTAGCACCCTGCAGGAGGATAAACGCAGGATGCTCTGCGAGAAGATATGCGGCCTGGTCAGAGAACTCCAGATGCTGAAGGAACTCGGTCTTGACGAGGGGTGCTCAGACACGGAGATTGAGGCGGCCATCGATATCGTTTACGACTATGTGGCGGACCTGAAGGATGCCGTGATCAAGGACGGCCTTCACATTCTGGGCGATATCCCTGAGGACGAACGCCTGAAGGAGATGGTCTATTCCCTCGTACGTCTACGCAACGGGCAAATACCTTCCATGAGGGCATCCCTCGCCGCAGTCAGAGGATACGATCTGGACGAGCTGTTGGATTCCCCATCCTCGATCCATCCTGAGGAAGCCAGGACATACGGGACCATCACTGATGAGATAGACGGACTCTTCAATCGGATCATCGATGCGATGTGCGACTGCGGATTCTCCGAACAAGCATCCCTGGAAGCCGCAGAGCGCATCGCAGGTGGCATGAGTGGCGATCTCTCGTGTTCCGTATCGTATGCATGCGTCAGCGTTTATCCCGGGATATGCGAAATGACTCGCGAACTCGACAGCTATCTGACAGGCCACAGTGGAGGGTATGTCCTACCTGGCCCATCGGGTTCGCCGACCAGAGGAAATGCTCATCTCCTTCCTACGGGGACGAATTTCTATTCTATCGATCCGAATACCATACCCTCGGAATCCAGTTGGCGCATAGGCAAGAAGATGGCCGACGACATGATCTCCAGATACGTGAAGGATAACGGATGCTATCCAGAGAGCGTCGGAATAGTCGTATGGGCTACAGACACGATGAAGACCGGCGGGGACGACATAGCCTATATACTGTCTCTTATGGGCGTCCGTCCGACTCGTGGGGCCGTCGGCTCCAAGATCACCGGACTGGAGGTCATTCCCCTGGAAGAACTGGGTAGACCGCGCATCGATGTCGTCCCTCGTATTTCCGGGCTCTTCAGGGACTCCTTCCCCAATTTATCCGACATGATAGTCGAGGCTTTGGCGTTGATCGCGGATCTGGACGAGGATGATGCTGACAATTACTACAGGAAGCACCTATTGGCGGATATGGCTGGATACATCAGTGAAGGTATGTCCGAATCGGATGCCAAAGATATGGCGTCCATCCGCGTTTTCGGCGATCCGCCCGGCATGCACGGAAACGGCGTTTCCGTCCTGATAGAATCATCAAAATGGGATTCAATCGATCAGATTGCGGAAACATATGCCACATGGGGCGCATACGCATATGGTGGCAAATGGAAGGGGGAGAAGGTCTCGACCGCCTTCAAGCGCCGCATAGGGGCTTTGAGCGTCACCGTCAAGAATCACAACGATCGCGAATTCGATCTCCTGGATATCGACGATGATTACGATTCGCTTGGAGGGATGAATGCAGCCGTCAGAGTATTCGGTGGCAGCATGCCATATTCCGTGATGGGAGACAGTTCTGACACGGATAGGCTGAAAACCCGCACGTTGCAGGAGGAGACCGCTTACGTTATGCGTAGCAGGGTCCTGAATCCCAAATGGGCCGAGGGTCTGAAGGTCCACGGGTTCCGCGGAGCGATGGAATTCTCCAAACTGACGGAATACATGCTGGGCTGGAGCTCCACGTCGGACAACATCGAACCTTGGATGTTCGAGAAGGTGGCAGAAGCCTATATCCTCGACGATGGCTGGAGAGAGTGGATCGACGAGAACAATCCCTATGCCATGAAGGAGATGATCGAGGATATGCTCGAAGCGATTGACAGAGGTCTCTGGGATGCTCCGGAGGAAATGCGCGACAGATTGCGCGGACTGTACCTCGAATCCGAAGGACGCATGGAGGATCTTGCTACCGTAAGGAGGCAGGAGCCTTGAAGACGACCATGGACTACAGTTGCAACAGATTCGCTTTGGTCCTCGTCGACATCCAGACCAGATTCCTGGAGGCGACCCCTGGGCTGCATCAAACGATGGAGGTCCGTATCAGCACGGTGAATGAGGCCATCAAAGCTTTCAGGGATGCCGGCAGACCCGTGATCTACATCAGATTCGTTGGTCCGACCCACTCATGCGCCTCTGAGGAGATCTATGGGAACGAATTCGTCAAGGATATGCTCCCTCCCGAAGGGAGAGATATCGTGGTCGAGAAGAAGGGTATGAATTCGTTCCTCGATTCCGACCTAGGGGCCGTCATTGACGAATCTGGGAGCGACAGCATCCTGATCGCCGGCATGGTGGCACAGTACTGTGTCCTCGCGACTTACTTCGGCGCGTTCGACCATGGGCTTTCGCCCTACATGCTGGAGCATGGCATTGCGGCAACGGATCAGGACAACATCGATGCCGTCGAGTTCGTATGCAAGACCATGTCTCTGGAGGAGTTGAAGAAGAATAGAGATTTCAATCACGTCTGATTGCGATCCCTCCATCATCTTGAATGTCGAAGAGATCGATTCGAGTCGCAGGAATCCTCTCTAACGGTCACCTTCCTGAACTCCCTGAGTCCCATCCACATCAGGCACACGCCTCCGAAGACGTGAACGGCTACCATGCTGTAGATGATCCCCTCGAAGGATCCGAAGACATAGGCCGATATGGCGTACAGGGCGAGCTTGATGAAGCCCCATGCCAGGTAGAAGTCCATGGATGCC
>CAVKKO010000025.1:0-20074 GCA_963656905.1 Bacteroidaceae bacterium | reverse complement strand
CGACCTTGGTGGAGCTCTTCCCGATGGTGACGTCGCGGACCTCCTCGCGGGTGGAGGTGGTGTTGCCGTCGGCGTCCTTGGACACCTCGGACGAGGTGGTCACGATGTTGGACCCTCCGGAGACGGCCTTGGTCTGCACCTTGGTTGTGGACTCAGTAGAGGAGACGGCGTTGCCGTCGGCGTCCTTCACGGACTCCGTCTTCACGGTCTCGGTCCCGGAGGATGTTCTCTTCTCTTCGGTCACGATGTCCTTGGATCCCGACGCGTTTCCATTGGCGTCCTTGTAGGTTTCGGACCTCTCGGTGGTGGTCTTGTTGGAGCTTGTCTTCACCGTCTCGGTGAACTCCGTGGTCCCCGACGCGTTGCCCGAGGCGTCCTTGGATGTGGAGGTCCCTTCCGTTTTGACGGTCCCGTCCTTGGAAGTGACCGAAGATGACGTGGTCTCGGTGACCGATCCGTCCTTGTCCGTGGACTTCTCGGTCTTCTGCTCCTGTTTCGTCCCGTCCTTCTGGGTGGTCACGGTGGATTCGGACTCCTTGACTGAGCCGTCCTGCTTCGTGACCTTCTCGGATACGGTCTGGGACGTGGAGCCGTCCTTGTTCTTCACGACCGTGGTCTCGGTGACCGTCTCGGTCTTCCCGGTGACGTTGCCCTGGGAGTCGATCTCAGTCTCGGTCTTCGTGGTCGTGGAAGACCCGTCGGCCTTGGTGACCGTGTTGGATTCGGTCTCGACCTTCGACCCGTCGGGGTTTTCCTTGGTGGTGGTCGTCTCCTCCACCTTGTTTCCCTGGCTGTCCTTGGACGTAGTGGTCGTCGAGCTCTCCTTGGAGCCGTCGGTGTTGGTTTTCTCGGAGGTGTCGCCGCCCTTGTCGGGGTTCACGTCCATCTCCTTGGTTATGCCGTAGACCAGCTGGAAGTGGCCTCCGTTGGTGTAGTATCCGAGGGTGTAGTTGTTGTACGAGCCCTCGTAGTACTGGATCCAGTACTTCCACTCGCCGTTCCCCAGGTTCACGTCGCCGAGGCCGAACATGGACGTTATCCATCCTTTCAGATCGCCTCCGGAGTACTGGACCAACGGTATTCCCTTCTCATTGCATGCCTTCTCCAACGCTTCGGCGGCGTTCTTCGCAGTGGCCTGGATGGTGAACCCGGACTCCAGCATGGACTGGGTGTATACCGGGTGTGTCACTTTGTCCGCATCGACGTTCATCCTGATCTCGAAGTAGTACACCTTGTCCTCTGCGGGCTTGGTGGTGACGGTCACCGAGATCTTCGCGGACACGCCGGAGCAGCTCGCGATGATCTCGGCCGTCCCGTTCTCCACTCCCTTGATGGTCACCTTTCCATCGGCCGACATGGATGATGCCGTAGCGACCGAGCTGTTGGATGACGAGACGGTCACGTTCGACGGCTTGCACCCTGTGAGGGTGAAGGCGACATCGACCGAGGACCCGGCATACACGGACACGGTCGATTGGGCGGGCACGATCTTGATGTCGGAGACGACGATCTGCCTCTTCTCCATGAGAGAACTGCTTTCATTCTGATAGACAGTTACGTTGTAAGTCCCATTATCTAGTCCAAGGGAAAGATCGGCCTGGAATTTCGAATCGGCGACAGGAATGAATCCCCTCTTCTCCTCGGAACCTCCAGACACTGTGTATTCTACAACTTCGGCGGTCGATACTCCAGAGATATGGATGGTACCTTTGGGGGAGATAGCCTCAGCCTCAGAGATGCATAGATAGTCGCTGACAATGATCGAGCGGATGCCATACAGCATGCTATCATCAGCAGTGACTACGACATAGTATTCTCCGACTTGAAGCTGTCCTACGGACAATTTACCTGTGAATTCGCCATTTGAAACCTGCACGATGATGCTCTTGGACTTGAAGTCGTCGCTAGAGGCCGCATCGTCGATCTTCACGGTGACGGTGTCAAAACCAGGGGCGGCCCCGCTGAAAGTCACCTCTCCCGAGATGGGATCGTAGGTTGCATCAAGGATCTCTACAGCACCCTGCGAATCTGAATCACTGAGGCATGTGGCGGTCACCAGACATATCATGATCACTGCCGTTACTGACAATATGAGATGCTCCGACCTCATGCTGCCACCTCCTGCAACAGGAGCAGTTTGTTGCCGTAATTTCCGACCACATCATCAGTGCTGTTACTCGAGCGAACTTTCAGATAACAGGATTCGGCGTCTGAGATCACAATCTCGATGACACCGCTCAACTTATTATCGTCAAGGATCACCGTACGGCTCACTGTGCGGCCGTCAGAACAGAGAACGAACACATCCATGCTCATTGACATTCCCTTTGATTCGCCTTTCAGTTCATAGTCGATCGACAAAGTTCCTCCGTCGTACTCAGCCTTCACATCCATCGAATATTCAGACGGCACTTCATACCAGGAAACATAGAAGCTCTTGCTTTCCGTGGTGAAGATCTCATCCTCCAAAGTAAGGATCACCGAACCTCCAGAATCCTTCCACTGAGCCAACATCCCCGACTTGGTCACCGCAGGGAACTGCACCGAAGCCTTGGTCCCTACGACGCCGATGATCTCCTCTATCAGCTCTTCGCTATCGTAGAACCTCATCACAGATGTCTGATCCCCTCTCACCATGGACACGCCGACCACCTTGCGGCCATCGCCGATGTTCATCGAGAAAGAGTAGTCCTTGACCGCTCCTCCCTCCAGGTAATGGAATGTCGTACCCTGTTCGAATGCACCGGAATCAGAATCCGGACGTATGACGTAGTAGTGGTTGACATTCAACTCGGAGTCAGCCAGACTGGAGATTTCGACCCACTTGTAGTTCTTTAGGTTGCCCATGATCTGGTTCCCCAAGCTGTCTGTAGGTATGATCGATTCAAGCGCCCATAGCCCCGGACTTGGTACGCTCTTCCCACTGATGGTCGCTATCCCGAGCCCGCTTCCCAACGTGATCACGTCATCGCCGAGGGACGAGAGCGCATCCGCTGGACCACGACCGAAGGCTTCGTACCAAGTTGCAGTCGTTCCATCGTCTATGAAGAAGAAATACGGGTTCTTCTCCGATGTCGTATATGAGAATATGTGGCCAGAATCGTTGTACCACACCATCCTCCCTTCGACGTCTGCACGCACGGTCTGCGAGTTATAATCCGAGGGCAGATACCCCACATAGGTGTTGGACAGGACCCTGCTCCCATCCGCAACCGTGGAATCCTTTATCACGCAGAACGTGGAAGTATCCTGGCTCGAAAGGTATGGAATCATGTAGATGTACACTGGCGACCCGTCCTCGTCGATATGAGACACATCTATAGTCATCGAACCGTGTCCTAAAGACGATTCGATCGTCCGCGGATCGGCCAAGGTCTTCTGTTCCATGTCAAACGCGTAAAGCGTCTTCCCGCAATTCACATACCCTGTCCCGTTCACCACTATGAATTCAGAGGTGAACCTGTTGTCGCCGAACGTATACGATTTCTCATCACCGAATTCCAGACCATTCACCGAGATGTAGGCTAGACAGGAATTGCCCTCTTTGGCTACGGCTCCGAACAGCCCCTTGGTGTATCCAGGAAGATATATCGTTCCATCATGGTACGAGATCCACCCGTCATCCAAGTACATGGACCTCAGTGATTCCAGCCATACGCGGCTGGTCTCTCCGGTCTCGATGCTGACCGCTGCTATCCCGCGCGACGAGCCTTTGTCGGCGATGACACGGTAGATGTACCCATTTGTGAATATACTCTTGGCAAATCCATATGTGGCATACGTGTTCTCGACTGTAGCCAGCTTCTTAAGTTCCTTGACTTCCGAACTCTTCGATCCGTCCTGATCTTCCGCGAGGAAGCGGTAGATGTCGTCGCCTGAGGTGTAGAAATAGCCTTCATAGTACTCCACACCGGTGACCTTCACATCAGACGGGAGCACATACACCTGGTTGAGATCCAGATCGTATGCCTTTCCGGTCAGGCAGTCTATGATTATACCGCCCCCATATCCGATTTGATGGTAGTAGTCGGTAGGATGGGCAGAGACCACCGCACGCAGGATGAATCCTGTGTCAGACTCGGCCATGTACAGATATCCGCCTGCTCTGAAGTACACCTTGTCGTCTACTATCAGAGGAACGGATGCTGTGCCCTGCCACACGCTCATCGAAGTGTCTACGACTCCTCCGAGCTCATAGACCTTGACCAAGTTCAGGATCTCTTCGGATGTCGGAAGGTCCCTGTTGCTCACAGAATCCAATCCGGAGCTCGATGAATGATACCTGTATGTGACGCCGATGACCGTATCGTGAGACACATTTACAGTCAAAGGCTCATCGACAGAATGATCCTCGACACCGTTGACCGTCCAGTTGAATGCCTCATAACCTCCCTTGATCTCGGAGATCCGCATAGTGTAGCTGCCTGGAGTCACTTCGCCGGTTTCGATGTTTCCGTCTATGATGATCTCCGCAGCAGTCTCATCCAAGGTGATGATCGGATCCCTTGCAGACCACTTCGCTTCAAGAATCATGGAGGCCTTCACCGGCGTCGACAGATCGAACGGCTGTCCGTCTATCTGCCACCCTTCGAATCTGCACAGATCCTTATAGAAAGAGGGCACCTCGACCTCGCTCAAGCTGGTTCCGCTGTATATCTGCATAACAACAGATCCACATCCATCGGATTCGCCTCCGTTCCCGGAGAAGGTCACAGAGATCTTCTCTCCCAGCACGGAATCGGAGTGCATGAACACCACTTTGGCATTAGAACCAAGAATCGAAGTCACCGTGAGCCTCCCTTCCGAATAGCTCGCATCGCAACCAATACCGACTGCTACTGTTCCGCTCTTGATCCCTCCAACAGGTACGGAAAGCGTTCCGTCTTCGTAGGTGATTCCATCATACGTCAGCACATGGCCATCCGACTGGTAAGGAAGATAGACCGTACGGGCCCCGGATGCATAACCTACATACACCTCGCCTAACGACGAGAGCTGCTTGAGGCACGATTCCGAACTTCCGTTCAGAACATTGAACTGGATCTTCCCAGTCATCGGGATGAACGCTTCGAGATCGTCCGAGCTTTCCAGAGAGTACGTAAATGTCACAGATTCAAGGACTACATTGGCAGGTAGAGCATCAGCATACAGTCTGACGCCTTCGTTCACTACCAATTCCCTCACGCTGCTGGGGATGATCCCGCCCTTGATTATCGGGGCGGCCCCATTCACTTGATCCAACGTTATTTTCGTCGGTGAACCGGACACGAATACCAGCCTAAGCGTTCCATCATACGGGTTCTTGAAGTACAGGTTCCCCAGATATTCTTTGAAATACGGGTTCGAACTGCTGCATTGTAGCTCCGTAGCATTGAGGACGCGATCGGATAATGCACCGTCATTGCCGTGAAGCATGGCTATCGCCACGGTGTCATCATCGATTATCAGCTTTCCGTCCGACCATTTGGCTGTCGGAGTGGATGAATCCGGAGATTGATCCCATTTGGTGTCGAAAACCCCGATTGGCACCAGCACCTTCGCCCCAGAGTATTCGGACTCCAGCATGTGGCACTCGCGCATATCGATGGTCATGCTCAGAGATTGAGCCTTAATCGATTTGAGTGCAGAACCCGTATCGAATTTAATCTCCTTGACGAATTGGAGTGCGACTTTGCCTACGGTTTCCACCGAAGCGGGAATGACTGCAGAACTGCCATCGTCCAGAGTTCTTGCCGAAAACATGGCGTAATCTCCGATGCTCATCAAATTGGTCGCCCATCCAACAGAAGTCTGCGAACTCAGAGAATATGCAAATGCATATTCTGAAATCGATGTCAGACTCCCGCACGCGCTCATATCCAAACGAGATATCTTGTCCCATCCCGCAAAAGCATAAGCACCTATCGTCTCGCATCTGCTCCCTTCGGAGAACTCCAAAGTCAAATCGTTGCCTGAGCCTATATGCGACTTCGTGTCTATGACCGGACGATCGGGCAACGTGAATTTCATAGGCTCAGTCGAGACCGTGGTTTTCTGCTCAGTCCAAGAGAACGCAGAGACTCCGATGCTCCTGACCGAGGGTGGAATGCATATCCCTCCATCCGAATTGAACTTCGTCTCAGAGAATATGGACTCAGGACCGCCGTATTTCGCAAAAGAGAAATCTCCGATCTCCACCAGCCTGAATTCAGGATCCATTGTGACACAGAGAGGATAATCCCCATCATTGATCGCCCTGTCACCATCGTATAGATCGGCATAGTTCCCCCTGAAGAAGGCGCCTTTGCCTATGGTGCACTCATATCCCTCCGCAGAGGTTCCGAATTCGATCTTCACAAGACGCGGATCGCTGCTGAACGAATACGACCCTATGCTGGTTATGCGAGAGCCGTCTACGAAAGAAAGCTCGGACAGCTTGACGCAATGGTAGAAGGCCTTCGTACCGATCTCCGTGACCGAAGATGGAATCGTCAAAGATGTCACGGGAGTCTCGGCGAAGAGGTATGCTGGTATGCTGGTAACGCCTTCGGAGATGGTTATCTTCTCCAGACCTTCAACACTCTCGAAAGGATACGAATCGTATGTCGTTATCTCCCACCTCACGTCCCGATCCAGAACGAACTCCTTGAAAGAGCAATTGCGGAAAGCACCATCACTGACGACCTCCACGGAAGCCGGCAAAGCATATGTGCCCACAGATCCAGTGAACCTTATCAGAGTCTTCCCGTCTCCACTCAGCTCCGTTCCGGCCGGTATTCCGCCTTCTGTGTCCAGGTCGAACGTCGCAGACGCGCCGTTCGTGCTGACCACGAGCCGATAATCGCTTCCATTCAGCTGTCCGACGTAAATCGTATCGGAGAAAGTGCCGTCCGTGACCGGGCATGCATCGATCGGTGACGAGTAGTCATCTCCGATGACGATGACATTCACAAGGCTGGAAGAAGATGTGCCCGCAAAGGACACGGTGCCGGAAGACCTGTCATAAGAAGCGTCCGTGACAGTGAGGGATACGTTTATGACCTCGAACTGAGCGGTGATCTTCACGGACTCTCCGCTAAGAACGATCGTGTGCGTGCCTTCGGACAAGGGTCCGACACGGAACGACCCGCTGAAGCGCCCGTCATCGACGATGAAAGCATCGATCACGCTCCAGGGGCCTGATCCTTCCACATATGCATTCACGAGGGGTATCGTGGCGGTACCGGAGATGGAGATCGTGCCCGAGGCGCTGTTGTACGATATAGCAGACACGGATATAGGCTCCGAATCGCGCTCCAGAACCTGGAAAGTCTTCGTGTCGGACAAGCCCTGCCCGGATGCTACCACAGAATAGCTTCCAGGCTCCAGAGTGCCGATCGAGAACCTACCATCGAATCTCCCATCTTCAGCGATGAAAGAGCATATGGTCGAACAGTACCCGTCGCCGCTGACCACGACATTGACCAGTCCCGTGGAAGTCGACCCCCCGATGGCCAGAAGGCCATCTGAGGGGTCGTAGGAAACTGTTTCGATAGCGATGGCGGACCCACCCTCACCGGATGCAGTTCCTGTCGGCAGGAGCAGGAGGCAGACTGTCAAAAGGGCCGCCATCGCCATGGTATTCGTCAGTCTATGCGCCATAGGACACCTCACGATGACCCGGTGACAGTGTATGTGCAGTAGCAGAAGTAGTCGACCGTCCCGTCCGCTCCCGGCTGGATCCCGTCGACCAGCTCGAGTACGACGCTCGTGAGTCCGAGAGTCGACACAACTATGCGGTCCGTGCCCACGCCATCGGTGAGGACAGGCTTCGAATAGACGTTGATCACATTGTCCCCATATTTCGCTACGACCAGGATGCGCGGATCGCTGATCGAATCGATCTTCTTGCTGCAGTCGATGCTCACATCCAGTATCGTGTTGGCACCACTCGTGCTCGAAGTGCATGACATCGTCGGGACCGTTCCGTCGTCCTTGAACACCGCGTTCACGACAACGTCCGACGCCGGCATCACGAACGACCCGTTCTCGAACGCCACAGCTGATCCGGCAACGGTCTGTACCGTTATGGATTCCAGGACATATCCGCGGTCGGGATTGGTCGTGACGGACACGGATGTTCCTGCAGCCGCTGTGGAAGCACCTAAAACGAGCTTTCCGTTCGAGATGCTGCCACTGGTGATCGTATACAGGATCGGTTCGAAGTTCGCTGTCACAGTAGCATCCGTGTCATCGATGAGGACGGTGTTGCCTTCCATGGTAGCTCCCTGGACGCTCCAGTTCTTGAACTCATACCCTGCGTTCGCCTTTGCCGTGAGCTCGATGTAATCTCCTGCGAAGTAGTTGTTATTGACCCTCCTGGTTTCTAACGCACCGATGCTGTAGGACTTACCGTTACCCACTTCATAGGTTCCGTTCGAAGTGGTGACTTTAGTGAGAGTCTGTGAGACTGCGCCGTTCTCTGCTATGATCTTCAATGAATGATAATCAAAGTCCACCACGATTGTGACATCGTAGGCGGGCATCGTCGCGAAATACACATGCTGGGTGGCAAGGCTGGTGATGCCTTCACTGAGCTTCTCGTCTCTGACCTCGGTCGAGATGTCTCCGCCGGAACCGGTCAGCTTGACCGACCTCACACGATCGCCATCACTCGGATACACGCAGATACAGAGCATCTGACCAGATTCAGCCTCGGTGATGGATCCGGGGCCGGTCGGATCCTGGAACTCGGCCCTCGTCTTCTGAGCTTCTATGCTATCAACTGCATAAGCCTTGACCTTCTCGTTCTCATTCGTTTGGACACCGATCTTGTACTTCGGCGCATCTGCGGAGGATTTCACAGGGACAGTTATCGTGTCCTTTTGAGGTGTGGCGAATAAGGTCGTAGCCGTCGTCCCCATCTTTCCATACATAGACAGGACGATGCTTATTTCTCCTCCGTCCAAACTCTGCCCGTCTGCCGTCGCAATCGAGACCGTGAACGTCCATGACTTGGCCGTTTCATCGCGTACAGCGCTCCAATTCACATCCACTCCCGCAACATTCCCGGTTCCGCTCAGGCTCTTTTCATCGCCTATTGTTCTCGTTTCACTAGAATATTTGACTGCTACTGTGAATTTATTGACCTCTCCACCATCGGTAGCCTTCTGGAACACCAGATTCTTGATACACATCACATATGGACCTGACGGATCCCAAGTATTCGTTTGGAAAGTATTCGGCTGTGTGAAGGTTCTCGAAGCTGTGAATGTCTCATTGATTTGAGTTCCATCCAAGCTGTCACCACTCACACCCGTCTGATCCGTGATCTGGGTTGATCCTAATATCCCGAACGACAGTGCCAAAATCGCAAAAACCACCATTACTTTGTTTCTCGTAATCAATATCCCCCCTCCCAATTACATTTCTCAGGAATGAGCAATCTACATGGGAAAGACTGATTCGTCAGCCCATTCATCCTCAAACATACATTATCGCAAAGTTCCCCTGAACGTTGTCAGCGTCGAAGTGCACTGTAGAATAATATCCGAGAGTCCAATCCAGATAACTCTCCATAGAGTCGTCGTAACTCGCCCAGTAGTGGTATGTAGTAATACCCTCACTGGTCTCAGAAGTTGTTCCCACTCCGAACAGGGTATCCATCCAAGAGTAGTACGTGTAATATTCTCCATGATCGATCCAGGAAGTCAACTGTCCGTCCAAGGCAGAACCTACAGCGTCCTTCAATGCGAGATATGCATCGGACCCGTAACCGCAAACGGTGATCCCACTCTGAAGATCTTCATCCGTCAAGCTGTGTACACCAGATGATGTCTTAACCTGCGTTCCCGAAGGAACAGCCACGGTAGCCGAAGAGTCGATCAGGAAGAACGTGTAATAGTAAGCGGGGTCGTTCTGAACTGAGGTCAATCCGATCAGATCACCGGATGAAATGGAGCCCGTGCTGGCATTCCCCATCTTTATAGCGATATTCGCGTAAACCGAATGGGTGGAGCCGACAACCGAGACGTCCGCGTAGTCAGAGTATGGCCTGAGCCATCCGAGAGCAACACCAGAAATGTCGACCCAGCCCGAAGTCGAGTTGTACCCCAGGATTGTGAAATCTGTCAAGCCGTTGACCTTGTCGATCTGCCCGTAAGTCATGTTCGGATTGCTGTAGCCACCGCTGGTGACATACCACTGAGTGTTGCTTGCTGTAGTCTCGAAAGTATATCCAAGACTGCTCATAGCCCCATATATGGCCAGATACACGTTGTAAGCGTTCTGTCCTGAGGAAGTCCAGGTCTCAGTGCCTGTCGCGTTGTAGAACACCTTGATGGTCTGAGCAGAATCAGAATCAGCATCGGAATCGTGGAATCCGATAAAAGATGCACCTCCTGCTGCAATCATCACTGCGATCAACGCGAATGTCATTATTTTTGTACATTTCATCATAATCGCCTGGGCTCGATGCCCAGAACACATCTCCCCTTGTGCGGATTTATAATAGCTTAGAATTGGACGGACTAAAGACCATCATACAAACAGACATCGAAGGATTCTTCCTGACCCCATTCCACAAATCATAGATTATGTGCTCTTCGATGAATGCATGGCATAGAACATAGCACGAATGACCGCTAATCTAAGCTCTGGGATGACCGAACCTAATCTCATCCATCTCAGAATCCTTTTGCAAAACTACCAGTACAAGAGTGCTGCATCGGAAACGACAATGCTCGACATAACGTCAATAACCCATCGAACTGAGGCGAAGCAACTCATCCAACTCTATCAACCCCCACCTCCTGCCCCGGCATCCTCCATCCCATGTGCGTCCTGCTCCTGCCACGTACCGTCCACAGCAGCCCCAACAGCCGTTTCACCGATGCTGACGCGTTCGACATCCTCTGCACGCTGAGGTCGGGCCACCGCATCGGCCGCGGGATGATCATAGCGGTTCTGACTCGGCGTGGGAGCGCGCGCAACCTCATCGAGATCATGTCGTCGATAGACCTGTGCGCATAGAACAGACCGGAGTCACCATAACCACGTACGACGCAGCTCTGTGGATGGGATGGGCATAAGACGGGTCGACATGGACACAGCCCGCTATGTCCTCGGCATCGCACCCATGTTTCAGAGCATGCATCCGAAAAATAACATCCAGGGGGCCCCGAGGATCCGCGTCGCCATCCGGGCCCCCGTCTAAAGAATCAGCTGATAACGTCGATCTGGTTCCTGTTCTCGTCTGCGAACACCTTGGCTATGGCGTTCTTCATGATCGTGTCCGGGACGTCCTCCACGAACTCCCTCTTCCAGTCCAATGTGGGCCTTCCGAAGGACACCAGCTTGGGGCCGCTGTCGCAGGCCTCCTCGGCATCGAGCATCTTGATCTCGAGGCCCTCGATGATCTCGGGGATGGTCATGCCGTTGATGTAGACCTCGTTCCTCCCCTCATCCATGGCCACCTCTTTGTAGGCGCAGGAGATGTCGGCCATCTGCATCTCGAAGACCAGGTCCTTGATGTACTGGTTCATGACGGCGCAGGTCCTGCGGCGGATCGTCGGGTCGTCGGGGTCGGCGGAGTGCCTGTACTCGATGTTGATCATTGCCATGGCTGAGGAATCCTTCAACGGGTTGATAACGGTAGAGGATGTTCCGGCATGGGTTTAACCTGTGATAAGCATCAGAGCCCCATGGACGGAGCTCAGGAAGAGGATGCCGGGAGGATCGCGTTCGCGATCGAGGACACGAAGATCGGAGAGTTCGACATCGTTCCAGGCGGCGACGGATGCCTCTGTATCTTCTCCGAGAACAGGATCCCCTTGGACCTCGTCCCGGCCGTCAGGCGATCGGGCTCCTTCGAGGGCATAGACCTCGGATCGGAAGAGGAGTCGTACAACGCGGTGAGCAGGGAGCTGGTGAAAGAGGGCATGTTCAACCTGATGTTCTGCTGGCTGGACCTCCTGTAAGCCACGGGCGGGGGCACCGGCTCCTGGGCCCTGCACCTTCTCAGAGAACATCTCGGGAACCATTATCATACGTGACGGATATTCCGTTCCATGAAGCAGATAGGGCTCGGAGGGATGCTGTTCGCGGAGCTGCGCGAAGGGGGGTACTACTACGTCGACAAGACCCTGCTGATCAGGGACATACTCGGCGGCGATCCCAGAGGCGTCTATCTGTTCGCCCGTCCCAGAAGGTTCGGTAAGACCCTGAACATCTCCATGCTGGACGCGTTCTTCAATATCGAGTACAAGGGGAACACATGGTTCGACGGGCTGGCGATTTCTGAATGCCCCGAGTGCGTGGAGTACATGAACAGGTTCCCTGTAATCCGTCTGAACCTCAGCGGGACCAAGATGGATACATATGATGCATACCTGGACAAGATACGCCTTGCCGTGAAGGATGCATACAGGCCCCACATGCATCTCCTGGAGTGCGAAGGGCTGGATGCCACCGTCCGGATGATATTCGAGTCTCTGGACAGGATGGATACTCGCGAGACACTCCTGTCCTCATCGATACAGGAGCTGTCGGGAGCGATAGCAAAAGCCACCGGCACCAAGCCCATCATCCTCATCGACGAGTACGATGCCGCCGCCACGTATTCCTACGGGAAGGAATCCCACGAGAAGATCCTCAAGTTCCTGAGAGACCTCCTGGAAGCGTCGGTGAAGACCAACGAGCACAGGCAGATGGCCTATATGACAGGGGTCATGCAGATAGCCAAGCAGAGCATCTTCTCCGGCTTGAACAACGTCACGGTCAACAACATCTTCTCCGAACGGTCGGACGAGAGGTTCGGGTTCACCGCCGACGAGGTAAGGGCCATTCTAGAATACTACGGCAATCCGAAGAAGTACCGGGAAGCGAAGAAGTGGTACGACGGGTACCGCTTCGGGAACGCAGAGGTGTACAACCCGTACAGCATCATGAGCTACGTCTCGAAAGGCTTCGAAGCGGACAACTACTGGGTGGATTCCGGGAGCAACGTGCTGATCAGACGGCTGATAAGGAGCATAGAGGACGACACCTATGCGGACGCCCTCGCATTGATCGCCGGAGGGACCGTCGAGACCGAGATCGACAGCAAGCTCGCCTACGGGAACCTGGACGTGTCCGGCAAGACGCTGTACAGCCTGATGGCGATCTCGGGATACCTCAAGGCGGTCCCCACCAGGAAGAAGGGCGTGTTCAAGGTGTCCATGCCGAACGAGGAGGTCAGGGATGCGGCCGCCCGCCTCATCCGCGAAGCATATCCCATATCGGACTCGGACTTCAACGGGTTCAACCGCGCGGTCCTGAATGGCGATGCGGACACGATGACCGCAGTCCTCCAGAAGGTCATGCTCCAGTCGAGCTACATGAGCCTGGCCGAGAGCACCTATCAGGCGGTCATAATGACCATCATGCACGGGCTGTCCAAGCACTACGACGTGAGGACCGAGTCCGAAGAGGGGAACGGCAGGGTGGACATCATCCTCAAGAGCCGGTCCAAAGGCCGGAAGAACATGATCTTCGAGCTGAAAGTGGCAGATTCCGAGAAGAAGCTGGACTCCGAGGCGGACGATGCCATCAGGCAGATCCACAGGAAGAGGTACTACCTCGGCATGCCCGGAGATGTCGTCCTTGTGGGGCTCGCGTTCTGGGTGAAGGTCCCCAGAGGAAGGATAGAGATCATCGACAACGGCCCCGACGGCACCGCCATGCTCGGGAAGCCCTATCGAGGGCAGCTCTGCCGATGCCGAGCTCCACGGGCGCCGGTGCCGGCCATCTCATCTTTCCATATCGCTCCATCCCGCCTTCTGCTCCGCCCTGCGGAGGCAGGCGTCCACGTCGGCGGGATCCATCTTCGGGAGAAATACCACGTCGGCGGGATCCTCGGCATGGGGGCTCAGCTCCATCTCGAACCAGGCGACATCGTGCCATGCCCCGGCTTTGTATCCTGCCTGGAGGAACCTCCCGGTCTCTTGGAACCCCAGAGAGCGATGGAACGATTCGCTGGGACGGTTGGGCACGGTGACGCATGCGAACACGTTGACCACGCCCTGCAGCTTCAGGATGTCCAGGAGGGCGCCGTACAGGGCATGGGCGCAGCCCATGCCGCGATGGCGCTCGTCGATGTAGACGGAGAGCTCCGCGCTCCACCTGTACGCCCCGCGGCCCATGAGCCTGTGGGCATAGGCGTATCCGATGACGTCCCCGGAATCGTCGGTGCACACGATCCACGGGTGCTCGGCCTGCGTGGACACGATCCTGCCCGTGAAATCCTCCACGGAAGGGAGCTCCAGCTCGAAGGTGATCGATGTGCCGATGCACTGCCCGTAGATCGCGAGCATCGCCGGCGCGTCCGACGGGCTTGCCATCCTCAGCTTCATGGCCCCCTCCAAGACGGGGCTTGTATTTGAACACGTCCAGGCGCCCGGATTCAACGCCTCTTCGGCAGGCTTAACGGGGGGTGTGGAACCTTATATAGAAAAAGAAGATTCTCCAGACCATTACAGGTGATGACATGACTGAAATGCTCAAAGTGGTCGACCTGCACGCCGCCGCCGGCGACAAGGAGATCCTGAAAGGCGTCAACCTCACCGTCAACGAGGGGGAGACATGCGTCCTTTTCGGCCCCAACGGGTCGGGCAAGTCCACCCTGCTGTCCACCATCATGGGCTACAGCTCCATACAGGTGACCCAGGGCCAGATATTCTTCAAAGGGCAGGACATCACCGGCCTGTCCGTGGACCAGCGCGCCAAGCTCGGCATCGGGATGATGATGCAGAGGCCGCCGAACATATACGGGGTCAAGCTCGGGGACCTGATCAAGGTCTCGTCCCCTCAGGGCGAGGAGGTCCTCAAGGACGCTCCCAAGTTCAAGATGGACTCGTTCCTGGAGAGGGAGGTCAACGTCGGGTTCTCCGGTGGGGAGATCAAGAGGTCCGAGCTGCTGCAGCTCACCGCCCAGAGGCCGGAGTTCATCCTCCTGGACGAGCCCGAGTCCGGAGTCGACCTGGAGAACATCGACCTCATCGGCAACAAGGTCCACGACCTGCTCTACGACGGGACATGCCCCGGGAAGCAGAGGCACGTGTCCTCGCTGGTCATCACCCACACCGGGCAGATCATGGACTACATCGGCGCCGACCGCGGGTACGTCATGAAGAACGGAAGGATCCAATGCTCCGGGAGGCCCAGCGACCTCCTGAAGGAGATCAAGGAGAACGGCTACGGAGAGTGCGGAGAATGCCAGATAATCAAGCTGTGAAGGAGGCCCTCTCCAAGAAGGGCGCATACGGTGCCGACCTGGACCTGGACCGCTACGAGGAGGGGTCCAAGGACCCTGAGCAGATCGACGACCTCGAGAGCTCGGACTACAAGGAGTACATGGAGAAAGTCGGAGTGGTCTCGGACGAGATCAACCGCTCCGGAACGCTCATGTTCATCGACAACGGGCTGAGCCACTGCCACACCAACGAGCAGGAGGGCATGGAGATGATGTCCACCCAGGCCGCGCTGAGGAAGTACGACTGGGTGAAGGACTACATGTGGAAGGCTGTCGACCCCACCAAGGACAAGTACACCGCCAAGAGCTTCCTCGAGAACGCCGACGGGTACTTCGTGAGGGTGAAATCCGGATACCACATCAAGAGCCCGGTGCAGACCTGCATGCTCCTGAACACCGACAAGAGCGTCCAGAACGTGCACAACATCATCATCGTGGAGGACAACGCCTCCCTGGAGATGATCACCGGATGCTCCACCGCCCATCACGCCGACGATGCATTGCATGTGGGGGTGTCGGAGATGTACGTGGGGGAGAACTCCAACCTCACTTTCTCGATGATCCACAGCTGGGGCAAGCAGACCGGCGTCCGTCCCAGGACCGGGACCGTCGTGGGGAAGAACTCCCACTTCACCAACAACTACGTCATCCTGAACCCTGTGGGGAGCCTGCAGAGCTTCCCCGGAGCCACCCTCGCAGAGGGAGCGTCCGCCATGTACAACACCATGTGCATAGCGCACGAGGGCTCCGACATAGACACGGGAGGGATGGTCAACCTCAACGGAAGGCACAGCAACGCCCAGATCATGAGCAGGAGCATCTCCATGGGCGGACGCATGTGCGCCCGCGGAAGGCTCGTGGGGAACGCTCCGGACATCAAGGCCCACCTCGAGTGCAGGAGCATCATCATGAAGGACGGAGGCTCGACGAGCGCCGTCCCCGAGCTGGAGGCGCATGTCGCCGACGTCGAGATGACCCATGAGGCCGCTGTCGGGAAGATCGCCAGGGACCAGATCGAGTACCTCATGTCCAGGGGGCTCGACGAGGACCAGGCGGTCAGCATGATCGTCAGAGGGTTCCTCTCCGGCAGCATCAACGGGCTCCCGCCCGCGCTGCAGAAGGAGCTGGACTCCGCCATCTCCCAGGCCAACCTGGGAGACTGAGCCCGAAAAACCGTATCACGGCGGGTCCCGGTCGGTCCGGGGCCTGCCCCTTTCCTTCTGTTATCATCAATATAGGGCGGAGCCTCACTGCTCCATCCTGAACTCCGCTTTCTGCTCCATGACCGAGATGACGTTGCCGTCGGGGTCCAGGAACGACGTGAACGTTCCGAATGGGGTCCTGACAGGGTCCACTGCGAACTCGACGCCCTCGTCGATGAGCCTGCGGCGGGTGTTGTACGGGGAGTCCACGCCGAATATCATCCCCGTGTCGATGCCGGTGCTGTCCGATTGCCTGAGGACAAGCCTGCAGCTGCCGCGGACCATGTATGCCGATCTGTCATCCTTTCCGAGCAGCTCCATTCCGAGAACCCCTGAATAGAACTCGATCGACCGCTCGATGTCGGACACAGGTATGATGCAAGCGAAGATGTTCTCCGGCAGTCCTTCGACGGTGTACTCGAAGTTCCCTCCATGCGGATCTCCCAATGGCATGATGTCAGAGATAGCAGAGAAGATGATGTAACCTTGGGTCCTGCATGCAGATATGCCGTTTCAACCCCGGAACCTGAAGGAACATCATACAGCATCACGCAACGTCTTGCGATGTAGGACAAAGGCATCGGAACAGACCGAGATGCGATTGCCCGCTTGGTATTCACGCCGTTTATGCTGGCCATCGCCCCCGGACCGCCTGGACTGTTGCAGAAGCACAAGAAAACTGTTATATATCTGTCCATGATACCATGGAATACTGCCCTGGTAGTGTAGCGGCCTATCATGAAGCCCTGTCGAGGCTTCGACACGGATTCGAATTCCGTCCAGGGCGCTCATCTCTATTTTGAGAAGCGTGTTCCTTGTGGCCGAGAGGCCACCCTCCATTCTGCGATGAATGATCGTTCCCTGGCGCGGACGCCAGGGATTTGTTAGAGTTCCGAAGGTTCTCACTGAGCCGCCGGTTCCGGCTCGTACATGTACTTCCTGCAGAACGGGATCAGCATGCAGCCCACCGCGTTCCCCAGTATCGCGATCACATCGAACACCAGCGCATCCAATGTGAACTCTCCTGCGGAGCAGAAGTAGAACATGTCCGCGATGGAGTGCTCGAACCCTGCCAGTATGAACACGGGCACGCAGAAGAAGATCGCCAGGAAGCTGTTCCTCTGCTTGTAGAAGTCCACGGCGATGAACATCAGCACACCGCACAGGATCGCACGGAAGAATATCTCGTGATACTCCAGCATGAGCTTGCTGTCCACCAGCGCCTGGGCCTGGTCCATGGGCATCATCAGCCCGGTCACCAGGCTGCCGATGAAGTTCCCGACTATTATCACAAGGATCCCGATGAGGTACGACGGAGGGCTGTCCACGGCATACCCCACCTTCCCGGTGTACAGGTCCAGCTTGAACGCCACCACCGTCATCAGTCCCACAGAGAACAGCACCGCCCCGACCCACTTCGGATCCGTCTTAAGGTAGACGCAGCACCCGATCGCGATCGCCATCCCCGCAAGGAAGGCGCGTATGAGCATCCTCGAGTAGTATTCCATGCTATCACAGCTCGTGGTAGAAGAGGAGGATCGTCCTGTAGACTCCGTCCTTGTCCCTGAACCCGCCCGGGATCATCCCCAGGTGGTGGAACCCCTTCTTCTCGTAGAGGTGGATGGCCGAGGCGTTGTCCTGGACCACCGCGTTGAACTGCATGATGCGGAAGCCCTTCTCGGCGGCGACCTTCAGGGAATCATCCACCAGCGCGCCGCCTATCCCCTTGCCGGCCATGGCCGGGTCCACGGCATAGGAGGCGTTGGAGATGTGCCCGCACCTGCCCACGTTGTTGGGATGCAGGATGTACAGTCCGACCACCTTCCCATCGAGGACGGCCACCCCGCAATGGGTCTGGGAGCCGAAGAACTCTGCAGCGCCTTCCTCTGTCAGGGCATCCTCCTGGGGGAACGCCATGCCGCGCTCCACCACGGAGTTCCAGATGTCCGCCATGGCGGGTATGTCCGCCGGGCAGAAGCCTCTCACCTCTATGTCCATGGTTTCCGAATCGGCTGGAGCTTATAAGGTCGTATCCCGCCCGGGCCGCCCCCTGTCAAGAGAGCCGCAGGGGAACTAACGGACGAAGGGACTTATAGTAAGAGGCGCAAACTCATTCCATGGAATCGAACGACAAGCCTGCCGGGGGCTCAGGCCCCGATGGAACAGAACACGACCACCCTGCCGACGCCAAGCGCATCCAAGCCCGCAAAGGCCCGGGCAATCCGGAACGGGACCGCCTCTTGGCAGTAGACAAGGGATTATCAACGTGGGAAGAGATGTCGGAAGAGATGAAGCAGGTGAGCCTAGGGGGCGTGCCGTTCGCCAGGATGCGCGAAGACGACAATTACTACGTCGACAAGAGCCTTCTCATAAAGGACATCCTGGCCTCCGACGTCTCGGGCGTGTATCTCTTCACCCGCCCTCGCAGGTTCGGGAAGACCACCAACCTGTCCATGCTGGACGCGTTCTTCAACATCAAGTACAAAGGCAACACATGGTTCGACGGGCTGGAGATCTCCGACTATCCGGAGTACGAGAAGTTCAAGAACGCCTTCCCCGTGATCCATTTGGACCTCAACGACACGAAGGCATCCACTTACGAATCCTTCGTCAACAAGATGCGCACCGCCGTGAAGAAAGCTTACACGCCCCACGAGTATCTGCTGAACGATCCTAATGTCGACCCCGACTTCGTGGATATCTTCAGATCCGTAAAGCGCAGGGACATCGCAGACGACTTCTTGGAGACTTCGCTGGACGACCTCTCGGAAGCAATCTTCATGTTATCCGGGAAGAAGCCCGTAATCCTGATAGACGAATACGACTGCGCTGTCTCCGACCATTTCGGAGAAGAATCGCACAGGAAGATCATGGACTTCCTGGGAGGGTTCCTCCGTTCGGCGGTGAAGACCAACGCCAATAGGAGCATCGTCTACATGACGGGCGTCATGCAGATCGCTCAGCAGAGCATATTCTCAGGATTGAACAACGTCACTGTGAACAACATCTTCTCTGACGAGTCGGACGAGAGGTTCGGGTTCACGGAATCAGAGGTCAAAGAGATCCTGGAGTACTACGGCCATCCGGAGAAGCTGGACGAGGTCAGGGAATGGTATGACGGCTACCGCTTCGGGAACGCGGACGTGTACAATCCATTCAGCATCATGAACTACATCCGCAAGAAGTTCAAGCCCGGAACGTACTGGGCGAACACCGGGGGAGACGGCATCGTCAAGCACCTCCTGCAACGCATCAACAGCGACAACTTCGACAAGATCATTAACCTGGTCACAGGAAACGCTGCCCGGACGGATATGAAGCAGCAGCTCACATACGGAGACGTCTATGCTTCCGACGAGTCCCTCTTCAGTCTCATGGCCATGACCGGATACCTCAAGGCATCTCCTGCCGATTCCTGCATCTGCGGCACCGGACCTTATGAGGTGTCCATCCCCAATGAAGAGGTGAGAATGATTGTCGATGACATGATGAAGGCCGTGTATCCCCTGGACACCGGCGACCTGACAGCGTTCAGCAAGGCCATCCTGGACGAGGACGCCAAGGAGATGGAGAAGGTCCTGGTCAGGGTGATGGACGGCGCCAGCTACATCAACCTCAACGAAGC
>CAVKKO010000024.1:0-20331 GCA_963656905.1 Bacteroidaceae bacterium | reverse complement strand
GAATGTGAGGATCCTCTTCTTCGTCACTCTTGTCTTGGACTTCCCGAACAGCTCTTCGACCATGACCGGTTTGATGCTCTTCGGCAGCCTCTCGCCGTCGATCCTCAGATTGTTTAGCTCGTTGTAGAGCTGGAACTTGGAATACAGGATGGAGTCTTTGGGAAGGACCTTCTCGCCGACCATGTATGTGCAGTAGTTCGTCAGGTTCTCCATGAACCCCTCGGCGCTTGAATCGAGGTCCACAATCTTGTCGAACTCCCATGGAGTGATGCGGCGGTCCGACCTGCGGACAGCCCAGGCGTTCTTGGATCCTTTGCCAAGAGGCCCCACATAGTAAGGGATCCTGAAGCATTGAATCATGCAGACCTTCTCCTTCACAGAGAAGCCGTCATCATCCACCTCTGAGAGGAACGGATAGAATCTGGATGCGTTCTCCAGGATGGCCTTCAGCTCCGTTCTGTGAACAGAGTACGGCAAAACGCCATTCTCTATGGATGTCTGCTTTGGCATCAGCGTCCCAGCAGCCAGCCTCGACATCAGGCCCGCGAAGTTCCCATCATCCTTGGCACCTGTATTGGACAGGATGGAACGGACGTAGTAGCAGAACTCCTCTTGATTGCAGCCTTTGGCGGGCTTCCCCTTATTACACTTGCCTACGTAGGAACAATAGTTACTCTTTACTGCCTTATCCTTGAATATCTCGCGATACTTCTCAGGGGCGTACTTCTTGACTACTCTCTTGAGAAGGACGAGATCAGATTGATGCTGCTCGTAAGAGTGCATCTTCGAATCGGATATCGAAGAGAACCCAGACAGCAGGCCTGTGAGCAAGGACCAATCATAGATCTTCTTCGACACCCTGAGGATGTGGAAGAGATCTGGATCGAGCTCGTCCTCCAATGCAGACATGGTGTCTTCGACCGAAGCGTCCTTGAAGCATATCTTCTGGTCTTTGTAGGATTCATCATCGAACAGCTTCGATAGCGTGACCTTTCCTCCAGAAAGCAACGCGCATACCTCTTTGGGCATGGCAGAATCCCCGGTGAGCAGTTCGGACACGGCCCTCTTCTTGTCGTTGACTGTAAGATTCCTATCGGACAGGACCTCAGACAGCTTCTGCGAATCAGTGATGAGGATCGTCGGATCGACCGCAACAAGGCTCTCCACCAGGCTGTCGACCGCATCTGAGAAATCAGGGACCTTATCGGCCTCCATCTCGCCGAAAAGGAAGTGCCCGCGGTACTTCACGATGTGATGGCATGCCAGATAGACGAGCCTGATGTCCGGCTTCTCGTCGGTCTCCATCAGATATTTCCTCAGATGATAGATGGTCGGGAAGCGGCGGTGGTAGTCATCGTCAGTGAAGTCGGGGTCGTTGAACAGGCTGTTCTTCTGCTTCTCTTTGCGGTCCTCCACGAAGAGCGAACTCGAGTCCAAACGCTCGAAGAACGAAGGGTCGACCTTACAGACCTCTTCCGAGAACAACTCGCGGAGGAGCGTGACCCTCTGCTTCCTGCGGTTGAGGCGACGGCGCGCACATCTGTGAAGGCGCCTATCCTCTGCGGTTTTGCCCTCATCGAACAGATGGATCCCCCAAGCCGCCTTGTGACGGACAGTGAGTATGTTATAGTCTGTGTCTGTGGCCGCCCATCCGAGCGAATTCGTGCCTATGTCGAGGCCGAGATAGTAGTCTTCCGAACCTTTCATGTCAACCGCCTTTCCGATGATACCGGATGTAGTGTGATATATTTAAATAATTTAGAACTAATAGTAGTATGACAACACGAGTTCAAATAAGGCTTTGCCGGAATCGCCAGAAATGGCCCCGCAATCGGCGGGATCGTGATTGTCACCTTCATTTTTCATCATAATATGCGCAGTTTTCTCAAATGATCGGGTGCGCTGCTTCGTGAAATTCTGAGTCTGGTCTTTGATTTTAGATTTGATAATCGTATAGTGTTAATGAACTCTCTAATGGGCCTCCGAGACTCTTCTGAAACAATCGGGATTAAACCGACAAGGCTATTATCAGATGAAACACATTATGAAAGTGTCATGTTCGATTACACGAAGGTCGATACCGCAGTCGAGCGGATCATCAATCATGCAAATCCAAAGATGATTATCATCTTCGGATCTGTTGCCCGTCGTGAAGCAAGAGACGATAGTGACCTCGACATCTTGGTCGTCTTTGATGAGGTGATAGATCAGAAGAGAATGTATTACGATCTGTCAGGTCTCTTTATTGGCCTGAAACTGCCATTTGACCTTATTATCATGAACTATGACGATTTCAACCACTACAAAGAGAATAATCAATCATTCACCTACGAAATCGTATCCACAGGAGAAGTCGTCTATGCTCAATGAATCCTCCACAGATTTCATTAGGATGGCAAATGAAGATCTGAATGCCCTGGAGGACCTCAGATATTTCGACTTCAGGTCGGCTAATATAGCCTGCTTCCATGCTCAACAATATGCGGAGAAAATGATTAAAGCTCGGAGACTCGAGCTTGACATGCCTGTCGAAAGAAGCCACAACCTCCTGTATCTCCTCGAAGACTTCGAAGCATCCGAAGGACTCGAGAAAGCTCGCGACTATTGCAGGACACTGAGCCAATATGAAGCGAGAACCCGCTATCCGATTGAGGGTGCCACTATATTCACTCCCGAAGATGCCGAAGAAGCATACGATATGGCCGTCAAGATTCCATATCTCATCGGCCTTTATCAAGAAGATACCGAAGAGAATCTCACACCAGACGATTGCCCACAATGACCGCTCCGTCAGGAACAACAGTCCCATCACGGAGCACTTCATCTTTTATCGTGGCGCCCTTGCCGACCGTGCACCCTTCCCCAAGGATTGCATTGGTCAGAGTCGCGCCCTCGATCCTGCACCTGGGCATGACCAGCGAGTTGACGATGGTCGATGAGGCGACTTTGCATCCTCCGGAGATCGCAGAAGCATCTATGGCAGAATCAGACACCTCCGACTCCGGTCCGACATAAGTTATGCCTTCGCGCTTGCATCCAAAAGCAGACCCTGGGCCTTCCGATCCGAACTCCGACTCCGCGATGCACAGATTGGCCCTCAGCAGGTCATGGGGCCTTCCGACATCCATCCAAAGACCGTCCAACCTGTGCCCCTGGACCCTCCTGCCCTCAGCGATCACACGAGGGATCAGATCCATCGAGAAATCGAAGAACTCGCCCTCCGGCACCAGCTCTATCGCAGACCTCTGGACCACATAGACTCCTGCATTGATCAGGTTGGAGAAAACCTCCTCCGGCCTGGGCTTGTCCTTGAACGCGGTGATCCTAAGGTCATCGTCAGTACAGGCAATCCCGTAATCGCAGGGGTTGTCCACAGGGATCAGCAGGTCCGTGATCTCCGCTCCCGTCCTGATGTGCGTGGCGATCTCCCCCGCGACATCCAGATCGGCGAAGACATCCCCGTTCGCTGCCACAAAGGTCTCGTCCAGCCTGTCCTCCACGAGCTTTATCGCCCCTCCGGTCCCGCGGGGCTCGTCCTCATATGAATACTCTATATGCAAGCCGAGGTCGCTCCCGTCCCCCAGGACCTCCATCATGCCGGGCTTGTACCCGCAGGCAAGGATCACCTCCTCGATCCCTGCCCTGGCCATCGATCTCAGGAGATACCAGATACAGGGCCTGTCTGCAACAGGCAGCACCGGCTTCGGGCGGGTCTCCGTGAGAGGCAGGAGCCTTGTTCCTTTTCCGCCGACCATTATCACTGCCTGCTTCACCGTCATCATACCCCTCCGGGCATCCTTATCTTCAAAATGTTCAAATCGGTCCCGACGCCCAATGCTCTGGCCACCGGGACGCACTTCGTCCTCAGGATGTGCGCCATGGGCACTTGCGGATCGATGTCGGAAGATGCCTCTAGGTTGGCCATGCCCTTTGCGATGATTAGACCGCAGCCGGAGATCTCCTCCGCCAGGTCCTCAGGGATATCAGACCAGTCGATCCCGATATAGAACTTCCCCGTGGTCAGGAGCCTGTCCAGCTCCTTGTCCAGTCCGATCCTGACAGCGTCCTCCACGGTCACATCGTTGAGGATGGGCGCTCCGCGGGCCACTCCGACGACCCTCTTGCCCATGCGACGGAGCTGCCTTATCAGGACCTTGTCCAATTGGGACTCCCCGCAGTTGTCGAACATGTACACCACGGTCGATGTCCGTTCCAGGATCTCCCTCATCGGATCGGTGTCGTCATGGCCCAGCCCCTGAGCCATCATGCCGTCGAACACCGCCAGGAACTCGTCCGGATCGCTTATGGCCGACCCTGCGCCGAAATCCATTATGTTCCCGACGACAGCGGCCATCACGGCTGCCCTCAGAGGGTCGTCAGAGCCTCTGACGACCTCGTCCAGCCTCTCCATGAACGGCTCGGCCACCTCGTCGGCCCTGACCTTGATCTCCCTGTAAGGATCGTCGGAACCGACAGCCGCATATGCGCGCCTATGAACCTCCGTGGCGATCTCCACGGACCTGAGCCCGGGATCCATCATCTCGGAGAGCGCCGTCGCCGCCTCTTTCACGGCCAGGAACTCGCGCCCGTTGCCGACAAGGCGCGACTGGAAGAGCACCCTCCTCATGAGGCACGGGGCGCAATCAGCATCGAACCTCATGGGAGCACCAGCATACAGAAAAATGAATGGAAAGCGGGGTCGCCCCCGCGTTTTCCCATCAGACAACGGTGTTCGAAACGCACTCGACGTTCTCGATACCGGCGATGGAGTGGAGAGCCTGCTCGAGCTTGGACCCGACTTCCTCGTCGGTGTCGTCGATCAGGAACCCGGCGTTGACCTTCATGAGCCCGAAGGCGACGGGGAGGATCTTGGTCTCCAGGAGCTTGACTCCCGCAGGGAGCACTCCGGAGAGCTGGCTGATCACGTTGTCCAGGTCGACCTCGGTGCTCTCGGGCATCAGGTCGTAAGCTGCTGCAATCTGTCCCATCTGGATTCCTCACGGTCCGATGAATCCGCATTTCTTGCACTCGTAGGATACACCCTGGTCGCGGCAGTTGGAGCACCTTCCGATCTCGTACTCACCGCAGCGGGGGCACTTGAAGAAGGTGTTTGCCTTGCCAACCAGCCTCTTTCCACAGGAAGAGCATATTTTATCGGCTGCCATGAGCAACCGATTAGTATTCTCATATATAACCTAGGTTGCTTGGAAGTCACTTCTTCTCTGCAGGGTACATCTCGTAGTAGTCCACATGGTACATCTTGGCGATGACCTTTGCCGTGAACTTCCCGAACCCCCAGAGCTGGTGGAACGTCATGATCGGCACCTTGGGGTTGAGATGCGACTCCCCCTCGGCCCTGACGCCGAAGTCGTACCTGTAGTAGCGGATGTCCAGCTTCCTGTCGCAATACTTCAGGAGGTCCATCAGGACCTTCCATCCGCGGAGCTCCAGGCTGTCCCAGTTGTCCAGGATCTCCTGCCTGAAGACGTCGCAGCGTATGGCGAACAGCCCGCTCATCATGTCCTTGGTGACCTGCTTGCCGTGGACCTTGAAGAACACTTTGCAGTACAGCTCCACGAGCTGCGAGCCTGCGGCCCTCTTGAACCCCATGGACATCCTGCTGTTCCTCCTCCCGACGCAGAGGTCTGCGCCGGCGTCCATCTGAGCCACTATCCCTCCGAGAGCGGAGACGGGATGCTGGAAGTCGCAGTCCATGCACATCGCATAATCCGTCTCGGCAAGGGTGAACCCCTCCAGGACGGAAGCTCCGAGGCCCCTCTTGGCGGGGTCGCGGACGTAGAATGTCAGGAGAGGATCGTTCAGGGCCTCGGCCTCCTCCCTGGTCCTGTCGGTGGAGTTGTCGTCCATGAACAGGATCCTGTAGTCGGGATACGCCGCCCTTATCGCCTTTGCTATGTTGGCGATGTTCTTCTCTTCGTTGTAGGTAGGTATCACGATAGTGCAGGTCCCTGTCATTTCCGTTCCTCCGGTCCCGCTGTTTCCGCGGCGCTCGGCATTCGACTGACGGTGCTTAGGAGCGACCATTATAAAAATGTGCCATGAAACCGTTAAAAACAACGGATTCGTGGAGGCCCAACATGAGCATGTTCGGCACCAACGGAGTGCGCGGGATAGCGAACGGATACCTCAGCTGCGAGCTGGCGGTGGGGATGGGGCGCGCGACGGCGTCCGTCCTCGGCCGGAGGATAGCCGTCGCATCGGACACCCGCGTGACGTCGCCGATGCTCAAGGACGCACTGTGCGCCGGATTGATGTCCGCTGGAGCGGACGTCCTGGACCTGGGGATGGTCCCGACGCCTGCGCTGCAGCTCTACATCAAGACGCACGACGATGTGTCCGGAGGCGTGATGATCACGGCCTCCCACAACCCGCCCGAGTTCAACGGGATCAAATGCATCTCGGGAGACGGGACGGAATGCTCCAAATCGGAGGAGGACGCGATCGAGAAGGCCTACAACGAAGGCGTCGCTCCGGTGGAATGGAGAGATGTCGGAACCGTGACGCACGTGTCGGATGCCGCCGAGCAATATGTATCTTCTATAATCTCCAAGGTGGACGCGGACGCCATCCGCTCCGCTCATCTCACCGCGTGCATCGACTGCGCCAACGGCGCGTCGGTGGAGACCACGCCCCTGCTCTTGAAGAGGCTCGGAGTCAGGGCCGTCACGATAAACGGCAACCCCCAGGGAGAGTTCCCGGGGCATCCCAGCGAGCCCACAGAGGACCATCTGTCCGATCTCAAGAGGCTCGTCGCCGAGACCTGCGCCGACCTGGGCGCCACCCACGACGGAGATGCGGACAGGTGCGTGTTCATCACGGACGGGGGGAAGTACGTCAGCGGGGACGTGTCCCTGGCGCTCCTGGCAGGGCACATGCTCAGGAAGAACGGCGGAGGGAAGGTCATGATCACCGTGGCCACCTCGTCGCTCGTCAAAGAGGTGACGGAGTCCAACGGAGGAGAGATAGTCTACACCGCAGTGGGCTCCCCAATAGTCGCCCGGGCCATGATGTCCGAAGGCGGGATATTCGGAGGAGAGGAGAACGGCGGGCTGATCTTCGCAGACCATCAGTTCTGCCGCGACGGGGCCATGGGCTTGGCCAGGATGCTTGAGCTGCTGGCCACGGAGAAGATGAAGCTGTCCGAGCTGGTCGCAGAGCTTCCCAAGTACACCACGATCAAGAGGGGCATGCCCTGTCCCGATGACAAGAAGCAGGCTGTCACCGAAGCGATCGCCGAGATGCACTCCGGAGAGAATGTCAATAAGACAGACGGCCTGAGGATCGACTACGACGACGGATGGGTGATACTCCGCCCGTCCGGGACCGAGCCCAAGTACAGGGTGTATTCGGAATCAAAGGATCCGGAAATCGCCGAGAGGCGCGCGGATTCGTTCGTAGAAGAGTTCAACGAAGCTCTCAAGAAGCTGTGATCAGTACCCGAGCTCGCGGAGCTTGGCCTTCATTTGCATAACAGGCTTCACTTCCGCCGCATCTATGCCGCGGATCTCCGCCATGAACACGGAGACGTAGTCTCCGAGGATTATCGCGCGGAACATGTTCTCCAGTGGGGATGCCCCGTCGATGTGGACGACCATGGCGCTCTGCCCGTCATGCAACAGGGAGATGTCGTCGTCCAGAGCGGCCGGGCCCGGGATGTCTCCGCGAAGGACTATCACGGTGCACTCCTTGCGGGGGTCCTGAGACCAGGCGCGGAAGTGGCATCTCCCGAGCTCAGGCTCGGACTCGCAGAACGCCACGAACTTGGAGTTCTCGTTGACCTGCGTCTTCCATCTGAAGGCCACCGAGCGCATGTAGCTGTCCGAGCATATGACGGGGACGGTGCCCATGACCGCCTTGGCTATGGCCATGGCCTGGCCGTTCTTGGAAGAGACCGTATCGCGGTAGTCCCTCAGCGCGGGGATGAACCCCTTTATCCTGTCCGACGGGTCGGGGCCTCCGGCGCATCTGATGACTGCCAGGGTGTAGCCGATCATGTATCCGATCGCGTGCCTCGGGTGCATGCCGACAGGCAGGGGCATCATGTCATCGCCATTGGCCTTGGCCTCGTCCATGAGGATGCCCCCCGATGTGATCACGACGGTCCTGCATCCGCGGGCCTTGGCCTGGTGGTACATCTCCAGGGTCTCGGCGGTATTGCCGGAGTAGCTGGAGACCACCGCGAGCGTGCGGGAGTCCGCCCACACGGGCAGCTCGGGGTACTTTATCAGGCGGATCGGGACCTTGCTCTCCTCATAGCAGCAGTCCGCGGCGAAATCTCCGCTGACGGCGGACCCTCCGACCCCGCAGAGGATGATCTCGTCGCAGTCGATGTCCAGGTCTACCTTTTCTGACAGCGACTTCTCCAGGTCGTCCACGAAATGGTACAGCTGCCGATCGGTCGGGATCGAATCGGTCATATGTTCCTCCCGGCCAGCGCCATCCCCAGGAGCAGGGCGCAGCAGTCCTTCGCGGCCGCGTCATGGCCGGGGACGTCGTAGACCTTCACGTCGCGCCCGTTCTCTGACAGGACCTCCAGCATCGAGTCGACGATGTCCGTGACGATGCCCTTCCCGTTGCAGCCGCGGACGACCATCATGGCCAGCTCGGGAGCGTGCTCGTTGGGGTCGGACCATCCGACCAGCTCATTGTGGTCGAACTCGGGGAGCTCCCCGCAGAATGCGACCTTTTCGTCGCATGCGGTGAACGCGGCCCTGCATGCCTTGGCGGCGGCGTGGATGTCGGATGTGCTGTAGAAGGCATGGAGCCTCTCAGGGTCCAATGGAACGGTCTCCTTGCACTCGGACGCGAAGCCGTCTATGATTGGGAGGTCGTCGGTCAGGATCCTGGCGGCATCGAAGACCTCCATCGAGGACAGCAGGGAAGATATCGCGCCCAGGGCGAAGCCGACGGATCCGGCGAATCCTATCCCGGCCGGGATCCAGACTTCCTCCGCATCGCAGTCTCCCATGTCCAGCAGATGGCCGATCGCGACCACATAGCATCCGCGGTCGGCAAGCTCCCCCGCCATCTCCCTTGCGCAGGTGTCTCCGATGATGATGGAGACGACGTCCTCGTCGACCCATCCGGGGACGCGGAGATCGGAGATGAAGGGCACGGGAGCAGAGGAGCAGGAATCGGCCATGTCGCTGACGATCTCGCCTGCCAGGGAAACGGGGTCGCAACCGAAGATACAGACCCTCCCCTTGGGGCATCTTGGCAGCCGGTACGAGATCCCGGCACGGATGCCGTCGGTCAGTCTGCAACCGAGAACATTTCCGTTTGATGCAGCGTCCGCCTCAGAGACCATCATTAACCCCTTTGAATATGATATCGGGTGATTGCCTCCGACTAATATAATATGCTACGCGCTCAACAGAGGCGAACGGTAGTGCGGAATCATCATCCCAGGCTCCGCTTGGAACAGTAAGCGCGAAGTTTGATTGGAATGAATGTCCTGCGCGATGCTTCGAAAGAGGAATTCCAGCAGGCTCGATTCCACTCTGTTTCTGACATCGGAGAAGGTTCGATTTTGCTTCAAAAGCGCGTCAACCTCACGATGGACAACCGCCAGAGAGCCAGCCGATCATAATATCCGTTTCATTCCCTGTTTTGGCTGTGTTTCATTCCCTGTTTTGGCGCAAAGACCGCCTCCAACAATCGGCGCAGAACAGCCACTGCAGATGCCACGGCAAATGAAACAAGGAGCTTGCAAGGGCACTTTGCCCCATCCCCGTTCTTGATCAACCCATGCATCCCGCCTTCATGCTCCAGATTCCTGGCTCCGATGGCCATGGGCAGGGGGCTTTTTCCAATCGTCGGCAACAAGCTCGGGGCATATCGATCCTAGAATCTACGACTCAGACAGCCCGAAAAACACCGCTCGGATGGCCGAACGGAACATAGCTGCCGCATAGGATGCCGGCAAAAGGATTCTGGCAACGTGCCAGGAATCCGAAATAATGGTATCCGACGGGACCCTCTCGGGCCCCGCCGTTTGAGGTTTGGGATCAGTTCTTGAACGCAGGCTCTGCGTCGGGGATGAAGCCGTCGGCCATCATCTTGGCCGTGAGGCTCCTGGACCTGTTGATCATGAACTCGGCCCTGTCGTGGAGCTCCTGCCTGCTGAGCTTGAGGCCGGCGACTCCCTGCTCCTGGGCCTTCATGGCGACGGCCACGGCCTCCCTGGGGAAGACCTCGGTCTCGGCCATGGTCGGGATGATGTAGTCCTCGGACAGTCCCTTCTCCTCCGCGCACTTGGCCAGCTCGGTGGCGGCCGCGATGCACATCTCGTCGGTGATGGTCTTGGCCCTCACGTCGAGCACTCCGCGGAAGATGGCGGGGAATCCCATGGAGTTGTTGACCTGGTTGGGGAAGTCGGACCTTCCGGTGGCGAACACCTTGCATCCGTGCTCCTTGGCCTCCCAGGGCCAGATCTCCGGCACGGGGTTGGCGGTGGCGAATATCACGGGGTCGTCGGCCATCAGGTCGACGTACTCGGGCGGGATGGTTCCGGGCCCGGGCTTGGACGCGGCGATGACGATGTCCGCTCCCTCGAAGGCCTCCTTCATGCCGCCGGACTTCCCGGCTCCGTTGGTCTTCTCGCAGATCTCCCACTTCTGCTTGAAGTCCTTCTTGACGTCCTCCCTGGAGAGGTTCAGGATCCCCTTGGAGTCGCACATGCACATGTTCTTGGGCTTGAACCCGGTGGCCAGGAGCAGTCTCGCGATGGCGATGGATGCCGCGCCTGCACCGACGACGGTGATCTGGGCCTCCTCCAGCTTCTTCCCCACGAGCTTCATGGCGTTGATGGCGCCCGCGACCTCGACGGTGGCGGTCCCCTGCTGGTCGTCATGCCATACGGGGATCTTGCAGTCCTTCCTGAGCTCGTCGAGGATGTCGAAGCACTTGGGGTTGGAGATGTCCTCGAGGTTGATCCCTCCGAAGGACGGGGCCAGGAGCCTGACGGTCTCGATGATCTTGTCGGGGTCCTTGGTGTCCAGGCAGATGGGGACGCAGTCCACTCCACCCAGGTACTTGAACAGCATGGCCTTCCCTTCCATGACGGGCATGGCCGCCTCGGGCCCGATGTCCCCGAGCCCGAGCACGCGGGTGCCGTCCGACACCACTGCCACAGTGTTCCACTTGCAGGTGTACTCGTAAGCGAGGCTGGGGTCCTTCGCGATCGCCTTGCAGGGCTCCGCCACTCCGGGGGAGTACCAGATCGCGAAATCATCGAAGGACCTGACGCACGCTTTGGGCGCGGTCTCGATCTTCCCGCGGTAATATTTGTGCAGAACCATTGCGTCCTCGCCGGGCTTCTTAGCCCTGGCCAGACGCTCCTCGACGCTGATATCCTGATCGTAAGCCATGTTGAACACCTCGACATTTCTACGAAATTCGTAGAACATCTTCGAATTCTAAGAGTTGGCATAATTGTTTGGATATTTATATTGAGCGTCTGAAGTGGAAATCGAAGGATTGGAACATGCGTCGAAGGAGCATCCGGACGTGAATGGACGCTATCGTCCATTCTGCAACCGGATGCCTCTGCCACCTTGTCCGCCATCGAGGCTTCGAAGCGGTCAGCTATCTCGGCTATGCATCAGGGGAGATGGCGCGCGCTGTCATCCACGAACGCGATCATCTGGTTGAGCTTGCCTTCCGGATCCTTCTTGACCTGCCTGAACCCGTTCTTCTCGTAGTATTGGACCAGGGCATTCTCGCAATCCAGACGGACAACTCTGCATCCTATGCTGTTGAAGCTTGGCCAGATCTTCCTGAACGCACGATCCAACAGGGCTTTTCCAAAGCCCAGCGGAGAATTGCGTGCACGGACTCGAATCCAGCCAGCAACGCCTCAGTCTCTTCGCGCCCTAGAGCCGAGATCAGCTTTCTGAACGAGACAACTCTGTACGGCTCTTCTCATCATGCATCGGCATCGCCCCTTGTGGCCGAACTTCTCTGCCAGACGGCGCAGGAACTCGGGATTGTCCTCGGGAACGTCTGGTGTGCCGTTGAAGATCCAATGCGGCGCTTCTTCGCAGAACGCCTGCAGCCGAGCGATGTCCTCAGGCGTCCACGGAGTCCTGTCGTTCACGAACGGTCTGAAGTCTTCTTCTTCAGGCATCCCATCTGATGTGCCATCAGTCACATTCTTCACCTCTCTGATTCGTAGTTGCAGTTTCTGCCTTATCGCCAGGTGGGTCCTTGAAAGATCCCTGAGCTCCATGGCGATTGCCTTCTCGTGGAGAAACCGGACCGGAGTCGAATCCCCATGTACGGACTCGAACTCGCCAGATACTCTTCGGCTCCTTTGCGACCAAGCGTCGAGATCAATCTTCTGAGCGAGATGATCTTGTAGCCCTTGTCGTTGGCCATCCGCATCACTCCTTATAACCGAACTTCTCAGCCATGCGGCGAAGGAACTCCGGATCATCTTCCGGAACTTCAGGCGTGCCGTTGAAGACCCAATGTGGCTCCTCCTCGCAGATAGCGTTCAGCCTGGCGGCTACCTCTGGCGTGACCACGATTCTCTCGGGCCGGAATGGGTTGTAGTCATCATCGTCCAACACATCATCGGGTGTTCTCTTGACCATCTCCTTCACCTCTCTGATTCGAATCTGCCATTCCTGCCTTATAAAGATGTGCGAGTTTGTTCCACTATAGGGTGGTTCTTTAAGAAATAGGGTGGAAGTTAAGCTGTGAGCTCAACTTCCACCCTGCATCTCGAATAGCCTCGAAGGATTGGAACGGACCTGCAACAAAGATTCCGCTCACTGGCCGCGTGCAAGCCGGGCCTCCGAAAGCTGCACCAGGGCCTTAGCGAAGAGTACGCCTGTTGCCGTCTACAAACGCGATCATCTTCATCAGATCGGTATTCGGATCCTTGCCGACTTCTCTGAATCCCTGCTTCTTGTAATATTCCACAAGAACGTCTTCGCAATCCAAGCGGATCACCCTGCAGCCAAGATTCACATAGCTCGGCCATATCTTCCGCAACACACGATCCAGCAGGACCTTGCCGAAGCCGCGCGGGGATTTACGAGAACGGCATAGCTGCCCGAGAATGTATGCCTGCGCGAAACCCGTGGCGGGATCCACGTTCATCTTCTTGATCGCACTGTTGCTCAGGGAATTGTCCTCGGCCATGTCCATGGATTTGATTCCTATCGTGAAGAAGCCGATTATCTCCGAACTGTCCGATATCGCCAGGTGAGTTCTGGAGACATCCCTGAGCTCCATAGATATCGCATCCTCATGAAGGAAGCCCGCAGGGGATGAATCACCATGGATGGATTCGAACTCGTTCAGCATCTGTTCGGTCTTCTCGCGTCCGAACAGCTTCAGAAGCTTCCTCAAGGAGATGAATTCGTAGCCTTCATCCGTCAAGATATCACTCCTTCAGCTCGAACCCATGCTTCGCTGCCAGGCGACGGAACGTTTCAGGATTGTCCTCGGGGACATCAGGAGTTCCATGGAAGACCATGTACGGCTCCTCTTCACAGATCGCCTCCAGTCTGGCTGCCACATCGGGAGTTATTACGATCCTGTCCGGTTGGAAAGGATTGTGCCTCTTCTTGCTAGACATGTTTTCCGACACTTCGACCATGTTCCTCGCCTCTCTGATTCGAATTTGCCGTTTCTGCCTTATAAAGATATGCGAGTTTGTTCCACTATCAAGCCCGAATCGGGCCCGAAATGTAACTACACGGCGCGCACGTTATAACGCCGGTCAGACATGGCGGTGCATGGCCAGAGAGATACACGTCCTCCTCGTGGACGGCTACATCGACGACCCCGCCGCGCTGGGGGTCCCGCCCTACATTTCCCCTATAATCCGCGCCATAGCCGGCGCCGCGACGGATGCGGGGGCGGACAGGATCACGTATCTCTCGGCAGACATGGTCCGCAAGGGCGCGAAGGTCCCCGAAGCCGATGTAAGCGTGGTCATGTCCGGGAACACCGTCCCCGGGAAGTACCTCCGCTCCATGCCCATGTCCGCGAAAGAGCTCTCTTCCCTGTTCCCGAAGCTGAAGGGATGGAGGCTCATCGGAGGGTCCGCGGCGGACACCGCGGAGGCCGAGAGCTTCGATTTCATCATCAAAAAGGACCTGGCCGCCTCCCTCTACGACGGGATGACCGGGAAGGAAGTGGGGGAGAGGTACCGCACCCTGGACGAATGGAACAGGTGGATGCTCCTGGGCGCGGACATCGTCAGGCAGCACCAGGACTTCCCCCAGCCCCTGATCGCGGAGATAGAATCGTACCGCGGATGCCACAGGTGGACCTCCGGAGGGTGCTCGTACTGCATCGAGCCTTCAAAGGGGAAGCCGCTTATGAGGGCTCCGGAGGATATACTGGCCGAAGCCGAGAAGCTCAGGGACATCGGGGTGAAGAACATCCGTGTCGGAGGGCAGACCTGCATCGTCTCATACGGATCTGAGGACGACTCCCCCGTTCCGAAGCCGAATCCGGAAGCCGTCGGGCGCCTGTTCGGCGGCCTGGCGGAGATGGGGTTCGGCACCATCCACGTGGACAACGCCAACGCCGCGGTGATATCGGCGCATCCGGAGGAGTCCGAGGCTGTGCTGTCGATCCTCGCAGAGAAGTGCACCGACGGGAACGTCCTCGCATTGGGAATGGAGTCCGCCGACCCGATCGTCGTGCGGGAGAACAACCTGAACAGCACCTCCGAGCAGGTCATGGACGCCGTCAGGACGATCAACCGCATCGGAGGCACGCGCGGGCCCAGAGGGATGCCCAAGCTCCTGCCCGGGATCAACATCATCTGCGGCCTGGACGGGGAGACCGCTTCCACCTACCAACAGGACATGGAGCTCCTGGAAAGGATCAGGGACGAAGGGCTCATGGTCAGGCGCATCAACATCCGCCAGGTCCTGCCGGTCCGCAGGGAGTTCAGCGTCCGTGTGGACCAGAGGAGGTTCAAGAAGTTCAAGGAGGATGTGCGCGAGGGCATCGACAGCGCCATGCTCAGAAGGGTGGCGCCTTACGGCACCGTGCTCAGAGATGTGTACATGGAGCTGCAGGACGGGAACACCACCTTCGGAAGGCAGATCGGATCGTATCCCCTGCTCGTCGGGATCCCTTACAAAGTGGATGTCGAGGAGTTCCGTAACGTGTACATCACGGACTGGGGATTCAGGTCGATAACCGGAGTCACCTATCCGTTCGACATCAACTCCATGCCCATGTCGGCCATGGCCGCCCTGCCCGGGATCGGCAAGAAGCGCGCCCAGAGGCTGGCGGCTGAGAGGCCGTTCGAAGGGTTCGACGACCTCCTGGAAGTGCTGGAGGACCCGCATGTGGTCGACAGATTGCGGGACATCGTCGTTTTCTGAAAGTGCGATTGGTTGAAAATCATGCCTGAATTACTGCTGATTGGTTGAAAATTCGGCAGAAAAAAGTGCTGATTCGTTGAAATTATATACCGACCGGGCCATCCTTTCCTCATGCGGCGGAAGATCACGGCGGATCTGGAGGAGTGGCTTGCATCGGGAAGGCAGACCTGCCCAATCGTCCTGGGAGCCAGACAGGTCGGCAAGACGTACATCGTCGACGAGTTCCTGAGGTCCCGTTTCGAGCACTACAAGAGGCTGGACTTCTCCAAGGACATCGAAGCAAGGGAGATCTTCGACGGCAGCCTCGATGTGGACACGATCGTTCGCAACCTCGGCCTGACATACAAGACGCTCAAGCTCAAACCCGGCGAGACGGCGTTGTTCTTCGACGAGATCCAGAACTGCCCCCGTGCGCAGACCGCGCTGAAATCTTTCGCAGAGGACGGGAGGTACAAGGTCGTCGCTTCCAGCTCCCTCCTCGGATTCCGCATGAAGGATGTCCCCCTGATCCCTGCAGGCTATTGGGAGCGCATGTACCTCGGTCCGATGGACTTCGAGGAGTTCCTTTGGGCCATCGGCATGCCGGAAGACGCCATCGCCGAGATACGCGGGCTGATCTCCGAGAAGAAACCGCTGGAAGGAGCCCTTCCGCCGATGATGAGGTACCTCCGCCAGTACGCCATAGTCGGAGGGATGCCGAAGGCCGTGAAGGCCTTCGCGGAGACGGAGACCTACGAGAAGATCCACCGGATCCACCGCGACATCATCGAGGACTACAAAAACGACATCGTCCAGTATGCCGACCCGGACCTGAAGGACAAGATAACCGCGTGCTTCTCCAGCATCCCTTCGATCCTGGCCAAGGAGAACAAGAGGTTCCTGTTCTCGGACATCGAGGGCGGCCCGGAGTACAAGGTCGGCTCCGCCTACTACGGGAAGGCCCTGGAATGGCTGGACATGGCGTTCATCTCAATGTCCTGCGAGAACCTGACCGAGCTCCACGAGCCCCTTGAGGAGAGGCGCAAGCCCTCTGAGTTCAAGCTGTACCTCAGGGACACCGGGCTCCTGCTGTCTCTGTATGGCGGCGACCTGGGAAGGAAGATCCTCAGAGGCGACATGGACGTGAACCAGGGCGCGATAGCGGAGAACCTGGTCGCAGGGATGCTCCACGTCCAGGGAAGGCACCTGATGTACTACGCCAAGAGGCAGGAGCGGACGGAGGTCGACTTCGTGACCACAGTGGACGACAGCATCTGCGCGATCGAAGTGAAATCGGGGAGCAACAGGTCATGCAGCTCGCTGAACAAGGTCATCGGAGGGTCCGTGAAAGGGATCATGTTCGAGACCAGGGACATCTTCACCGACGAGAAGGGCGTGGACCACTACCCCCTGTTCTGCGCCGCGTTCATGGACTGCATAGACAAGGCCCGCTTCCCTCTGCCGGAGCCATACGACGCCGATGAGATGCGCCGCGCGCTGGCAGGGAAGACGGCGCCCCGGGAGCCCGACCGCAACCGATATCCCATAGTTAGGGGATGATGCATCATGGATTCCGGCCGCGCGGCGAAGTTCCCTTTCCTGAAGGACGCATCAGAATTCGCAGAGAGCAACCATGTGGACCTGGACGCGCTGCTCATCTCGGAATCTTACGCGCCTGCCAGAAAGAGAGGGCTCCAGAGGGTCTTCGACGCGCTGGACCACTCTGAAGTGTCCTACAAGCCGATTCTCAGCGAGTACGACCGCCTGATGGAGGTCATGTCCTATCCTTACGCCAGGATGCTCGTGTCCATGGTGTCCGACCGCTTCCTCACCAAGAGGTACGCCCTCGCCGAGGCCGTCAGGATGAACCGCATCCTGTCCGGAGAGGACAGGGCCACCCTGGTAACTGTCTCAGATGACCTTGGCGTTGAGTCCATGGTGGACCCGGACGGCAACATCCGCATGAAGTTCACCGACTACCTCAGGCTGGCCAACCGCCTCAAGAGCGTGGACTGGAAGCTGATCAACAGCGACATCCACTCGGGCATGGTGTTCCTGCCCCAGGACAAGTTCAGCCGTCTGATGCAGAACGCCCTCCAGGACAGGATCGAGTCCGAGCTCCCGCTGATGACGCCGGAGGAGTACCGCAAGTACCTGAGAGGCGATGTGACCGCTGTGCAGATGCACCTGGAAGAGGTGAAGAAGATGTACAGCCCCACCGGCGGGGAGGGGATGAAGAACGAGTTCCTCCCGCCGTGCCTGGTGCACATACTGGACATGTCCAGGCAGGGGATGAACCTGCCCCACAGCGCCAGATTCGCGCTGGTGACGTTCCTGAACGCATTGGGGCTGAAGTACGACGATATAATCCGGGTGTTCGCCGAGTCCCCGGATTTCGACGAGTCCAAGTCCGAGTATCAGATCAAGCACATCACCGGCGAGCTGAGCGGCACGGACGGGTACTCCCCGCCGGAATGCAAGACCATGAAGACCAACGGGATTTGCTACTGCCCCGACTCGCTGTGCGAGAAGGAGTGGATGAACCATCCGCTCACATATTACAGGGTCAAATCGGGGAAGCCTTTCGGCAACAAGAACGGCGAGAATCCCGCCGGGAAGCCCCCGGCAGGGAATTGATTTCTTCACTCTTTCTTCTCGGATTCCATCTTGCCGAGGTTGCGCCAGGTGATTATGGCCCTCTGCACCGCGGTGAGGTTCCCGACGACCGCGAACCACAGCATCATGACCTCCATGATCGTGATGTCGAAGCCGGCGATCTCGAAGGATCCGTATCCGAGCTGGATGCCGATGTACTGGAGCAGGGGGAAGAGCGTGGATAGGACCACTCTGTCGGCCCTTCCCAGCAGCCCGGCGTACAGGCGCGGAGCGCCTATGGCCTGGGCCTGAGTGCCCATGTAGGATGTCAGCAGGACCCCGATCAGGGCCAGCATGCCCAGATACGGGTCGCACCATGTGGCGCAGAACGCCACTCCGCCGATCATGAACACATCGGCGTACCTGTCGAAGACATGGTCCAGGTAGTCCCCCTTGGGGCCGGCCTTGCCGGAGAGCTTGGCGACCTTCCCATCCAGCGCGTCGAAGTACCCCGACACGATGACCATGAAGGCCCCCAGCACCAGCATCCAGTCGTTCCCGTCCTGACCGCTCAGGTAGAACACGAGACCGCAGGCCAGCGCCAGTATGAGGCCTATCCAGGAGATCGTGTTCGGGTTCACGTTGATCAATCTGCGGGCCACCGGGGTCAGAGCGAAGTCGACCCTTGCCCTCTGTCCGTCTAGAACCATTTCTCCATCTCCGAGGACCAATCGGTCCTTCCTGGAAGGTAATCCTGCACCTTCCCCTTTAGTATTTGCTCGACAGCGTCCGCCGACTCCTGAACGGAGCGGCTGGTGCAGTCGATCTCGCACACGGGTATGTCTGTATCCGCAGCTTCGCAGAGGATCTCGTCCAGGACCTCTGCCTGGACGTTCTCCCTGACCTTGGCGTCCCCGTATCCCCTGGCCCTCAGACGCTCTGCGAGGACATCCGGGTGGCAGCGGAGCACGATTATCCCGCTGGAGTCCATGAAATGGGACAGGTGGCTGTCGAACACCACGATGCCGTCGGACTGCCTGAGCTCCTCCAGGGCGTCGTTGAGGTCGTCCAGGTCCACCTCATGGGTGTCCCTGGCCTCGTCCAGCTCGCCCAGAAGGCCGTGGTCGATGATGAACCTCTTGCCGTCGACGGCGTTTATGCCCCTATGGCGGAGCTCCTCGGAGACCGATGACTTCCCGGTGCCGGGAGTGCCCGTGAGGGCGTACAGAGTCACGATATCCCGCCGAGGTAGGGCTCCGCCCTCGCGACGACCTGCTCCCAGGACGGGACGTTGGTCAGCGCGCCGACCTCCTCCACGACGAATGATGCCACGGAAGAAGCCAGGACGAGCGCTTCGGGGACGTCGTATCCGCGGTACAGTGCGGAATAGAACCCGGCGCGGTAGTTGTCCCCCGCTCCGGTGACGTCGACGACGCGGGATGCCTTGACCGCAGGAATCGACAGCGTCTCGCCCTTCCAGCGGGCGATACTCCCCTTGTCACCATCGGTGCGGACCACCAGCTCCGGGCCGGCGTCCAGAACGTCGCCTATCCCGAGATAGCCGCAGATCGTGCGGGCCTCCAGCTCGTTGCAGAACAGGCTGTCCGATAACGGAAGCGCTTCCTTCACCGTCTCGGCGCTCCACACGCGGTGGACCTCCTGGGCCGGGTCGAAAGCGATGTCATGCCCATCCTTCAGGCTCTTCATCAGCGATATGTAGTAAGAAGGCTGGCCGGTGCAGAAATGCACCTTCTCGGACTGCCCGGCCATGCCGTCCAGGACGATGCCCAGCCGGTCTGCATGCCCCTGGGGCCCCTGGTAGAAGAAGACCCGGGTGGCCAGCTGCGAATCGTTGATGATCACGCAGGTGGAGGACTCCTCCCCATCCAGGACTAACAGGTCGTCCATGATCAGGCCGGAATCCCTCATGAAGTCCAGGTACTTGGCCGGGAAGTCGGGCCCCACGAACGCGCAGAGCGCCGTGGGGCATCCCAGCTTGGCTGCGGAAACAGCTATGTTCGGCCCGGTGCCGCCCAGCGTGGTCTTCTTGCTCAGAGCGTCCGCTGTTATGCCGGGCTCGTTGAACTTGTCGATGGCGATGATCTGGTCGACTGTGACGTGGCCGTAGACCGAGAGGTAAGGCTTCAGGTGCCTTCCTCCCATCCGGTGATGTAGCTGACCTGCTCGTCGGTGAGCGTGTCTATAGTGACACCCATGGACTTCAGCTTGAGCATCGCGATCTGCATGTCGATCTCTGCAGGGACCGCATAGACCTTGTTCTCCATGCTCTGGTAGTTCTGCGTCATGTGGACTATGCCCAGAGCCTGGGTGGCGAAGCTCATGTCCATGATCTCCGCGGGGTGCCCCTGGCCGGCGG
>CAVKKO010000023.1:13924-20871 GCA_963656905.1 Bacteroidaceae bacterium | reverse complement strand
GGGGATAGCCTGTCCCCGCCCGATAGGCGCACCAACTTCTTGGTCACCTAGCCCCTAGATAGATAATTTCCATCCATTGGTCGCATAAAGTTAGTGTAGACGATTGATAGATGATGTCTGAATATGAACATATATATTTCATTTCTCACAATTGTCCGTATAAAATACATGCCCCTCGATGCCTGATGTCATAAATCAATCGTGAATCTTGGGAATCCATCGTCCTCCAAGGAATTCTAGACAATTATATTATACTAAGATAGTATAAGTTGTTAAGTATGAAGATACTTGGTTCTGGAAAGATTGACGATTTCCAGAAGATCGTCCTGAGTGACAAGGTCGTCCACGCGCTGAACGTCAAGCCCGGCGACAGCGTCCTGTTCTACAAGGGGGGGGGGGGGAACGCGTCGAGATGTTCCGCGCCGAGGGCGCGCACATATCGGAAGAGTTCGACTCCCGCCCCAGGCTGCACATGAGAGGCCTCCGCGGGCTTCTGTACACTTGCGCAACCGTTTCAACGATCTTTCTGGCATCCACATTCCTGCTCATCTGGGCCGACCAGAGCCATGGGCTATCGCCCTCTTTCTTCCCCGACGCGGCCTACGCCACCCTGGGCATCAGCCTGGCGTTCGCCATCGGCACCATCCTCACCACAACCCGTCTCGACATCCGCGAGGACCCCCAGAAGCTCGTCACCGTCGGCGGCCCCTATACCAAGGACAGGTTGCTGGGGCTCAGCAAGCTCGTCTCCGACGGCAAGGTCATCACAGGGAACCTCTACATCAACTCCCTGTTCGGCGTGAACCCCGATGTCATCGAAGTGATGATCCAATTCGAAGGCTCGGAGCCGGTCATCGCCCTGACCAAGTGCATCAAATCTGTTCCGGGATACTCGACCCACAAGATCCGCGTCCAGTCAGACGGTGTTGACAACGGCCTTATGAAGCTCACCCTGCATTTCAGGTACAGCGACAAGTCGATTACTGTCATCGCCATGTACAGAATCTCCGTCAACAACCCAGACTCCATGGTCATCCATGTCTCCGAAGAGAGCATCAAGGCCGAGATGTCCTTCGACGCCAGGTTCCAGAGATCCGCCTTCGACGAGTCCCTGTTCGACCCTACGGACGACGAGGTCACCATCTGAGGTGCCCGGACATGGCCATATCGAACAACCTGATCCTGTACGGCCCGCCGGGCACAGGGAAGACGTACAACACGGTGAACTTCGCTGTGGCCATCATCGAGGGCAGGGAATACAAGGATGTCAAGTCCGACGACTACGGCATCAACCTGGAGAAGTTCAGGAAGTACACCTCCATGGGGAGGATCGGGTTCGTCACATTCCACCAGTCCATGGGGTACGACGACTTCATCGAGGGGATCAAGCCCGTGCCGTCCGAGGACGGGCAGTCCCTGCTCTACCTCCCCACCCCGGGGATGTTCTACGACTTCTGCCGCAGGTCCAAGTTCCCCAGGTCCCTGGACGGAGAGGCGCCGGAATCGTTCCGGCTGATCTCCGACGACCCGGCGGTATGGCTTTCCACAGGAGAAGTCCCCGACGGCGCGATAGAAGGCGACGTCCTTCTGACGTTAAACGATGCTTCGGACCTGGTGCAGGTGGAGGTCGTCTCCCACGGCGAGGCCGTCCTCGTCCGCGACCTCTCAGGTTCCCCGTTCCCGAGGAGCCTGCTCAGGATCTCCCAGCGGGACATCGACACCGCCCCCTGCAAGCTGCAGTTCGTGACGCTGAACGAGCTCCATTCCATCTGCGAGGCCGCAGCCTGCAGCAATGACCGCGGGAACTGCGTGTTCATCATCGACGAGATTAACAGAGGGAACATCTCGAGGATCTTCGGAGAGCTGATCACCCTGCTGGAATCCTCCAGGCGCACTGGCAAGCCGGAATGCATAGAGGTCACGCTGTCGCAGATGAAGGTGAAGTTCAGCATCCCCCAGAACGTGTTCGTCCTGGGGACTATGAACACCGCCGACAAGTCTCTGGCCGCCCTGGACACGGCGCTGAGGAGGAGGTTCGAGTTCATCGAGATGATGCCCGACGCCGATGCGCTCAGGGGAAGGATGGTGTCCGATGTGGACCTCTCCAGATTGCTCACCACGATGAACAAGCGCATCGAGATGCTCTACGACAGGGAGCACATGATGGGGCAGGCCTATTTCATCTCCGTGCGCACGATGAGCGACCTGGCGGAGTGCTTCATGAAGAAGGTCATCCCGCTGCTGCAGGAGTACTTCTTCGACGACTACGAGAAGATCGGATGGGTGATGGGGAGATCCTCCGACCCCAGGGAGTGCGCTTTCGTGCGGGTGCGCGAGCGCTCCCGCTTCCAGATGATGTTCGACCTGCCGGACATCCTGGACATCGTCGACGACCCGGTGGTGTTCATGGACCCGGAGAACTACATCCAGATCTACAGGGGGGATGATGATTGAACCGCCTGACCCTGGAAGAGGGATCGCCTCTGAGGAAGGGGATGCTGTCCGACGGCGACACCGTCCTCCTGGGAAGGATGGCCGAGACCTCCTCCGGGATGCTCAAGATGTCCCCCGACGGCTCGCTGTCTTCGGGGTCCTGCATCGCACACGTGATGTTCGCCGACGGGACCACGCTGGACATAGTCCCCGAAGGGCACATGAGGGAGTACCCCGCGATGATGCTCCACGAGATATTCGGGCTGGACTACCGCCGGGGGGAGGGCGAGGACCTGTTCGAGTTCCTGGTGATGCTGTTCGTCCGCGACGTGAAGGACCTGCTGAGGAAGGGACTGAAGTCCGCGTACTCGCTGATCCAAGCGAACGAGACCTCCTTCAAGGGGAGGCTGCTGTTCGCGGAGAACATCAGAGAGAACCTGGTGCACAAGGAGAGAGTGTTCGTTGAGTACGAGCTCTTCTCCGCCGACCGCGCGGAGAACAGGCTGATTAGGTCCACCCTGGAGGTGCTTTTGAAGAAGTCCACCAGCTCCAGGTGCAGGCGCGACATCAAGACCCTGCTAACGGAACTGGAGGAGATCCCCCCGTCGCCGGACATCTCGAGGGACCTGGACCGCGTGTGCCTGGACAGGAACATGCTCGACTACATATCGGTCATGACCTGGTGCGAGGTGTTCCTCAAGGCCTTCGGGATCGCAGGCTCGGCGCAGGGAGGGGCGTCCTTCGCCGTCATATGCGAGTCCGAGGCGGTGGAGGAGGCATATGTCGCCAGGGTGTCGTCACACGGAAGGGAGGACGGGTCGTTCTCCGCCGGATGCACGGTGTCCATGGCCCAGGCTGGCTCGGGATGCGCGGTGGTGGTCGCGAAGCCTGAATGGTTCTACTACGACCGGTCGAAGAAGACGGTCGTGTCCGATGCGGAGTCCCTGTACAGGACCGCGCCGGGCTACACGGTCATGCCCGAGAGGACGGGCGGCCGTTCATTGATATCATCGATCGCCAGGCGGTGCCTGGACGGATCGGTCTCGAAGGAGGCGCATGCATGAAGAAGGAATTGTCGTTAGCAGCGGTGCTGATGATGCTGGCCGTGTGCGCCGCAGTCATCACGGATGCAGAGACGGCGGATGCTGACGGAGCATCGGCCACAGGATATTTCGACAGCAGCTGGAATGCAACCGAAGATAAGGATTCGGCGATGGGGATCTACGAGTATTCCGGAACCGCCCTGTATGTCAAACTGAAGTGTCTGGACTCCAGCAAAGATCCTAATGACAAGAACACGCAGAAAACCCCGCCATGGTACATCGCAGGAAAGGCAGATGCAGTCAAGACGATCCATTTCGAGAACTTCACGAGGATCTGGGGCTGTTCGTTTAACAGCACAGCCGAGAGCCCTTCATGTTTCCCCAATGTCACCGGAGTCTTCGCTCTGTCCTCCGGAACGTCGCACTTCACCGGATTCGGTGAAAACACGTACACTAACAGCGTGGGGAAGTTCGGGTACAACACATTCTATGGCTGCACCGAACTGAAGACCGTGGCCATCAATGTGGATTCCGCTGAAAACGGGAAGGCCGTATTCGCCAACTGCACCGTGACCGGATTCAGCCGGTCTGGGCTCGAAGAACTGAAGCTTGTGAAGGCGAGTGTGAATAACGCTTGGGACTATGGATGCTTCGAGCGCTGCAACAGTCTGAACACCATAGTGCTGGATGGCGTGACAAGCATAGGGACCCGCGGATTCTCCGGATGCCCCGCGATTACAACGATCACAGTCTCGGGTTCAGATGCTTTCTGTTACGAGGCGGGTGAAAACCAAGGCCTGCTGTACAACAGAGAGAAGACCAGAGTCATCGCGTTCAACAATTCCGAAAAGTATGCCCAAAGATCCTTGACTCTCCCTGACACTGTGAAGGGCCTTGATTCTACCATTTTCTATGGCCTCAGAGCCAAGGAAGTGGTAATCCCGACATCTATCAACACCATCCCGAACACCTGTTTCGATCAGTGCGCGGAAATCGAGAAGATCACATGCGAAGGTGTCAATATCATCAATTACGCCTCATTCCGCGGTTGCACCAATCTCAAGGAAGTGATCGCCGGAGATATCACGGCTATCGGTAACCAAGCATTCCGCGACTGCAAGAGCCTGACGAAAATCAACTCCTCCGGTGACAACGACGTGGTCCTGACCAGCCTGAAAGAAATTCCGACATATGCATTCTCGGGTAGCGGCGTGGTGTCTATCCATGGGCCATCCATCCAGAAGATGGGCGCGTATTCCTTCTATCAATGTTCGAATCTCGAAACTGTTAAAACAGGCAATCTGACGAGCATAGGCAATTATGCATTCTATGACTGCAGTAGCCTCGATGCACTGAATGCTGAGGCAGAGTCAGGCTTTATAGATCTGAGCAAAGCCACTGAGATAGGGAGTTCTGCGTTCCAGAAGGCGTTAAAAAGAGGGGTAAAGGTGGATGTCAGCAGCGTCAGCACCCTGTCCACGAAGTCATTCTCTGGATCGGGAGTCGCCCACGTCGTTGCCGGAAACCTCACGGATATCGAGATCCATGCATTCGACTCATGCACGAATCTTAAGAGATTCGATTCGGCGGTCGCACCGTTCAGCACGAACAATGGTGACGGCGTCTGCAACATTCCTTTGGCGGCCTCCGTCGGAGGCTACGCATTCTGCAACACTGGGCTCACATCGGTTTTCGCCTACAGCATCGTGACAATAGGCGAATGTGCGTTCCACGACTGCACTCTCAGATCATTCAATGAGAATAATTCATTCGTCTTCCCTTCGAGCCTGACTTCGATCGGGACCAAGGCTTTCAACAAGTGCAGCGCATCTTCGATCGATCTACCGTCCACCGTTTCAAGAATAGATGTATTTGCATTCACGATCTACACATCATCGAACGTCTTCATTCACGACTTGAACCGTTTGAACGGCAGCCCAGGATCTTTCGCCACGGTCAACAGCGCCGTTTACACGATCTATTCCGACATATCTTCCGATAAGCTGACCGCCGCCCAGAAGGGCTTCTTCCCTGCCAGCACTAGTTTCGTATGCGTTTCATCCGGAACCGTTCACACAGGGATATACGGAGACAGCTCAGCAACCCTCATCGGCAGTGCAAAGGAGCAGAAGGTCTTGGACGGAGGGCATATCATACTTCCTTACGTGCACAGCAACAACGCATACTGGTCGTACGGCTTCGGCGTCGGAAGCGGCAACCCGGAATATCAGACCGATTACAAAAAGCAGATACTCAACACGGGAAAGAGCTCCGGACAGGCCCTGACCATCCATGTGCCTGCAGGAACTCCCGCAGCCAACACCGTGCACACGATCTACCTTTGGAACGGAAAAACCGGCACCAGCGGCACCGGGCTCGAACTGATCGATAAACTGACTCTGAACCTCGAATACAGCGGCTTCGCATCCGAGAGCACCAGCATCATTTGGAGCTACGGAACAGAGGTGACGATCCCGTCGTTCGATTCCCAGGGAAACACGAATCCCAGATGGACAGGGTCGGTCAACGGCAATTCCATCGAACCGGGAGCGAGATTCGTGATCGGATGGTGGGAGACAGGCTTCACAGCGGTCGTCGATTCCAAGACGATCAAGATCACATGGCTCTCCGGCGATGATTATACCAGCTCACACACCGTCGAATCGAAATCCGGATCCACGATAGTGTTCCCGGACACCCAATGGATCGAGAAGAGGAGCGGGTATACTGTTGAAACCGCCTCGGATGTGGAATGGTACACGGCAAAGGAAGGCCTGGGAGTGAAGGTGGGCAGCGATTACATCATCGGCTACACGGATGTAACATTCTATGCGAAATACATCAGGCCCGCAGACTACACCATAACAATCAGATCCGACTGGAGCAGCCAGACGATTGCGGTCAAAGGACCCTATGACCTGACCATCCAGACAACTGGGAAGCTCAAGATCACAGATTCTTCCGGCGACGAGGCTAAAGAAAGCAAAGATCCTGGGACGATCCGCAAAGGCTACTCTTTCAGATACTACTATGTGGAGTCCACATCGGATGCTTCCGAAGCATCCGGGCTCGTATGCGACCAGAAATATCTTGTCAGCGGAAGCGGTGTCACAGGGAGCCTCGCGCTCTACATGGGGCTGTCCGAGTCGGCCTACTCCATAAGCTATTCCCAGGTCAGCAACGGAACTCCTGGCGAGATATACGGCACGACGAAGACCACATACACGGCCATAGCAGAAGGATTCGTCATAACGGCTGAAGCGAAGGAGGATGAGATCCTCCAAGAGATCAAGATCGGAGTCGACTATACGACATCCAAAGCCATCCCGACCACGAAAGACGGATCAACGATGAAGGCCGTCCTCACCACGAGCTACATCCCGACGGGCTCCACAGAATTCTGCATCTTCTTCGTCTACAGCACCGGATACGCCTTGGACCTTGACTATGGGCTGAAGGATTCCTCCGAAC
>CAVKKO010000023.1:841-13914 GCA_963656905.1 Bacteroidaceae bacterium | reverse complement strand
GCCTCACCGTGATCAAGCAGGATGGAGAGGGCACCGTCACGATCATTCCGCCCACGGAAGACCAGACCAAGCCGGGATACTCCTTCGCAGGCTGGAAGGTAAACGGAAAAATCGTCCATGACAGCAGCAGCGACTTCACTTTCGTAGAAAAGGATCTCATCGAATCCGTAGGAAGCGGATCGTCCGACCATACGATCAGACTGGATGCCATCTGGAGCGCCAACACCAACATCGTGATATTCGTCTCGACCGAAGAAGAGAAGAACCTGGGAACCGAAGGATTCGTGACGAACGAGGGCAAGGAGATAACCACATCCGATCCATCCCGCGTCGGATTCACGTTCGGCGGGTGGCGCGTCTACATCGAGAAGACGACCACAGGCAGCGACACTGCAGAGTTCGTTGTTCCTGTCGGTGGCAAACTGAAGCTCAGCGATGATTTCATGGAGAGCGTCGGGTCAGACGGAAAGATCTATGCCGATGCGATCTGGAAAGAGAACACGTACACCGTGAGCTTCAGCGGCAACGGCGCCGTCACGTCGTTCTCCGACGCCACCGTCAAGTACAGCGGAGAGTTCACAGTCCCTTCCTCGCAAGGAGTGGCATACTCGTACTATGACTTCCTCAATTGGACCGTTGATGGCGCTGAAGGCATCCTCGAATCGAACCAAGTAGTCCAGATGGAGAGATATGCGGCCCTGGCCGATGAGAACGGTCTCAAGTTGACGGTGAAGATGGTCTGGAACAAGATCAATTACAAGATCAACTTCAACACCAACGGCGGGATCAGCGCAGAAGACCTCGTCACCATTGCCGTCCAGTACGGCGAAGACCTCAATCTCCCTTCCACCGGCCTCACCAGGACAGGATACACGTTCACAGGCTGGTCAGGGACCTCCGGCGACGATAACATCGCTTACGACAACAAGGGCAAGATGGACGCGTACATCGCATCCCTCGCCGACTCCGATGACTTCGTCACGCTCTACGCCGTCTGGAACCCCCAGAGCTACAAGGTCTCGTACAGCCTCGGAGGAGGGGTGTTCGGTACGGACGCTCCGGAGACCGTGTACTCCGGAGTGGAGTTCGAGGTCGGCCATCCCAAGAGGATCGGATACAAGTTCACAGGCTGGACCGCATCCGCCTCCGACCTGGGAGAAGGCGCCAAGTACGAGATAGGGCAGAGGTTCATGGCCTGGAAGGGGGAGTCCACCACAGCCACCGTCTTCAAGGACCTGACTTTCCAGAACGACAAGACCGTCACCATGACCGCCAACTGGGAGATCGCCGAGATCAAGGTCCTGTACGACCTCAACGGCGGTTCGGGAACAGTGTCCGGAGGCACCACCCAGGGCCATGTGGGCATGACCGGGTTCCAATTCCCCACGATCGACGGCGGGCGCGAAGGATACAAGCATGCGGGATGGAGCATAGACAAGATCTCCGTCCTCAGCGGCTTCACCGACGCCGTCGTCTCCGCGGCGGACGAGGACAACATCGTCACCCTCTACGCCGTCTGGACCCCGCAGAGCTACTACATCGAGTTCCGCAGCACCGAGCAGGACGAGTACATGCGCACGGAAGCCTTCTACGACGTATCGACGGAGCTCGGGACCCCCGAGAGGCTCGGATACACGTTCAAGGGATGGACCTCCAGCGACATAACCTCGTCCCAGGCCAGGTACAGCATGAACGAGGTCGTGTGGCTGTCATGGCCCGACAAGAGCGTCGCCAACGGGAGCTACGTCATGAACCTCTCGTCTCAGGCGGACAAGGCCGTCCACCTCACCGCCACCTGGGAGGCCAACAGCTACCGCGTGGTCTACAGCCCCAACGGAGGAGCCGGAGATGCCCCCAAGGACAGCGCCACCTACAAGATCGGCGATGCCTTCGAGCTCGCCAGCACCGATTCCCTGAAGGGGACCTACGGGAACAAGATCCTGGTGGGATGGGCGACTGATTCCACTGCCACCGTCCCCCTGACCCTGGACACTTTCGTCGAAGGGCTAGTGGAGAAGGCCGACAGAACGAACGCCGTGACCCTGTACGCCGTGTGGGTGGAAGGCTCGTACACGGTATCGGTCGATGTCGGAGAGGCCAAGCCCAGCGCTATCCCCTCGGGATGGGAGCTGCAGGACGGAAAGTACGTCAGGTCCGCCGACTACGGCACTCAGACCAAGGACGTCCTCGCCGATTGGGACTCCGTCGTCCTGGAATGGGACGGCCATGTTTTCACCGGATGGAAGTACGACATATCGTCGGTAATAACGAACATCAGCGTCACGGCCGGCTACGACGAGGTCAAGCAGTGGATAATCTACGCCTTCGTCGGGATTATCGCGGCTGTCGCGATCTTCGCCGTGGTCTTCACCAGGCTGGAGAGATGGTGACATGAAGCTCCGGAACTCGTTCAGGTTCAGCAGGAAGTACTCCCTCTTCCTCTCGGAAGCGTCCAACGAGGAGATCGTGTCGATCTCCAAGGAGCTCTCGGGGGAGATGGCCAACCAGGTCAGGCTCATGAACGTCACCGCCGTGGCGCTGCTGGCGGTGTCGTCCATGGTCCTCCTGGTCGGAGTGTTCCTGATCTCCCTGATCGACGGCCCGGTGACCAAGTTCAACACGTTCATCGTCTTCGCCCGCATCGGAGCCCTGGCGCTGATGTGCATAGCCGCTTCGCTTGCATCCATGGCGGTCTCGAAGTCCCTCAAGGCATCCTCGATGTCCCCTCTCATGTGGAGGAACATCCGGGAGACCCCGGACGACGAGGCCGCTTACGAGCAGACCGCCGCCATCGGAAGGCTGAACAAGCTGCTGTTCACAGGCAGGAACGACATCCGCATGTCGTCGATGATGCTGGTCCTGGGATCCATCATCCTCGCCGTCACCTACGCCGTCGAGATGTTCTCGTCCATGGGATATCTCTGACCGGTCCGGCCTTCGGACCTCCAAACTTCTTCATCTTCCCATCAGCCAATCGCCGATGCTGACGATCCTTATCCCGTCGATATCGTCCAATATGTAGCGGTCATAGGTGATGATGGTCTTGGGATAGCTGTCCCTGATCGCCTTCAGCGGCCTTGTCTCCCTCTCGAGGGCGGCAGGATCCGCCAGGCTCATGCACACCTGGTAGTATGCCGGAGTCCCCCTGGGGTCTGTCACGAAATCTATCTCCAAGTCGCCCATGGCGCACACCGCCACCTCGTGGCAACGGAACCTCAGCTCGCAGTAGACCAGGTTCTCCAAGATGCCATCCATGTCTTCGGGACGGAACTTGGCTATCTCCGACCTTATCCCCAGATCCGAGGCGTAGAACTTGTCCGATGTGCTGAGGTACTCCTTCGTCTTCGAATCGATACGCTCCGACCTGTATATCAAGAAAGCCTCTTCCAGATGCCTCAGGTAGTTCTCTACCGAAACATGGCTCAGCTCGATCCTCTTGGACTTCAGATAATCCGAGGCCTTGCGGGACGATGTGCGGTCGCCGATGTTCCTCATCACATACGTGAGCAGGTTGGACAGGCTGGCCGATCCCCGTATATTATGGCGCATCTCCACATCTTTCAGATAGACGCCGTTGTAGACGCCTGCGATCACTTCCGGGACGATGGAGCGCGCGGAGGTGTCCATCAGCTTAGCGACAGCCGGAAGCCCCCCGTAACGGATGTATTCGTTCAGAAGGACATCCTCTTTCACGTCTGGGCGGAACATGCAGTATTCGGAGAACGTCAGGGGCATCACGTGTATCTCTATCGTCCTCCCCGACAGGCGGGTGGAGATCTCCGACGAGAGCATCTGGGAGTTGGACCCCGTGATGTAGACATCTGCGCCCGCGTTGAAGAATGACAGGACGGAGACCTCCCATCCGTCCACGTTCTGGACCTCGTCGAAGAACAGGTACTTGCCCGGCCCGGGGACTATCCTGGATTGGACATAATCTGTGAGGGAGCGGTGGTCAGTCGGAAGATCGATGGAATCCTTGTCGAAATCCAGGGCCAGGAGATCATCGTTCAAGATGCCGCCTTCGATGAGCTCGTCTCTGAACGAACGGAGGATCGTGGTCTTCCCGCACCTTCTGATGCCTGTCAGGACCTTCACGAACGGCTTGTCTTTGGAATCACGGAGCTTCCCCAGATAGTGTTCACGTGGAATTATGCTCCATTCGCTCGACTCGGACATAATGTAAAGTATAGTTTATATGTTTATAAAATTATCTGATTTTGTTAAATTCAATTTACATTTTTCTATGATGATTTCTTTCTGTAAATTATACTTTACAAAATTGAAAGAAACTCTGCCTTATATCAGACCATAACGAGGAGCACCAGGCCTGTGGTCTCTTCGACCTGGAGCCGGATCATCGGGTTCCATCAAAGATCACGTGCTGTCCGAGGGCATTTCACTCAGATTCGGTCTCCGCAGAGTAGATATCATAGGAGAGGGGCCATGTACAACGGCAGATAGACTATGCCGTCCTTCTCGTCCACGTCCTTGGTGCACAGTATGAACGGCTGCCCTATGCGCTTGCCGAACCTCTCCCTGAACTTGTCCAGGGACACGTGCTTGGTGGACGATGCCGATTTCACCTCCACGGGACAGACCTTCCCGTTGCGCATGACCAGGAAATCCACTTCGATGTCGTTCCTCCTGTCGTTGGGAGACGACCGCGAATAGAAGAACAGCCTGTGGCCCGATGCGTTGAACATCTGACAGACGAGGTTCTCCGCGAACATCCCCTCGTTCAAGTTGAGCCTGTCCATGAGCAGGTCTGCATAGACGGAATCCATGTCCATGCCCAGCTCCGATATGGCGTGGGTGATCAAGAGCCCGGTGTCGGCCATGTACATCTTACAGTGGACCTCACCCCTGTAGAACATCATGCCGTCATCGGGATCGGTGGCGTTGTAGCAGAAGTTCACACCTCTGAACTCCTCCATCCAGAAGAGAGCCTCCATAGACTCGCGACCTTTAGCCTTCATCCCGAAGGGCCTTACATCGAACTCCCTGTCCTTCCGGTTAAGCTGCGACGGGATGCTGGCAAACATGCCGCTCAGATTGACCCCCGTCTCCCTCGAGAACCTCGCGAGATCCACACGATAGGCCGCAAGGATGTCCTTTTTCCTCTTCTCGACCTTCCTGAGGTCCTTAGAGGTTGCATACTCCTTTACAGCCGCAGGCATCCCGCCGACAAGCATGTACCTCCGGAATGAATCTATCATGGCCTTGTGAGCGCCTCCTCCGAGAGGCTGCCTGTCCTCGTAGAACTTCTCCAGGAGCGGATACGAGACCGTGTCCCCGGTAGCCCATAGGAACTCCTCAAAGTCCAGAGGGTTGAGCATCAGCCTCTCCTCTTCTGACGGGATGAGGATGTCCTTCACGTTCTCTGGTATGGACACCAATGAGCCGGTCTCGATTAAATCATACCTCCCGTCGGCTACAAGGATCTTTATGAGCTCCCTAGCGCGGGGGAATAGCTGGACCTCGTCGAAGACGATGACGGATTCGCGCCTGTAGAGAGGTACCTTGTACTCGAACGACAGCTTGTCGAAGAGCAGGTCCAGGTCCTCGGCGTCGTTCATGAACGCGTCCTTGATGCGCTTCTTCAGCTTCCTGAAGTCCATGATGATGGCGCTGCGGTACTCGTTCTCTGCGAACCGCCTCACCAGGAAGCTCTTGCCGGTCAGGCGCGCGCCCTCGATAAGGATGGCGGTCTCGCCATGGCTCTCGTTCTTCCATTCGAGCAGCCTGTCGTATGCCTTCCGCTTCAGGACGAGGTCATCCATGCTTCAGGATGCCGTTCCGGGTATTTGGAAGTGGTTACTTTTGCACATTCATTTAATTAGAGCAAGCTTGGTTTTTGCACATTCTATTATCGAATGCCTCCCGCCCTGGATAGGGGCAGGAGGCTGAAGATAGTCGTTCAGGCAGACTTCTCGTCGCATCTTCCGCTGTCGGACCTCAGCGCCCATGAGGATGCCAAAGCTATCAGCGCCAGGACGACGCAGAACACCATGCAGAACGTGAACCCGTCCATGAACGTGTCCACGGACACATCTGAAATGGATCCCGAGCCCGCTCCGGACCCGAAACCGAACAGGCCAGCGATCAAGGCGGTTCCAAGGGCGGAGCTGAAGTACATGATGAACGAGATCATCGACGAGCCGGATCCCCTGTCCTCGTCCGGCAGGGTGTTCACGATCCTGGCCCCCATCGGGCCGCCGCCGATCCCCCAGACGCTTCCGCAGACCAGCAACGAGATCCCGATGACAAGAAGACCGCTGTCAGGCCCCCATGTCAGCGTCGCCAAGGTGAACGCCAGCAGCAGGATGCAGGCGATGATGGCGAACGGGCGGTTGCCGATGATGTCCGACTTCCTCCCGACAAGGAGGCAGCAGACGATCATCGACACCGCCTGAAGGGACAGGAACATCCCGCTCTCCAGCGTCTCGAATCCCAGGACCTTCCTCATGAAGAACGGCATCAGATAGATCACGCCCATGATGCACATGTTGACCGCTATGTACGCCAATATGGCGGTGTCGAAGCCCCTGTTGCGGAACAGGGACGTCTTCAGCACGGGGCTGGCCCTGCCCTTCTCATAATACAGGAAAGCGGCCAGCAGCACGATGCATCCCGCTATGGATGCGATACCTGCGGCGTTCAGCCCCTCGGAGGGCATCCTCTCGATGGCGAACAGCCCCAGAACTATGGCGGCGAACAGCATCGCGGAGCCCGGAAGGTCCAAGTCCCCATCCTCCAGCCCCTTGTCCGGCTGCACGGCACGGTGCGCCAGCAGGATTGCGACAACGCCAATGGGCACGTTGATGAAGAATATCCAATGCCAAGATATGAGCTCGGTCAGCACCGCCCCCAAGGTGGGCCCTACAGCCACTCCGAGGGATGTCCCCAGCACGACCAGGGCCATGGCTATGCCGATCTTCTCCTTCGGCAGGTACTTCACCCCCAGCATCACCGCGGAGGATGCGAGCATCGCAGCTCCGACGCCCTGAACAGCCCTGAAGGCCAGCAGCATCATGAACGTGGAGGACAGGCCGCACATGAGAGAGCCGAATGTGAATATCGCCATCCCGGAGACCAGCACCTTCTTTATGGCACCCATGTCGCAGATCCTGCCGAACACCAGGATGAGCCCGGCCATCACGAGGAAATACACTGTGACGACCCATGAAGTGTCCCCCGTCCCGATGCCGAAGGACTCGGCGATGTCGGGAAGGGCGACGTTCACGATGGTGCCGTCCAGTCCGTCAAGGAACATGCTGATGGCGATGGTGGCCAGCAGCAGCCCGTATACGCTTTGCTTCATGCTCACGGGCGAATGGTTAGACTTATTAAACTTTTTCTAATCATTAGACAAGTCTAACTATTTCCAAGTTCAGGAAATGCAGCCATGGAGCCTCCAGGAAGAGGCCCCATGGCCCGGAAGAAGATCAGTTGCGGGAGAACCTGGTGAACCCGGAGCACGGGAGGATGCCGATGCCCCCCTTCTCCCACACGTCGCAGATCAGGTTTATCCCCAGCGAATCCGAGGACATGTGCCCGGAGATGACGATGTTGATGTTGTTCTTCTTGGCCTCTTCCAGATGGCTCTCGGGGAAGTGCATCCCCACAACGGTCCCGACACCGGCCTGCGCGAACTTCTCATAGATCTCCTTGGGCCCGGAGGTCCCTCCGGTCATCTTGCAGACGATCTTCCCGCAGCGTCCGTCCTTGGACCCTGCCATGATCTTCGGCGGGCTGTTGTACTTGGCCGCCTGCCTGAACTCCGGCTCCCTGTACAGCCTGTCGATCAGGTCGCCGAGGGTCCTGGGGTCCGATTCCTCGAACATCTGCGTCATGTACCTCTGGACCATGTTGTCCGCAGGGGAATGGATGTTGAACAGCGGGATCCCCAGCAGGCGCGCCGCATCGGCCCCCTGGTTGTAGTTCGATCCCATCACCCCTCTCAAGACCTCGTCCATGCGGCCCTTCATCAATCCTTCGGACACGTTGATCGGCACACCGGCGTCGTGGTACATGTCGGTCTGCATCCACATGACCTCCGGGAAGCATGTGCGGGCGGTGCCTATCGGATGATGGCCCACTACGGCGGAGATAGCCTTCCCCTTCTCCCTGAGCCTGTCGGCCAGCAGGATCTCCGCCGCACCGATGTCCACGCCCCACATCAAGGTCTCGGCCTCGATCTCCTTCGCCTCCTCGGCCATGACGGAGAACCTGCAGTCCGCATATGGGTTCCAGAGCCTCTCCCGGTCGAAGAGCTCCTTGCGGTCCTCCAGCATCTTGTCGTAGGACTCCTTCGCATCGTCCAGCACCTTTTGGACCTCGGAATCCGGGCGGGGGTCGGCGGACATCCCTGTTCTTATCGCGAGCTCGTAGGCCTCGTACAGCTTCATGGCATCCGCTATCGCGGATGTGGTAGACTATTGTTGCGGAGAAAGCCTGCATCAGCTGCGGAAGGAATGGTTGTCCTTCACGTAATCAAGAGTGGCGGTGTTGCACAGGGACTCCACCATCCCGATGTGCGCCGGATCCGACGAGGCGGTGGCGCCCTTGAGGATGTAAGGGCAGATGTCGTGCTCCATCGCTCCGAAGTAGGTGGCGAGGACGCAGAACCTGGAGACCAGTCCGCACAGGACCACTCCGTCCACGCCCATCCCCTCGAGCTTGCCGGCCAGCCCGGTGCCCCTGAAGGCGCTCATCTCCGACTTGTGGATGTTGATGTCGCTGCCGTCGAGGACGAGCCCGTCTATAGGGTCCACGGTCGTGTCCGTCCCGACCAGCGGTGGCACGAGCGGATCGTACCATACTGTGACCACAGGCCTCCCGGCATCCCTGAACAATGACGTTGCATCGTTGATGGCGGGGATCATGGCCCTCGCCGTCCCCCTGATGCCATCGTTCACCATGAACCTCTTCTGGACATCGATGACGATGAGGGCCAGGTCCTTGTCCGCGATGTCGATGGACTCTATCATGGGACCGCCATCGTATCTATCGTTCTTCAATCTGAGCGTCCGGAGCCGTCGCCCTCCGGGCCCCTGTAGGCCTCGAACATCCCCGACAGCTCGTTGACGATGCGGGCGAAGGCTTCCAGCTCCTCTTCGCTGTGGCCCTCGATGACTTTGTCGATCATCGCCGAAACGGTATATCCGTATGCATCGTAGGACCTCTGCATCTCCTCCGACAGGAAGATATGCCTCACCCTGCCGTCGGACTCCGACCGCTTCCGGACGATCAGCCCCTTGTCCTCCAGCCTCGACAGCGTCGCGGACACTGTGGCCTTCGTCACTCCTATCGCTTCCGCCAGCTCGCTGGCGGTGCATCCGGGGCGGGCGCTTATGTAGTCAAGGTACAGGACGGAGTTGTACGGCATCCTGTCCACCTCGCCGAACAACGACGCGTTCCTTATCTCCATCACAGACAGGCCCAGGTAGAACCGGTCCAGAGCCGCCTTGACATCATTCATCAGGCACCGCCTCCGACTTCTTCTCGTTGACCACGACCGCCAGGAATATGGCGATCGCCGTGAGGGCTATGCCCACATACATGCAGAACACGAACCCGTCCAGGAACACGCCGGACGAAAGCTCGTCTATGGATGTCCCCGAAGAACCGGATCCGTAACCGAACAGGCCTGCGTACAGCGCCGTTCCCAGAGCGGATCCGAAATACATGAAGAAGGACATCAGCGAGGACGCTTTTGGACGGTCCTCGTCGGGGACGTTCTCCACCATCCTCCCGCCCATGGGCCCTCCTCCCATGCCCCATGTGGCCCCGAAGATGAACAGGCTGGCCATCAGCAGGGCGATGGTATCCTCTCCCACGAAGCAGAACATCACCGCGGCGATGAGCATCACGACGTTGGAGATGATTGCGAAGGGCCTGTTGCCGATACGGTCCGCGGCTTTCCCGACCCAGAGGCAGAACGCCAGGATGCCGAAGGACGGCAGCAGGAGGTACATCCCGCTCTCCAGGGAGTCCATGCCGAACACCACCTTCAGGAGGAACGGCAGGAGGTACAGGCACCCCATGTAGACGAGGCTCTGGATGACCAGGACCAAGGTTGCGGCGTCCAGCTTCGGGAGCCTGAACAGGCTCAGCTTGAGCACCGGATCCACGGCATTGCGCTCGATGCGGGCGAATATCCAGAAAGTGACCAGGGAGACGATGACGCATATCCCCGATGCTGTCTGCAGTCCGTCGCTTGGAATCGATTCCAACGCATAGAGGCCGGCGATCATCGCTATGAACAGGACGATCGAGCCTTTCAAGTCGAACCCCGATCCTGAGAACCCGGGATCCTTGGGAATCGCATGCATCGCGAGGACCGCTCCGATTATCCCTATAGGAACGTTGATAAGGAAGACCATATGCCAGCTGGCCACGTGCTCCAGGAAGCCCCCGGCCGCGGGCCCGATGGCCGCACCGAGGGATGTCCCCAGTATGCCGACGGAGAACGCAAACGTCGCCATCCTCTTCGGCAGGTACTTGACGCACAGCATGAACGCCGTCGTTGCGAGCAGGGCGGCCCCAACTCCCTGGGCGGCCCTGAACACCAGCAGGACAGACAGGCTCTGCGAAAGGGCGCAAGCCAATGAGCTGAACGCGAAAAGGAGCATGCCTATGACGAACAGGCGCCTGATAGCGCCGCTGTCGGCGATCTTCCCGAATATCAGGATGAGCCCGGCCATCATTAGATAATACACAGTGATGACCCATGACGCAGTCCCGGTGTCGACTCCGAAGGACCCGCCTATCTCTGGGATCACCACATTGACTATGGTCCCGTCCAGACCGTCCACGAAAAGCGCCAGCGCGACGACCGAGAGCAGGAGCCACTGCTTGCTCTTGCTCTCCAGTATGGCATCCATGGCCTTTCGGACTTGTTTGATTTATATAACTATTCTTAGAGAACGCATCGGATGCATCGGAGATTATTTCCTTGGGCAGGCCCCGAACAGCCTGACGGTCTTCTGCCCCCTCTCGTCGGTCTCGAACCTCGCATCTATGCTGAAGACAGTGCGCATGTTCTCGGGGGTCAGGACGTCCTCCGGCTTGCCTTCCGCGTAGATCCCCCTGTCGTGGATCAGGACGATCCTGTCGCAGTACCTGGCGACCATCGGAAGGTCATGGGACACTATGACAACGGTCAGCCCCTTCTTCTTGGACAGCTCCGAGACGAGGTCGAGGGCCTCGAACTGCATGTTGATGTCGAGATGGAGCGTGGGCTCGTCCATCAGGATGATGTCGGGCTCCTGCGCGATCGCACGGGCGATGATCACCCTCTGCCTCTCGCCTCCGCTCATGGTGTTTATCAGACGGTCCGCCATCCCCGAGATCCCGGTGAGCTCCATGGCCTCGTCGACTATCGACTCGTCTTCAGACGAGGGTCCTCCGAGCATGCTCTGGAAGGGCATCCTGCCCATGGCGACCATGTCCCTGACCGTGAACGCGAAGCGCACCTCGTTGGTCTGAGGCACCACCGCTATGGTCCTGGCGATGTCCCTCTTGGTCATCTCCTCCAGGTCGGTGCCGTCCAGCAGGACGCATCCTCCGTCCGGGGAAAGGTTGCGGTTGAGGTTCTTCAGCATGGTGGTCTTCCCGCAGCCGTTGGGCCCCAGGATCCCCAGCATCTCCCCGTCCTTCACCCGGAGGTCTACCCCGTCCAGCACCAGGTGCTTCCCGTAGGTGTATGTGAGGCCTTTCGTCTCCAGCGTCATCCCCAGCCAACCTCCTTCCTCCTGCGGATCAGCAGGTAGATGAACACGGGCGCGCCGATGAGGGACGTGGCCACGCCTATCGGCAGCGTGCCGTATGCGGGCGCGATTATGTGCGCCAGGTAGTCGCAGATGAGTATGAAGCATGATCCCGCCACGATGCTCAGCGGCATTATCACGCGGTTGTCGGGACCGAGCAGGATGCGGAGGATGTGCGGTATCACCAGTCCGATGAAACCGATGACCCCGACGAAGGACACCGCCGCGGCGACGATCATCGTGGAGATCACGAGGACGAACAGCCTGGTGCGCTTCACATCGACTCCCAAGTCCATGGCATGGGCGTCTCCGATCATCATGGCGTTCAGAGGCTTGGCCTGCGTTATGAGAAGGAGCGAACACACGGAGATGATCGGAGCGATGAACGCGATCTCCTCGAAATCCGCGTTCCCCAGGTTCCCCATGGACCAGAACACGATGCCCTCGAGCTTGTCGCCCGCGATGAAGGTGAGGAACGACACCAGGGCCGAAAGCAGCGAGGACACCGCCACTCCGGAAAGGATCAGCGTCTCCGTCCTCACAGCGCCTCCCGAGCGGGCCATGGCGTAGACAAGGAGCATGGTGCCGAAGCATGTGATGAAAGCGAGGACAGGCGTCACGAGCAGCGAAGGGATGAACGGTATGGCGAACATCATCCCGATGGCCGCTCCCAGCGAAGCGCCCGAAGAGAGCCCCAATATGTAAGGTGAAGCCAAGGGGTTCCTGAACACGGCCTGCATGGCGGCACCCGTGACGGCCAGTCCGGCGCCGATGAACAATCCTGCGACGACACGTGGGGCGTTGACCTCCCTGACGATGATGTCGGAGGACCAGGTCCCCCTTCCCATGAGAGCGTCCCAGACCTGGGAGAACGTGTAGCTCTTGTCCGCCGAGATCCAGGACAGGTCCATGAAGACGCAGAAGACAGCGAGGGCCACGAACACGGCGAGAACCGCCAGGACCTTCGCTCTCGACTTCTTTGCCATGAGGGGTGTGAAGATGGAAGGGGTTTAAAACCGTGTTCAGAGCTCACGAGGTCCTCTTCATGAAGACATACGCTGCTATCGCGGCTATGACGACGATGGCCAGCCCGATGCCTGCGTACAGCGCGGTGTTGGCCTTCTCGGTGTGCACTTCGGGGACATCGCCGGAGAACAGGTCGGGGTACATGGCGCAGGCCATTGTCCATACGCCGTCCATGCTCTCGATGCTGTAGTTGTTCCATATCGCCTGCAGATGCACCACCGTGACATCGCCGCCGATCCTCGTGCGCAGGTCGGACAGGCGCTCCTGGCTGCTGAC
>CAVKKO010000023.1:0-831 GCA_963656905.1 Bacteroidaceae bacterium | reverse complement strand
CTGACTATGGAGTTGTCCGCGAATACTATGACCCCGCGGTTCTCGGAGACGATATCGGTGAGATTGGCCTCGTAGGTCGTGCCTGTCTTGGAGGGATTCACCGTGACGGCGTCCCCTCCGGCGGCTATTATCATGGATGTTGCGAGGGATCCGGTGTTGCCGACTTTGAATGCGTTCCCGGAATAGGTCACGTAGAAGGCCTTGACCTTGTCCCTGCCTGCCTTCTCCAGGGTGTCCGAGATCTCGCCGGTCAGGTTCTCCATCTGCGCGATGGAGCCGTGGACGGACCCGGTGCTGACGAGGGAGATGGTCTTCGCGAAGCCGATGATGTCGGCGTACTCTGTGATGTCGTACCACTGGAGGATGTTCTTGAAGCCCTTGTCCTGCAAGAAGGGCACGATGTTCGCTCTGTAGGTGTCGGAGCCGGTCACGAATACGACATCCTTCTCGCGGTCGAAGGTCCCTGTCTCGGGATCGGCGGCATCGATGATGTCCGCCTGGAGCTGGGCCTTCCCGCTGCTGTAGATGTTCCCGCCGGCGGCTATCTCGCCTGCGGCGATCTTCTCGTGGAGCTCGTCGAAGAGAGATGCTGTGTTGGTCTTGGAATAGCTGTCGCATACCATGATCTTGTCTATGGCTCCCACGCGGACGGCGCATGCGGTGGGGCCGACGCCGATTGTGATTATCTTTTCGACGGGACCGTCGAAGGAGAAGCTGTTCCCCAGGCCGTCTTTCACTTCGATGCCGGAGGATGCGTCCGAGTCGGGAACGGCGATTCCGATGACCGCCGTGGCAAGGAGCGCGGCCACCAGGACGAGCGCTTTCATTTTC
>CAVKKO010000022.1:0-21303 GCA_963656905.1 Bacteroidaceae bacterium | reverse complement strand
GTACAGCCTCTGGACGTTCATGCGGGTCGATGTCGAAGAGAAAGAAGACGACATGGACGACAGCGCCACGATCCCGGGTATGACGAATGCGACATAGGATGTCCCGATCTCGGTGGTCCCGGTCCTCAGGCCGTATCCGAACGCTATCAGGTACAGCAGAGGGCTCATGATGCTCATGATCATGGTGCTGGCGAAGTTGTGCTTCAGGAACATCATGTCGCCCCAGGCGACGTAGTAGACCTGCTTCAGGAAGGCGATCATCTCTGTCCCCCCACGCTCTTGCCTGTGAGCTCCACGAACACGTCCTCCAGGTTGGTGCTCCTGATCAGGACGTTGTCGTCGGAGTCCAGCGAGGACACGAACTCCTTGGCGGCGTCCCTGCTCGCGAAGTACCTGTACTGGGTGGCCTTGTCCTCCATGTACTCCACTGCAGTGGATCCCACCTTCTCGCACAGGGATCTCGGGTCGCCGAGGGCGATGATCTTCCCGTGGTCGATGATCCCGACCCTGTCGCAGAGGGCTTCCGCCTCCTCGATGTAATGGGTGGTGAGGAATATGGTGGTCCCTTTCTCGTTCAGGTTCCTGACCACGTCCCACAGAAGGCGCCTGGCGTTGATGTCCAGGCCCGAGGTGGGCTCGTCCAGGAAGAGCACGTCGGGACGGTGCAGGACGGCGCACACGATGGCGGCCCTCTTCTTCCATCCTCCGGAGAGGGAGTCGACGGGCTTGTCCAGGTACTCGCCGAGGCCGAAGTACTCGGAGAGCTCCTCGATGCGGGCGTTGCGCTCCTTCTTGGGGATCATGTGGTACATGGCATGGGAGATCATGTTCTCCCGGATGGTCAGGTCCTTGTCCAGCGAGACCTGCTGCTGGATGACCCCCATCTTGTCCTTGGCGGCGGTGGGGTCCTTCACGAGGTCCTTCCCGTCCACCTCTATCGTCCCCTCGTCGTAGTTCGTCAGGGTGGCGATGCACCTGACGGTGGTGGTCTTCCCTGCCCCGTTGGGGCCCAGGAAGCCGAAGACCTCTCCGCGGTGGATCTCCAGGTCAAGATGGTCTACGGCCGTCTTGTCCCCGAAGCGCTTCACGAGGCCTTTGATGACTATGATGTCTTCGTTCATGGAATGAACCCTCTATTTTGTACGAACATCGAACAGGTTTCACATCCAGGCGGACTTCCTCTGCTTTACCAGGATCCATATGAACAAGGGCCCTCCGATCATCGAGCAGATGACCCCTACGGGCAGCCCGTTCGGACCGCTGACCTTCGCTACGGTGTCTGCCAATATTATGAATGCAGCTCCGAAGGCTGCAGAAGCAGGTATGAGGTAACGGTTGTTGGATCCCACGAATATCCTCGCGACATGCGGGCCGACGAGCCCGATGAACCCGATGGTCCCGGTGAAACAGACCATCCCTGCTGTGAGGATGGATGCCAGGAGGAGCGTGGTTATTCTGATCTTCTCAGCCTTCTCGCCGAAGGTTTGGACCGCCCTGTCTCCGGCGTACATTATGTTGAGTTTCGACGAGAGGAACCAGAGGCATGCGATCATGGAAACTGCAGTGACGGCCATCACCGGGAGGTACTCCCATTTGAGGGGACTCAGGGACCCGACCCTCCATTCATAGGCGCTGGCCAGGGTTTCGGATGGGGACGTGACCATGATGACCTGTGTTATGGAGGAGAACAGGAACATGACCGCGATTCCGGTGAGGATCATGGCTACGGGAGTCAGGCTCCTGATCTTGGTCACTACAATGATCACCGCGGCCGGGATGAGCGAGAAGATGAATGCGTTCGTCACTGTCGAGCTGACTCCGTCAAGGAAGGGGAAGATCGAGATCCCCAATGTGATGCTGAGTGTTGCTCCGAGGAACGCCCCAGACGATATTCCCATGGTGTAAGGGTCCGCCAGGGGGTTCTTGAAGTCGTTCTGCATGATGGCACCTGCTACAGCCAGGCCCGCACCGACGATCAGCGCACCTATGGCCCTGGGCGTGCGGATGGTCCATATGTAGTAATCGTCGCGCTCGTCGGTGATGTTGCCGGAGAGATGCTCGAAGAATGTCTGTATCGCGCGGTCTACAGTGATGTCATATACGCCGAAACCCAGTGTCAGGAAGAACGAGCCTATGGCCAAGAGGGTCAGCAGCAGGATGAAGAACACTTTCCTGCGGTTGGCGTTCCTGTATTCTGCTTTGAACGGGTCGTTTTCCTCGGAGGTCAATAGATCACCCCCGGCTTGCGGCTCTGGTAGAGAATCAATGCAAAGAATACGGGGCTTCCGATGATGCTCATGATCACTCCGACAGGGATGTTAGACAGCTCGAACGCGATGTAGTCCGCTACTAGCAGCAGAAGAGCTCCGACTGTCATCGATATCGGGGCCACGAACCTGTTGTCAGACCCTATGACCATTCTGACGATATGTGGCGCCACAAGTCCGATGAAGCCTATGATCCCAGTGAAGGACACGATGGCCGCTGTCATGACGGACATGAGGATGAGGCAGCATGTCCTGAACCTCTGGACATCGACGCCGAGGCTGATCGCGCTGTTCTCTCCGAGAGTCATGACGTTGAGCTTGTTGGATACCAGCATCACGGCTATCGAGCCTATGAGCGTGGCCGCGAACATGATGGGCAGCGAGCTCCATGTGGTTCCGTCCAGGTTCCCGATCTGCCACATGTACGCGCTCTTCAGCGTGTCCGCGTCGGTGGTGACCATCATGTACGTTATCATTGAATTGAAGAAGTAAGAGATCGCCGTCCCCAGGAGGATCAGCGTTGCAGGGGTCATGTGGATCCTCTGCGAAAGGAAGACTATCAGAAGGGCCGGGACCAAGGCTCCTATGAAGGCGTTGGTCACGATCCCCATCTCTCCGGTGACGCTCGTCATCGTTATTCCGACGATGATCGCGGCCACCGCACCGAAGCACGCTCCGGACGATATCCCGGTGGTGTACGGGTCGGCCAGAGGATTGGACATCATGGACTGCATCATGGTCCCGCACACGGCCAGCCCCGCGCCTGCTATGACGGCGGCCAGGGCATGCGGCATGGCGGTGTTCCAGATGTAACGATCCGCCCACCATTCAGTGGATCTATGCGGGTACTCGTTCCCGCAGATATGGTTCCAGATTATGCTGTACGTCTCCTTCAGCCCTATTCCTTCGAAGTTGGACAGGGACAGGAGTCCGATGAAGAGGACGATTCCCGCGATGCTGACCGCCAGCAGGGCCAGCTTTTTCGCTATGGCCCTATGGTATTCGGACACCATCTGCTCCTTGGTCATCCCGCTGGGCAGCTCATCCATGATATCAATTCCGAGAAAATGCGGGGGCTGAGCCCCCGCTAAGATCAGGCTGTCGCCTTCTTGTAGTCGTCGAGCTCGATGAACGCGACTATGGAGCTGAGGGTCTGTCCCTTCAGGGGTTCCGTTCCCAGATTGATGAAGTCCTGGAGGACTCCGTCGGCCCATTCCCTAGAGAAGTCATCACCGTACATGGCGTGGGCCATGTATGCGACCTTGACTGCTCCGGGGAGCAGATTGTTGATGTAGTAGAGCTTCTCCTCGAATCCCTTGAAGTACTCGGTTGAGGACGTTCCCTTGTTGTCATGGTCCCAGCAGTCTATGATCATCTCCTTCACTCCGTCGGCATCCAGCCCCCAGTCCATCGAACGGTTGTTGATGATCGTGTTGATGTCTGTGTAGTTGGACAGCGCCTCGGTGCTCGCCATCTTGACGGAACCGGATCCGGCATAGGTCTTGGCGAAGTCGGAGTTGAGCTTGTAGTACGCGATTCCGCCTGCGGTGGCAGAGCTGGTGTTGAAGGTCGAGTCGTTCTGACAGATGTAGATGTACATCGTGCAGTTGATGAAGCTGGCCTTGTCCTTGTCAGCGAGGCCTCCGACCTTGTCCTTCACCTGCTTGATGATGTTCCAGCTCTTCTGGGCATAGTCGACACCCATTTTCTCGCATTCTCCTCCGAAGAGGAACCCGAGGGTGAGAGTGGTGGTTATCTCGCTCTCGGCGTCAGCGGGAGAATAGATGAGCATGGGGATGCCTGCTGCATCGAGGTCTGCCTCGCGTGCATCTGTGATGCGCTTGATATCGCTGTAGTCCACGATGAGGGCTCCGACTCCGTCGGAGAGGTTCCCGTCGAGGGTCATGAAGTTCTTCCAAGCAGCATCGGAGATCTCCCTTGCGGATCCGCCGAGGTCGGTCGCAGAGGACATGGATTTCTCGACGGTCTTGTAAGAGCTGACGAAGTATCCTGCAACGTATTGGCCTGCGTTGGCGTAAAGGAGGGACTCTTGAATGTTGGTCCCGACAGGAACAGCGTTCCTGATGGGGTACGTGCAGGTGACAGTGGTGCTGGCGCCGTTCCTGTCCTGGCAGATGACGTAGACGGTGGCTCCAGTCTTCCTGTCAATGAGGTCCTGGAGAAGCTTTATGTCGTTGTCTGTGATCTCGTTGTCCCCGTCGATGTCTGCAAGGGGGTAGTCTTTGATGTCCTTGTTTCCGGCCTTGATGTCCTTCAGGATGGCCATGTCCTTGTCGTCGATGGTGTAGTCATCGTTCGCGTTCCCTTTGATCTGAAGCTGGGACGCGATGGCCGCGTCAGAGTTCTTCGAACTGTTGCCGCCACCGAATGCCACGGCTGCGGCAGCGATGATGACTATTGCGACCACGACGACCGCTATGATCATCGTTTTCTGTTTTTCCATTGTATCTAACCTCCGTCTGCCGGCGTTCTCTAGTTGGATTATACATCCAATATCTTCGATTGAACTCCTGCAGATCCTGTTTGAAACGTTTCAAGACTCCTGACCCAAGCTGTCCGAGGGTTCGGCGTCTGCATCGGATGCTTGTTTCTTCCTTGCTGCGGCCATCGCTGCAGAAGGATGATCATCGATGCTCATCGGCAGAGAATCCTTCAGGATCACGTGCGGGCGGTCCTCATCCATGACGATCTTCGATGTGACGCCATAGACCGTCTTGAGGTTGTCCTCTGTGATCACTTCATTGGGCGTGCCGACATCGAACACCTTCCCCTGATACATGAGGATGACCTGATCGGCATATTTCGCCGCGATGTTGATGTCGTGGCTGATCATGATGATGAGGATCCCCTTCTCGATGGAGAGGCGTTTGAGCATCTTTGTGACATCCAGCTGATGGCGGATGTCGAGATTGGATGTCGGTTCGTCCAGCAGAAGGATCTTCGGTTCCTGGACCAGCCCTCTTGCCAACATGACCTTCTGATGCTGCCCTGCAGACAGCTCGTTGAACTGTCTCATGGCGAGATGCGATATCCCGAGCATCTTCAGGGTGTCGTAGACTATGTCCAGGTCCTTGTCCAGAGTGTTCCATTTGGCATGAGGGTGCCTGCCCATCATGACCGTGTCTACCACGGTCAGGGGGAAGGAATCGTTCGCAGAATACGGAACGTACCCTATCTCCTTGGCCAGATCTTTGATGGAGATGTCTTTGACGTCATCCCCATCGATGAACACTGAACCCGATGTGGGTTGGAGTATCTTGTTTATGCAGTGGATCAGCGTGGATTTGCCGACACCGTTCGGCCCGAGGATCGAGAAGAATCCCGGTCCAGACAAATCCAAGGATATGCCGTCCAAGACCGGAGTGCTGGAGTAGGAGAACTCCACGCCATCTGCTTTTATCTGCATTATATCTCCAGTTGGATGGATAATCCTACTGATAGATAAACCCGTGACCCAGAAGGTCTATAGACCATCAACCTCTGTCGTTAACTTCCTCGACCCTCTCCTCGAGATCGAGGTATATCTCCTTCAGCTTCTCCAGAGTCTCCGGCTTCACGTCCCACATCCCGCGGTCGACGGCTTCGAACAGCCTGTCCATCATGTCCATCATGGCGTGGGGGTTCTCGTCCTCCATCCATTGCCGGGTGTCGTCGTCGAAGAGGTACCTCTCCGACAGCTTCTCGTACATCCAATCGTCCACGGCATCTGCCGTCGCATCCCATCCGAAGGTGTACTCCGTGAGCTTCGCTATCTCTGCGACTCCTCTGTACCCGTGCCTCTTCAGCCCTTCCACGAACTTCGGGTTCAGGACTTTCGTCCGGTACACGTACTGCAATTCGTCCTTGGTGCCCCTGAGCTTCGGCCTGTCCGGGTCGGAGCCGTCGCCCATCATCGAGACGGCATCCTTGTTCCCGTAGGCCCGGATGAACGAGCTCATCCCTCCCAGGTATCCGTAGACGTCGTCGATGTCCAGCAGGTCGATCTCCCTGTCGGGCATGTTCTTCACCGTCACCCCGACTTTCGAGAACCTCTTGACGAACTCGTCCTTCATGCTCTCCCCGGAGATCCCGCGGCCGTAGGCGTAGCTGCCCCAGGCGATGTAGATGTCCGCCAGGTCCTGCACAGTCTTCCAGTCGCCGGTCTCGATGGCATGGTTGACGCCGGGCCCGTATCCTCCCGGAGGTGACCCGAATATGCGGACGGAGCTGCGCCTGCGCGCCTCGTCCACGGTCAGGCCTTCGGCCATGGCGTCGATCATGTCCTTCCTGAGGTTCGCGGCCAGGTAGTTCTCCTCTTCGGACTCGTCCAGGCCTGCGGCCATCTTCACCGCGTCGTCGATCAGGTCGATGAGATTGGGGAACGTGTCCCTGAACAGCCCGGTTATCCTGACGGTGACGTCGATCCTGGGCCTGCCGAGCTCCGACAACGGGACGGCTTCCAGCCCTATGACCTGTCCTCCGCTCCCGGACCAGACCGGCCTGATTCCCATCAGCCACAGGATGTACGCGACGTCGTCCCCGTTGGTCTTCATGGTGTCCGTGGCCCATATGACGAATCCCACTTCCCTGGGATAGCAGCCCTTCTCGTCCATGTAGCGCCCGATCATCTGGTCCGCCATCCTCTTCCCGATCTCCCATGACGATCTCGGAGGTATGATGTCCGGGTCCACGCCGTAGAAGTTCCTGCCCATGGGCAGGATCCCGGCGTTGCCGCGGGTGGGGGCGCCGGAGGGCCCGGGCATCACATATTTTCCGTCGCATCCGCGCATCATATTGTCCATCTCGTCGGTCATGCGGAGCAGGTTGGGGACCAGGACGCCGAAGGCGTACCTGACGGATTCCTCCAGGTCGGGAGTCATCTCGGTGACGGAGGAGAAGATCTTTACAGCGGAATCGGCATCGCATCCCCTTGCGGAGCGTATGGCGTCCATCAGCTCCCTGTCCTCATTATCAATAATAATGGAGTTGAGCTCCCCGCCGGTGGTCCCCGACGGATCCCGGATGAGCGAGTCCAGGTCGAATCCTTTCGAAGCGAAGAATGACGACCTCAGCGACGGGACGCTCCCGTTGGCGAGCCTCATCATCGTATAGACTGCTTCATCCATCCGCTCCCCTTCCGGAGGCCTTCCCAGGATGTGCAGTCCGTCTCTGACGAGGGCGTCCTTGACCTCGGTCAGGTACTCGTGCAGGTCCTCCAGATGGTCCTCGAACTCCTTCGCGGAGATGTCCGGGTCCAGATGCAGGTCGTTCAGGAGCTCCGCCTTCCTGGCAGAGTCCAGGATCTCCGAGACCATGGACATCCTCTTCTCCTCGCCGACGGACGCTCTCGCTTTGAACCACTCCTGCAGAGAATTGTCCACTTCGGACAGCTCGTCGTAGGATCCCGCACGGGCCATCGTGGGGCACATGTGCCCTATCAGGACCGATTCCGACCGCCTCTTGCACTGTATCCCCTCTCCGGGGTCGTCGATCACGTAAGGGTAGATGTTGGGGATCCCGTCCAGGACCAGGTCCGGGAAGCACTTCCCGGACAGCCCCACGGGCTTTCCCGGAAGCCATTCCAGGGTGCCGTGGGTGCCCATGTGGAATATGATGTCGGCTTGGAAATCGTCCCTGAGCCATCTGTAGAACTCCAGGTACTGATGTGGCATGGGGGTCACGGGGTCGTGGTAGACCGACTCCATCTGGTCCGCCCAGGACCTCAGCGGCTGGTAGCCGATCAGGATGTTGCCGTTCAGCAGGCCGGGGATGACCATCTTCCCGTCGTCCACGGACACGGATCCCGGGGGCTCGCCCCAGGCCTCCTCCATCCTCTTCCTGTCGAACTCGGGGACCTCGCCGTAATGCTCCAGGTACCTTTCCTTGCTTATCAGCGCCACGGCCTTCTCGCGGATGCGTTTGGAGGACGACCATTCCAGGTCGTTGGTGATGTTGTCCAGGACCTCTTCGATCAGCGCCTTCCCGCTGCCGGGGACGTGGTCGAGGGCGTAGCCCTCCTTTTGGAGCCTGACGAGCATGTCGCTGACGCTCTCGATGGTGTCCAGCCCTGCGGCGCTGCCGATCCTCCCGGACTCTGGCCTGGACTGGTACATGAGGATGGCCACCTTCCTCTCGGAGCGGGGCTTGCGCCTGAGCCTCGCCCATCCGCATGCCACGTTGGCAAGATGGCGCACTCTGTCGGGTATGGGGCTGTGCTTTCTGCCCATGGCCCCGCCTTCTATGCTGCCTATCGGCACCGTGATTATCTGCCCGTCGATCTCCGGCCAGAACACGCTGGCCACGATTTCTCCCTTGGTGAGGCCGCCGGCGGATTCCTCGTAATCGGAGAAGTGGCCGTTGCACATCATGGTCTGGATGACGGGCACGTCGGTGAGGGTGCGGTAGAAGTTCTGGTCGTCGGGAGTGGAGACTCCGGAGCAGCTCCTGGAGTTGTTGAGCTGGGAGAACGGGGTGGCCATGATGACGGCGTCCACTCTGGACCTGTCCCCATCCATGAAGAACCTCCTGAAGACGCCAGCGGCGCCCTCGCCGTCCCTCATGCTGTTGGTCACCGCGGTGAAGAACACGGGGATGACGTTCATCCCCCTGGACTCCAGCTCTCTGATGAGGGCATCGATGTGCGCCTGGTCGTTGTAGATCCAAAGGTTGGCGCCGTAGAGGATGCCGATGGTCGGCCTTCCGGGGACGATGTGCTGCCGGAGGTAATCGTCCAGCGTGATGTCCCGGTCTATGTCGGGGTGGTGTATGCCGTTCCTCCTGACCGTCACCGGCTCCGGGACGTCTCCCTCGCCGGTGAGCGCATGATAGAGCCATTTGACGATGGACCTGTCGTTCTCCGCACCGCGGTTCCTCAGGTACTCGCCGAGGCGGACGAAGTCCTCGTCACTGCCTTTGAAGAGGTCCCTGTACATCAGGCGGACCTCCATGTTGCCCGCGTAGACCATCACGTAGCCGGGGCATTCTTTCAGCACATGCTCGTACCTGTCGAACCTCTTCATCCTGCCCGGCTCGGTCATGCAGCGCATTATCACCAGGTCGGCGGCGGATGTTCTGCGGACAAGCTCGTGATAGACGAGGGGATCCTCATCCACCTCGTCCCCGTTGATGCAGTACAGGTCCACGTCCCAGCCCGTCTCGCGGGCGATCTCGGACACGGGCTTCTCCATGTTCCTGGCATCCATGCTCTGGACTGATACGTAGACGATCCTCATCGAACTCAGTTGGATGATTGCGCCAACATCGATTTAGCGGTTTCTCCGCCCGAGGCGGGCTGCTAATCCGCCCCGTGGTGCCGAAAGAGGTCAAGAAACGCGGACGCCCGAAAGGATCGAAGGACTCCCAGCCGAGGAAGAAGAGGTCGAAGAAGGGAGACCCCGACCTCGCATCATGACGTCGTATATGGTACCGAAGTCGAGAAAGTTATGGTATGAATATGCTAAAATGATGCATTTGTGAATATTTTTATAGAAGAACAAACAAAATACAACGAAATCCTTATTTCCATCACGAGCCTTTTCATACCAGGCCGAGCTGAATTCAAGCCGTCCAGATTATTGATGGGGATCAAATGGCTGACAATGTCGAATTCAATTATACACGGTCGGAGGACTCCGATCCGAAGTACGTGAACGGTTGCTGTGGCGGAAGAACGCCCAAAGGAGAGATCGTCATCAGCTTTTTCAGGGAAGACCCTCCGATGTTGTCCTCGGAAACATATGAACTGGATCCGAACGGGCAGCTCGGTGAAAGAGTCTCCTTGGAGTCAGAAAGAGAGACCATGCTCAGAAGCATCAGATGCAGTGTCATCATGTCCTTAGACAGTGCTGGCGAAATATACGACTGGCTCGGCAAGTTGCTTGGAAAGTGAAATAATGAACATGACAGCAACAGGTGGCAACCGCCGTTTGAATCAGCTCTTCCATCCATCATCATCCAGCAGACGTTATGCGCAATACTCCGATTGCACATCGAATGAGGTTCTCATCACTGCCGTCGGTCCGTTCCGCTTCGCGAAGCCGCTGTCGTTCCAGATAGAAAGGACCGACGATGGCATCATCATGAGCAACAAAGAGTCGGATCTGATAGCTTACGGCGATTCGATGAAGAATGCCAGGATGGACCTCCAGTCCGAAATCGAGATGGCCTGGGAAGAGTATGCCCTGGAAGACGATTCGAAATTAGACAACGTGGCACGCGAGTACAAGAAATGGCTGATCGAGAATGTGAAGAAGCGTGATTGACACGACGACGATCAAGACCAAGGATATCGACACCAGCCTTTGCGGGAAAGGGTTCGACCGTGAGAAGAACTCAGATCATGTTCGTTACATCTTCTATGCCAACGGCATCAAGACCCGCATCAGAACAAAGATTAGTCATGGGGAGCGGGAGATAGGCGACGACCTCATCTTGAAGATGTCACGTCAATTGAAATTGTCCAAATCCCAGTTCATGAAGCTCATCGAGTGTCCTCTTTCTGAAGAAGAATATACGAAGATTCTGAAAGAAGCGAAAGAGATCGACATACCCTCCTCGCGGTGAGAATTGGAATTCTCGATTCAGTGCTCGGGGTCGATGCGTCTGAAGGTCACGGTGGCCTTCTTGGACTTGAATGCGACCCCGTACGCCATCACGGTCTTGTTTGTTCCCGCGGTGTACCGCTTGTCGATGATCTGGTCCAGGGCCTTCTCGGCGATCTTCTCGGGAGACTCGTTCCTCTTGCATCTTTTGAATTCCATCAGGACATCGACTCCCGACCTCTTCGTGCTGGTGAGCATGATGTCGTAGTATCCGTCTCCCCTCTCGCGGTCGGTCGTCACGGCATGCTCCTCGCGGCTGGCCACGAACAGCCCCGCCAGATACGCCTGGTACGCGTACTCGCTCCTGAGCATCCTGACGCTCAGCACCTCCAGGAGCTTCGTGAGCGCTTTCGCGACGGTCTCGACATCTCCTGTCTTCACGGCCCGGTTCAGGCATGACAGCTCGGCGTTCTCCTCTCCGCCGATGTCGGACATCAGTTTGCGCCCGAACACTTTGGAGATCTCCGTGTTGGGGATGAACACTTCATACATGTCCTCGGGTCTGACTGCTGTCAGGTATCCGGACATGACCATGATCGAGTACAGAGCCGCGGAGCCCTTGTACAGCTCGCCGTAGGTGACGTTCCTGTCGAGAGGCTTCGTCAGATGCTTCCCGGAGAGCAGCTCTTCGAGCTCTTTGTAGGTGTCCTCGTCCGCTCTCTTCAGCACGTCGTCGAGGATGTTGTTGCGGCTCGTGTTGATCCAGTACACATCGGGTTGGAACCCGTTCTTGGCATATTCCATGACGCTCCATGGGTTGTACATCTCCGCGCTTCCGAACCTGTATCCGTCGTACCAGAGCTTCGCCTCTTCGAACTTCTCCGGAGCGCCCATGTCCTCGCACAGCTTCCTGACCTCGCCGGGGGTGAACCCGAACGTATCTCCAGAGACATCGCGGTCGTCGTCCGAGAACACATCGTCCACTACGATGTTGTTCAGCCCCGAGAAGATGCTGTCCTTCGGGATCTGCATCACCCCGGTCAGGACGGCGAACTTGAGGTAGGGGTTGGTCTTGAGCGCCGAGCTGTAGAAGACGCTCATGAAATCCACCACCTCCTCATGGATCTGCTTGCCGTGCATCTTGTTCATCATGTTGTCGTACTCGTCGATCAGCAGGATCGTCTTCTTGCCGTAGCACCGGAAGACCAGATTGCAGACGTCCCTGAGAGAGGACCTGACGATCCGCTGCGGGGAGTCTTTGTTCATGAGGTCATCGTACATGCCGAGGGACCAGGAGCCCTGGTGGACCAGGTCATCGCGGTCGATAATCCTGTCCAGCTGCTCCACGACCTTCTTCTGCACGCCCCGCACCACATCTTCGAGGTCGTTCGACTCCAGGTCCTTCATCGTCAGCGAGACGACGACGTTGGAGTTCTTCTCCGGGTCGTCCGGCCTCAGGTCGGAGACCTTCAGCCCGTCGAACCAGGAGTTCCCCTTGTACTCCTCGTTGAAGTAGGCGTCCAGCATGCTCATGTTCAGGGTCTTCCCGAACCTGCGGGGCCTGGTGTAGAGCTGGACCGAGCCCTCTCCCTGCTTCATCACGTCGTCGACGAGACCTGTTTTGTCGACGTAGTACTTCCCTCCTTCGCGGAGGATGCTGAAATATTCCTGCCCTAGCGGCATCTGTTCTGGCAACCATGTCATCTCCGTCGCCTCCTTTCGTTCTGTTGTTGTTCGAGCCGGGTTCCGTCCGTCCATGAACATCCGAAACGGGCCCGAAACCTGCTGTTTTCAAAATTTCAGTGCTAGAATATATGCGATTTGCTAAAATCGAGGCATTTTGTAACTACAAATCGGCTTCCATACGGCTCGGAAACGCTACCACCGTTTCCACTGCGGCTCCCTCGAAAGGCATCTCAAGGGGGCCCTTTGGATGATTATGCCAACGTCCAAATATCCACTATGCGTGTCAGCGGGCAAGTGACAAGGCTCCCGCATCCGGAAGCCTGGACGCATTCGGAGGTGCACTCATGGAGAGGCTGTTGTTCCCGTTCGTATCCATCGTCGGGCAGGAAGGGATGAAGCGCGCGCTGCTGTTGAACATCGTGGACCCGAGCATCGGGGGAGCGCTCATCAAAGGGGAGAAGGGGACCGCCAAGTCCACCACGGTGAGGTCCCTGGCCCAGGTGCTCCCCTCCAGGAGCGTCGTCGGCGGCTGCCCGTTCCATTGCGATCCCGGGCGCCCGGACATGATGTGCCCGAGCTGCACGGAGAGATTGTCCAAAGGGGAGCTCCTGACGGTGAAGGACGAGCCCATGAGCGTGGTGGAGCTCCCGCTGAGCGCCACCGAGGACAGGGTGGCCGGGACGCTGGATATCGAGCATGTGCTGAAGACGGGGGAGAAGAGGTTCGAGCCCGGGGTGCTGGCCCAGGCCAACGGCAATCTCCTTTACGTCGACGAGGTCAACCTCCTGGACGACCACATCGTCGATCTGCTGTTGGATTCCGCCGCCATGGGCGTGAACTACGTGGAGAGGGAGGGCGTGTCGTTCTCCCACCCGTCCAGGTTCGTCCTGGTGGGGACCATGAACCCCGAGGAGGGGGAGCTGAGGCCCCAGCTGCTGGACAGGTTCGGGCTGTCCGTCGATGTGAAGGGCGACAGGGACATGGAGCAGAGGATGGAGGTCGTCCGCAGGCGCCTGGCGTTCGATTCCGATCCGAAGGCCTACACGGAGAGCGTCAGGAAGGAGACGGAGGCGATGCGCCGGCGCATCGCAGAGGCCAGGAGGATCCTGCCCTCGGTGCAGGAGAGCGACGAGGTCCTCAGGGCGGTGGTCGCGGTGACCACGAGCTTCGGCATAGACGGCCACAGGGCCGACATAACGATGATGAAGGCCGCCAAGGCCAACGCGGCCCTTGCCGGAAGGACCGAGGCCACGAAGGATGACATCCGCGACGTGGCCGCTCTTGTCCTGTCCCATCGCATGAGGAGGCGCCCCTTCGAGGAGGAGGCCTTCGATGCCGAGGAGCTCGAGAGATGCCTCCGGTCGATATGATCCCGGGCTTCCCGTTCTCCGCCGTGAACGGCATGGAGGATGCCAAGAGGGCGGTGTGCTGCGCTCTTGTCAACCCTCATCTGCGCACTGTTCTCATCAGAGGCGGGCCGGGGTCCGCCAAGACCGTATTGGCGAGGGCGGCGGGGCCGCTGTCCGGGAAGAAGGTCGTGAACGTCCCAGTCAACGTGACCGAGGAGCAGCTCTTCGGAGGGATGGACGTGGAGGCCACGGTCTCCGAGGGGAGGCCCGTGATGCAGAAAGGGCTCCTTTCGCGTGCGGACGGGAGCATACTGTATGTCGATGATGTCAACCTGATGGACCAGAGGGTCCTGGCATCGCTCCTGGACTGCGTCTTGTCCGGAAGGGTGGTGCTGGAGAGGGAGGGGATCTCCGCTGAGTACGATGTCGACACTCTGATGATCGCGACCATGAACCCCTCGGACTCCGACATGAGCCCGCATATGCTGGACAGGTTCGACCTGTGCGCCTACTCCGATCCCCTGGACGACGAGGAAGGGAGGCTGGAGGTGCTCCGCAGGAACGCCTCCTACCAGAAGGACCCGGAAGGGTTCCGGGAGTCGTGCCGGGCCGAGGAGGAAGATCTGAGGTCCAGGATGGGCCGCGCGAGGGAGATCCTGCCCCTGGTGATGATATCCGACGACCTGCTCGGCGTTGCGGTGGAGCTTTCGGGGAAGGTCCTGGCGGACGGGTTCCGCGGGGACATCGCCATGGTCAATGCGGCGATGGCCATCGCCGCCATGAACGGCCGCGACGAGGTCATGAGGAAGGACCTGGAGGAAGCGGCGATGATCTGCTTGGCGCATAGGAGGAACTACGTCCCCGAGCCGCCTCAGCCCCCTTCGGAGCAGCAAGAACCGCAGGAGCCTCAGGATGACGGCGACGACAGCCTGGACAGCCCCTCGGAAGGGCCCGATAGGGAAGATAATCGGCAGGCGGATACATCCAACTCACCCCATGAGAACGAAGATCAACAGGAGCCTCCGGAGATGCCGGACATCCGGCAGATGCTCGACGACATGATGTTCGAGATCGGGGAGCAGTTCAGGGTGATAGACTACCTCGACGAGAAAGGCCGCATCGTCCGCAGGACCTCCAGCCGCAAGGGCAGGAGGGCCATGGTCGAGAGCAGCGACTCGACGGGACGCTACGCCAGGTCCAGGCAGCCTGAGGGGAAGACTACCGACATAGCGTTCGATGCGACGGTCCGCGCGGCCGCTCCCTGCCAGAAGGGGAGGGGGCATGACGGGCTGTCGATAAAGATCGAACCGCAGGACATCAGGCAGAAGGTCAGGGAGAGGCGGTCCGGGTGCACCATAATGTTCCTGGTGGACGCCAGCGGGTCGCTGGGCGTCAGGAAGAGGATGGCAGCCGTCAAGGGCGCGGTGCTCTCGATGCTGCGCGACAGCTACGTCAAGAGGGACAGGATAGGCCTGATGGCATTCAGGCGCGATTCCGCCGAGCTGATCCTCCCGCCGACCAGGTCGGTGGAGTACAGCTACCGCAAGCTGCAGGAGCTCCCCACCGGAGGGAAGACGCCTCTCGGTGAGGCGCTGGTGACTGTAAGCGATTTCATGACGTCATATTCCAGGTCGCATCCTGGAGAATCATGCTATATCGTGCTCATAACCGACGGCAGGGCGAACGTCCCTCTGAGGGACGGGGCGGATGCCAACGACGAGGTCCGGAAGCTGGCGGAGGATCTGGCGATCCCCCAGGCGAAGTGGATAGTGATCGATGCGAGCGCGGGGTACGTGAGGTTCGACAACGCGGAGAGGCTGGCTATGGCGCTGGAAGGCACGTACTTCAGGCTGGAGGACCTCAACGCCGACCGCCTGGCGGAGAGCGTCCGGGCGGCCATAGGCTGACGCTCGGACACGGTTGCCCTCCTCTTCGCATTTTCGTAGAGTGGTCTAATCCAGTGTGAACAACGTTTATGTGGGATGGCTGTAATTGGACGGGTAATCCAATCAGTTGGAGCATTAATCCAAGAGTGGTCCGATGAAAGTCGAGATAGAGGGTCTGTCGTTCGGTTACGGCGACGTGCCGGTGCTGAAGGGGATAGACCTGACGATGGAAGGAGCTCAGGTGGTGTCGATACTCGGTCCCAACGGGGTCGGGAAGTCCACGCTGATCCATTGCATCAACAAGATCCTGTCTCCCACCGAGGGCAGGGTCCTCCTGGACGGACGCGATGTAGCCGAGTACTCCCTGAAAGAGGTTGCCAGGCGCGTCGGTTACGTTCCATATTCCTCATCAGACACATTCCCTCTGACAGTGGTCGACACCGTCCTCCTCGGACGGCACCCCCATGCGGGATGGAAGACCACCGACGAGGACCTGGAGGCGGTGTTCGAGGTGCTGGAGCGCCTGGACATCCAGGACCTGGCAATGCGCTACTTCAACGAGCTGTCCGCGGGGCAGCACCAGAAGGTCATGCTGGCCAGAGGGCTCGTGCAGAGCCCCGACATCCTGCTGCTCGACGAGCCCACCTCCAACCTGGACATAAAGCACCAGCTGGCGATTTCGCGCACGCTGAGGGAGATCTCCCATTCCGAGGGGATACTCGTGGTCATGATAAGCCACGACCTCAACATCGCCGCGCGCTATTCGGACAACGTCGTCATGCTGCACGACGGGAAGGTCTTCGCGGTCGGCTCTCCGGCAGAAGTCCTCACCGTCGACAACATACGGCAGGTCTACGGCGTGGAGAGCAGGATCATCGACGACAACGGGAGGCCGTACATCGTCCTGGAGGACGACTCCGTGGACGGATGCGCGCCCGTTCCCGGAGGCGCGGTGTGCTCTGCTGAGCCGCGCATGCATTCTTACGACACGGGCCCGGAGGCGGGAGCCGAGGGCCTTGTCAAGGTGTGATAAAATGGATAAGAAAACGCTTATCGCAGTCGCCGTCGTGGCGATCCTCGTGATCGCCTCCGTGGGCGTCTATGCGGTCAACAACAGTAAAGACAAGTCCAACGAGCCCGTCTCCGCTCTTGCCGATGCGGAGCTGAAGGTGTTCGGGAACATAAACGGTGACAGGTTCATCAACCAGGACGATGTGAAGCTGATGCAGAAGCTCGTCGACGACAAGAAGACCGTCGCGGAGTACCCTCTCGCGGATGCCAACCAGGACGGCGAACTGAACCAGGACGACGTCGAGATCGTCAGGAAGGTCGCCACCGGCCAGAGCACCACCATCTACCATGTGAGCTACCACGATGTGGACTCGGATGGGACCATGGACGAGAAGATCGTCTCCACCAAGTTCCCTGTGAAGTCCGCTATCATGACCGGATCCGCCAACACATCCATGTTCATGCTGAGCATGGGAGTCGTCAATGAGATCAAGGGGGCCTCTTATTCCGCCACCAGCATGGACAAGGCTCTCTTCAAGGACACCTTCCTCAACACCGACAAGGTCGTCAAGCTCGGTACCAGCGCCACTACCATCACGTTCGAGGACGGCAAGGCCGGATCCTCCGATGTCATCGCCAAGGAGAACGTCACCTGCCTGGTGTCCGATTGGAACAAGTCCTACCTGAAGAACGAGGCCGACTTCGAGGCCGGAGGCGTGGACGTCATCCGTCTCGCCGCCGCTTCCCTCGACAGGGACGCCCTCACCCACTCCGCTCTCCTGATCGGTCTGCTCTTCCAGAAGATGAACTACGCCACCCAGTACCTGGACCTCAGCTTCGGCGTCATGGACTATGTCGAGAACGCCCTGAAGGGAGCCACCCCCGTGAAGGCCGTGGCCTCCAGCTCCAACGGCTCGTTCTCCTCCGGAGACTCCGACTACACCGCCCTCCTCGTCAAGGCCGGAGCGGTGTTCGCCGCATCCAGCGTCGACTTCGGCGGACAGTCCTCCATCAAGTACAAGGAACACCCCGAGTTCAACGCCTGCGACTGCGATGTGATATTCCACATCAGGACAGCCATCGGATACGACCAGACTCCCGAGTCCGTGAAGGAGAGCTACGAGTCCTACACAGCCGAGTTCTCCACCTGGCAGCACGCCGATGACGGCCAGTACATGGTGTCCGGAACCCTCCCGATCGCGCTCAGGCTCGCTTACGCCGCCTCTGCGCTGCACTCGGACCTCGTGGACATCAACACCGTCAACAAGTACCACCAGCAGCTCGTGGACAAGCTCTACGGCGGTCTGCAGTTCGACATCTCCGAGATGAACTTCGTAGTCACCCCGGAGACCTTCGCCTGAAACATCTTCGCCGGGGATGCCTCCCCGGCAACCAACCTGTTCCGATAATTTTCATCATCATGAAGGGCGGCAGATGACTGGCAGGGACGAGATGAAGGAGGCCTACGGCAGGTACACTGCCAGGAGGCTGCTGTTCATCGCCGTCTTCGCTGTCTTGATGGTCGCCATGTTCTTCGTCTCGCTCACAGTGGGCACCCGCAGCCTCTCCGTCTCCGAGGTCTATGGGCTGTTCATCGACCATCTGAAAGGCGTGACCTATGACGAGGTCCTGCAGCACGACCTCTGGTACGACGACCGCATCGTATGGGTCAAGCGCGTGCCGCGCGCGCTGTTCGCGCTCATCGCGGGCGCGGGGCTGGCCGTCGCCGGAGCGGCGATGCAGAGCGTTATGAAGAACCCTCTTGCGGACCCGTACACCACCGGGATATCATCCGGAGCGCTGCTCGGAGTGGCCCTGGCCATGGTGCTGGGGTTCACCGCCGGAGGGGCTGGAATCGACGGGTACGGGACGGTGGTGAACGCGATGATATTCGCCATGCTCCCTGTCCTGGCGATCTACGCCATGTCCCCCTACCTGAGCCGCTCGCCGGCGACGCTGATCCTTGCGGGAACCGCAGTGTCCTACCTGTTCAGCTCGGTGACCACGCTGCTGCTGGTGTCCACCAGCTCCGAGACCCTGGCGGAGGTGTACCACTGGCAGGTCGGGAAGCTGGGCGAGATCTCCTGGGACTCCATCCCGTTCGTCTTCGTCGCATGCGCGGCAGGCTCTGCGATACTGATGCTTCTGTCCAACAAGCTGAACCTCATGTCCCTGGAGGACAAGGACGCCAAGGCCTTGGGCCTGGACAGCGAAAAGCTCAGGCTGGTGTGCCTTATGGTGCTGTCCTTCATGGCCGCGTCTGTGATCTCCTTTGCGGGGATAATAGGGTTCGTGGGGCTGATCGTGCCACACATGGTGCGGATGATCATAGGCTCAGACTACCGTTTCGTGATCCCCGCATCCGTCGCAGTGGGAGGGGCCTTCCTCCTGGGATGCGACATAATATCGCGTGCGATTGACGTGTCCGCCACCATCCCCGTGGGAGTGGTGACATCGCTCATCGGCGCTCCGATTTTCCTGTACCTGATCATAAGGCAGAAGAGAGGTGTGTGGTGATGGCGTCAGACTTCGTCAGGAACGGCATCAGGAAGTACCGTTCGGCCGGCCGGAGACGCCTGCTGTGCTCCCTCATCCTCATCGCCGTCATATTCGTCATCTGCGTGTACTCCCTTTCGGTGAGCCGTTTGGAGATGACCTTCGGCCAGGCATTGGAGGCGGTGTGGAACCACATCACCGGCGACGTCCCCTCCAGAACTGAGGATTACCAGGCCTGGTGGAGGGACTATGTAATAGTCAACGACAACGCCACCCGGACGATCTGCGGAGTGTGCGTGGGAATTGTCCTGGCGGCATCGGGAGCGGTGATGCAGAGCATCACCCGCAACCCGCTGACCGACCCGTACACGATCGGGATATCGTCCGCCGCCCTGTTCGGTGTCACGGTGTTCATAACATCCGGGGTCTGCATCGTCCCGTTCCTGGAAGGCGATTCCGGGAAGATCGCCAACGCGTTCCTGTTCTGTCTCGTGCCGATGTTCGCGATCGTCGCGGTATCGACGTTCAAGAGGACCACGTCCACGATGATGATCCTCATCGGCATCGCCATAATGTACATGTTCAACGCCTTCACCACGTTCCTGAAGTTCAACGCCAGCGAGGAGGACCTCCAGGAGATCTACCAATGGGGCCTGGGGACCCTGAGCTTCGTCGGGTGGGACGCCGTGGTGATGCTGATCGCAGCGTCCATGATCCTCCTGGTCGCGATGGAGCTCCTGGCGGACAGGATCGATGTGGTGGCATTGGGCGACAAAGAGGCAGTGAGCCTCGGGGAGAGCCCGGTGAAGATAAGGATCGTCTGCCTTGTCACGATCTCCGTGGCGACTGCCGTGGCGGTCTGCTACACCGGGACGATAGGGTTCGTCGGACTGGTCGGTCCGCACATCGCCAGGCTGTTCGTCGGAAGCGGGAGCAAGGCTCTCATACCCACTTCGGCGCTTATCGGCGCGCTGATGGTGGTGGGGTCAGATTGCATCGTCCGCATGCTGCCCACGGTCCTTCCCGTGGGAGTGATAACCGCGCTCATCGGCAGCCCCCTGTTCCTGTACTTCCTGTACAAGCAGAGGAAGAAGTCTGTATGGTGAAGGCCATCTCCTATCGGGGGCGATGAACGGTGAAGCTGGTGCACATCTCCATCGGGACCAAGGACAGCCATATGATGAACGGCGCCGTCCGCAAGGTGCGGGCGGAAGGGTTCGATATTGGTTTCCATTGCTACGATGCTTCTTCCCTGGATGACGATCCTGTTTCGCTGGCAGCGGCTCTGAAGACCGTCGCGTCGGCGGACATGGTCACGCTGAAGGTCCACGGGGACACCTCGTACTTCAAGAAGTTCGATAGGCTGGAGAAGGTGCTGAGGGACTACAGCATCTGCACGCTGCTGGAATGCACCGAGCAGGCTGTCACGGATGCTTTCCGCTGCCTGTTCACACGTTCCGATGAAGGCTATGCCCTGTGCGGCGACTGCCTGAGGCTGGGCGGAGACGAGAACTTCTCGACGCTGATGAGATGGTGCCTGAGGGAGTTCGACCATCTCGACATAGATGTTCCCGAGCCGCGCCACAACCCTCCGCAGGGGATATACCGTCCCGGCCTGGAGGACATAGGCATTTCGGATTACATCGATTCCCTGGACCTGTCCAAGCCCACGGTGGGCATATTCTTCTACCAGAGCCAATGGGTCTCCGGCAACACGCATCATGTGGATTCGCTGATAGAGGAGGTGGAGTCCAGGGGCGCCAATGCGGTGCCGCTGTTCATGTACGCCTCCGAGGGCAAGGTGCCCGGCGCCAAGGGCACGGCGGCGATCATGAGGGAGGACCTGACAAGGGACGGGAAGCCCGTGCTGGATTCGATTATCGAGCTCATGAGCTTCTCCCAGATCCTGGTGGCGAATCCGGGGGAGGGGGAGCAGGTCTCGGAGGACAACTTCTTCCTCGATTACGGAGTGCCGGTGATACAGTCCATGACCTCGTTCCGTTCCGCGGAGAGGTGGAAAGCGGACATCAACGGGCTGACGGCTTCCGAGATGGCATATGATATCGCC
>CAVKKO010000021.1:0-21453 GCA_963656905.1 Bacteroidaceae bacterium | reverse complement strand
ATCATTGAGCGGGAGAGTTCTGCTCTCCCGCACTTCGGGCCGTCGTTATTCGAGGAATGCAGAGCACTGGGCAAGCCGCTGAAAGATGAGGAGATGAGGGCCCGCACATGGCGGGCATGGGTTTCGGAGAAAGGGATCAGATCCCGATCCACTCGTTCCTGACGATCCTCTTCAGCGCCGAGATGGCGGACATCGCGGCCAGGTAGGACGTCTTGGGGTTGTCCGGAGACGGAACGTTGTACGTGTGGCAGACCATCTCTCCGAACTCGCCCTTCAGCTTGAGCTCGTGCGAGTTGGTGTGCGTGGCAGGGTCCAGGACGACTGTTACCTTGGTCCTGTCGAAGCCCACTCCGAGCAATGCCACGGTAGCGGCCACATTGACGTTCTTGGGGAACAGCTGGACGGCCTCCCTCGCGGGGCCTGAGAATATCACGGTGGGCTCCTTCACGTCGTCCACGATGATGCCGCGGTCGATGAGGAACGCAACACCCTCCAGGCTCTTGGGGCCCTTGGTGGTGATCAGCTCGACCTCGTCCAGCTGGCCGACGGCGGAGGACCTGAGCCCGTCCGTCCCGCAGACCGCTCCCGACGGGATGAAGATCTTGGCCTCGGCCTGGTTGGCCTTGTCCTTGACAGCCTCTCTGAAGGCATCGTCCACCAGCGCTCCGACGGACATGATCATGATGTCCACTCCCCTGGCGACGACCTTGGGGACGATTGCGGTGGCGGCCCTCTGGGACGCGGCCTCGATCACGAGGTCGCAGTGGTAGAGCTCCTCCTCCACATCGCTGATGACGATGGCTTTCTTCAACTGGGCGGCGAGCTTCTCGGCGAGCTCGGGCACCTCGTCCATGAGGTAGATCCTCTTGACCTCGGCCATCTCATCGGCCGCCTTGGCGAGCTTCGACCCGATGGAGCCGCAGCCTACGATCGTTATGCGCATGGATGCACGTTATACGTCATCGCTCTTATAATGTTTCCATAAATCGAATCCCCGACGACGCAATCGGAACGGAATCCGCAGTTTCGCTACGATTGCCGATAATCGGCTATCGGAATCCGCAGGAATCATCTAAGGCCGTCCCACTCGGCCATGAACTCCTCCAGGAAGCCCTCCATGTACCTGTGGCGGGACTCCGCCATGGCCTTGGCGGTCTCGGTGGACATCATGTCCTTCAGCAGGAGCAGCTTCTCGTGGAAGTGGTTGATGCTTGTGCCCTTGTTGGCCCCGTATGCCTCAGCGTCCATCCCCGTCTTCGGCGCCTCTCCCGGCACATGCATGTCGCGCCCCCTGCTACCGCCGTAGGCGAAGGCCCTGGCGATGCCTATCGCCCCTATCGCGTCCATCCTGTCCGCGTCCTGGACGATCCTCCCCTCCGGGGAGTCGGGGGTCACCGAATCGGTGCCCTTGAACGACACCTGCTCTATGATTCCCACCACCCTGCCGGCAGTCTCCTCGGAGATCCCCTCGGACGCCATGAACCTCCTGGCGTTCGCATATCCGGTGTCCCCGAACAGCTTCCGGTCGTCCGCGTCGTGCAGCAGCGCGGCGAGCCTGACCACGTCCATGTCCCCTCCCTCGGACCTGCATATAGACACCGCCAGGTCATGCACCCTGACCGTATGCCAGATATCATGGCCGCTGCTGTCTCCCTCGAAGAGCCCTGCGACGAACTCGCGGGCGCGGACGAACACGGATTCTTCCATGGCCCACCGGATGGCCGCGGAGGATATCATACCGTCGGACCGCTCAAATACAGCCATCGCCTGCACATGCCCATGGAGCGCTACATCCTCGTCGACCACACGGCGGACATGATGGTCAAGGCATTCGGATCCACCCTGGAGGAATGCTTCGCCAACGCCGCGTATGCCCTCTTCGACCAGACCGTGGACCTCTCCGGGATAGAGGCCTCGGAAGAGAGGGACATCCGCGTCAGCGGCATCGACGACGAGGACAGGCTGTACTCCTTCCTGTCCGAGATGCTGTTCATCGAGGACTGCGACAACCTGATCCTGAAGGAGTTCGAGGTGTCCTTCGACGGGGACGACGTCGTCTGCCATGCACGCGGAGAGACCCTGGACAGGTCGCGCCACAGGGTCAGGTCCGAAGTGAAGGCGGTCACCTATCACATGATGGAGATCGACCGCTCCGAGCCGTCGGTGACCGTGCTCTTCGACGTGTGAGCGTCGCCGTTTCATGCTTATAAACAAAGAGCGCATTGTGCCGGACATGCTCAGACTAGGCTGGTTCTCCACCGGGAGGGGCCCGGGATCGCGCAACCTCCTCAAAGCCGTCATGGATCAGAAGGAACTCGGCAACCTCGACGTCGAGATCGCGTATGTCTTCTGCAATTGGGACAACCTCGAGGAGGACAACCCCAAGCGCGAGCAGCGCAAGATGTTCTTCGACATGGTCGAAGGGTACGGCATCCCGCTGGTGACCCTGTCCTGGAAGACGTTCATGCCCGAGCTGTGGGAGAAGGACCAGACCGCCTGGAGGAACGAGTACGGCAAGGAGCTGAGGAGGCTCACCTGCGGATACAAGGCCGACCTGGGTATCCTGGCCGGGTACATGCTCTGGATGGACGACGAGACCTGCAGGGAGTACGACATGCTGAACCTGCACCCCGCCCTGCCGGACGGCCCCAAGGGGACCTGGCAGGAGGTCATCTGGCAGCTCATATCCGAGAACGCGGAGCGCCAGGGGGCCATGATGCACGTCTGCACCGAGGAATGGGACAGAGGCGCCGCCATAACATACTGCGGCTTCCCCATCCGCGGAGGGGAGTACGACAGGCTATGGGCCGACATGGACGAGAAGCTGAAGGCCAGGAGCCTGGAGCAGATCAAGGCCGAGGAAGGCCAAGAAGAGCCACTCTTCAAGAAGATACGCGAGGACGGGGCCAGGCGCGAGCTCCCCCTCATAGTCTCCACGATATCCGCCTTCTCCGAAGGGAAGGTCAGGATAGTCGGCAAGAAGCCCTACGCGGGCGACGTCCGGCTCCCCGGCCCCTACGACCTGTCAGAGAGCGTGGACGCAAGGCTGGAGTGATAGGATGCCCGGGGAGTTCGATCCGGTGGAGGAGCTGGGGCTGTTCCCCGACAGGATATTCGTGTGCAACTGCCACGGGTTCCTGACGGAGAACAACTACCTCAGGGACGTCTGCGCCAGGTTCATCCGCAACGGCGCCCACTTCTACGACGTCCTGAAGAGGTACGACGAGCTCACCGCCTACGTCCTGGGAAGGGAGGAGGCCAGCTCGGGGGACCTGTACAAATGGGCCGTCCCGTTCCTGAAGGCCAACGGCGCCACCGATTTCCTGGTGGAGAAGTTCGGCCGCGAGGACATGCGCCTGATGCCCGGAGCTAAGGAGGCCATGGGCTACATCAGCAGCCTGCTGCCCACCTTCATGACCACGTCCATGTACGAGCACGGGGCCATGGCGGCGATGGACGCCCTTGACAGGCCCGTCCTGGACCTGGGGTGCAGCCAGATGTCCCTGGACGACCACGAGCTCGGCAGGCCCGACGCCCGCCGGATCAGGGAGATGACCGAATCGATAACGGCGCTGAAGGTCCCCAAGACCGAGTACGCGCTCAACGTCCCCATGGAGATCGACGAAGGCGACGTGAAGATCATCAGGACCATGGACGACATCCTCAAGACCGGCATCCCCGAGACCAACGGGATGGCTCTTATGGAGTCTGTGGTCCCCATGACCTCGCACAAGAAGGCCTACCGCCTGCTGGACATAAGGCGCCAGACCAGCATCGACCTGGACGCCACCATGTACATCGGCGGCGAGAACACCGACTACCAGGCCATGGACCTGGTGAGGGACAGCGGAGGGCTGTCCATCGCGTTCAACGGCACCGACTTCGCCGTCAGGGGGAGCAACATCGCGATCATGTCCAACGACGCCACCGTCGGGGCGATGTTCGTGGAGCAGTTCTACAACCGCGGGATAGAGTCCGCCCTGGAGCTGGCCAACAACTGGGACAGGAAGTACATCAAGCAGTGCGACTTCCCCGACGAGAACCTTGTGGCCAGGGTGCTTCAGGCGCATCCGCGCAAGCTGCCTGAGGTCTGTGTCGTCGACAAGCGCAACATGGACGAGGTCGCCGCCAAGAGCGCAGCCTACAGGAAGAAGACCTTGAAGAATTGATGGTGCTCTGGTCGGGATTCGAACCCGAGTGTCGGCCTCGAAAGGGCCGAATGATTGGCCACTACACTACCAGAGCGCAATCAACGCCATTGCACACCTGTTTATAATGGTTGTCAGTGGCCCGGGCCGTTTCGCGCATTTTATCAACGGGATGCCTCTAAGGGGCTATCATGACAGGCCAGAAGGGAGCGTTCGTCCCTGGAAAGCTCACATTGCTGTCGATGCTGCTCGCATCGATGCTTATGCTCATGGGAGGGGCCGCGGTCGCTCCGGCGCTCCCTCTGATCAACGCCGCGTTCCCCGACCGGGAGTTCGCCGTCTCCCTTGTGATCACCCTCCCTTCGCTGGCGGTCGGATGCACGGGATTCATCCTCGGAGGCATCGCGGACAGGTTCGGGAAGGTCAGGACGCTGTCCGCATCGCTGATCCTGTTCACCGCCTGCGGGGTCGCCAGCTTCTTCCTGGACGACCTGACCGTGATCCTCGTCATGAGGTTCTTCGTCGGAGTGGGGATCGCGGGCATATCCATGGCCGTGACCGCTCTGATGGCAGAGTACTACACCGGAGCCAGCAGGGTCAAGGTCCTGAGCTACCAGTCCGCCGCCATGGGGCTGGGCGTCCTCCTGCTGGAGTACACCGGAGGATCCCTTGCCGCGTTCAGCTGGCACGAGCCTTTCCTCGTCTACCTGATCGGCATCCCGATACTGTTCCTGTGCATCCTGTCCATGAAAGAGCCTGTCCGCGACGCCGCGACGGGGAGGACCTCTCAGGAAGAGCGTGCCCGCCCCGCGGACAGGAAGCTCATCGCCATATGCTACGCGGCGATATTCGTCTGCCAGACCATGTCGTTCCTGCTCCCAACCAAGATGCCCACGTTCCTGGAGGACCCGGAGCTGCCCGGGCACATCACGGCATCCATGATGGGGCTGTTCCTCGGAGCCCACGGGATCACCAACTCCGCCGTTTCGCTGATGTACAGGCGCGTGGTGTCCGTCATCCGCCCATTCATGGTCATATCCCTCGGATTCATCATAATGGGGGCTGCCATGATCCTGCTGATGCTGTTCCCGACCGTTGCCGTGGCCCTGGTCATGATGGTCCTGGTCGGGCTGGGGCTGGGGCTGATCTGCCCCGCCATATCCAACACGCTGGCCGGAGAGGCCACGTCCACAACGTCCGGGAAGATCATGGGAGGCTACTCCACATTCCTCAACTTCGGCCAGTTCGCCATCTCCCTTGTGAGCGTCCCGCTGCTGGCGGCGGTGGGCGGGAGCATCCCGTCCATGTTCGCGGTCATGGGATGCGTCGCCCTCGTCGTGGGGATCCTGTTCCTGCTGGACTGCGCCAAGGACCGCAGATTCCGCGCGGACGGGCTCAGGGCCTGAAACCATGGGAATAACATCGCCCCGACCGATAGGATAAATAAAGGGGACTTTTATCGGAACCCATCGGAAGTGAAAACTATGGCTGACAATGCACCGCTTGAAAGCCCGGATGAGGACGTGACACGTGTACGTCTTCCCAATATCAAGGAAGCTGAGATGTTCGGGATAGCGGACCAGCTGCTCGGCGCTTCCAAGATCAAGGTCATGTGCGAGGACGGGGTCTCCCGCGTCGGTCGCATCCCGGGCAAGATCAAGAAGAGAATGTGGATAAGGGAAGGGGACCTGCTGATTATCTCGGTATGGGACTTCCAGCCCGACAAATGCGACGTGAAGTTCAGGTACACCAAGACCCAGGCCATCAACCTCAGCAAGAGGGGCAAGGTCCCGAAGAACCTGGACATATTCTGAATGGTGATTCTGCATGTCCTCTTACGAGGAGAAGTACGCATACCTCGAGAGGCATGTGGACGCCCTTAAGACCAACCGCACCGGCGACGAGAGGCAGACCGATGCGGAGGTCTTCGACAAGAAGACCCTCCTTACGATCTACGACCTGATGACCTCCGGGTACATCGACCAGATCCACTACCCCATCTCCACGGGGAAGGAGGGCAACGTGTTCTACGCTACGGACGAAGACGGCGAAGCCGTCGCGCTGAAGATCTTCCGCACCTCGACATCCACATTCAAGAGGGTGTCGAAGTACGTCGAGGGCGACCCCAGGTTCAAGGGGGTCACAGGCAGCAGATGGAAGATGATCTACGCATGGGTGAACAAGGAGTTCCGCAACCTCATGAGGTACAGCGAGGCCGGCATCCCCGTGCCCGAGCCCATAACCTTCGCGGAGAACTGCCTGCTGATGGAGTACATCGGCGACGAGACCGGGCCCGCGCCCCAGCTGAAAGATGTCATACTGGACGACCCCACGGACACCTACGACGAAGTGGTCTCGTTCATAATCGACGGCTGGAAAGACGCGCATCTGGTCCACGGGGACCTGAGCGAGTACAACATACTCATGCAGGACGGCCAGCCCATCATGATCGACGTGGGACAGGCCATGACCGCCGACCACTACAACTCCAAGGAGCTGCTGGCCAGGGACATCAGGAACATCAACTCATTCTTCAGGAAGAGGGACGCCGACGTGATCGATGACAAGGTCATCTTCGAAGAGGCCGTCAACGGGAAGGACGAGGACGAAGAGGAGGACGAGGAATGAGATCGATAAGGGTGCCCGCCGACAGGGTGGGGACTTTGATAGGCAAGAACGGAGAGACCAAGAAGGTCCTCCAGAACATCTCCGGGATCAAGCTCGACATCGATACCGAGGAGGGCGAGGTCATCGTCCACGACGACGTCGAGCTGGAGGACCCCGTGATGGCGCTGAAGATCCTGGATGTGATCAAGGCCGTGGGAAGGGGGTTCAACCCCGAGAAGGCCATGAGGCTGTTCGAGGACGACGAGTACCTGGAGGTCGTGGACCTGAAGGAGTTCGTCGGAGACAGGACCAGCCAGGTCACCAGGGTCAGGGGCAGGCTCATAGGGAAGGACGGGAAGACCCGCAGGATCATCGAGGACCTGACGGGAGTGGACATGGTCATCTACGGCAACACCGTGTCGCTGATCGGCAACTCCATAACGCTTCCTGTGGCGAAGCATGCCGTGGAGCTCATCCTCCAGGGCAGCGAGCACGCCACAGTGTACCATTATCTCGAAAGCCAGCGCCCCAGGCTAAGGATCGCCGAGATGGGCTTCGACCTCTGAAGGCGGGACCATGGAGCAATGGATATCAGATAACCTTGAGAAGGCGTCCGCGCTGGCCGGAATGGGCCTGTGCGACCACTGCCTGGGCCGCATGTTCGGCAAGATAGGCACCGGCATGACCAACGACTACAGGGGAGCCCTCATACGCGAGGCCCTGGAGGAGAACGGCACGCCCGCTCCCGCAGAGGACTTCTGCCCCCTGTGCGAGAACATCTTCGAGCTCCTGCCCAGGTTCGCCGAGGCCGCGGCCGATTCCATCAACCCCATCGAGTCGGACAACTTCCTCATAGGCACCAGGGTGGAGCCGGAGATCGTCCAGAAGGAGAAGGACATCTGGGCCGAGCACGGCCTGGAGAACGCCGAGCCCATCAAGGCGGAGCTGAACAGGGAGATCGGGAAGATCGCCCTGCCCATGATCCACCGCCCGGTGGAGTTCAAGAACCCCCAGGTGGTGGCGTGCGTGGACACCCGCTTCGCCGACGTGTCCGTGGACATCGCCCCGCTGTTCATAGCCGGGCGCTACAACAAGTACAGCCGCGAGATCCCCCAGACCATCTGGCCCTGCAGGGTCTGCCACGGGAAGGGATGCGACCACTGCCACGGGAAGGGGAAGATGTACGACACCTCCGTGCAGGAGATCATAGGGGACGTTGCCCTGGAGATGACCGGCGGGAAGGAGCACTTCTTCCACGGCATGGGCCGCGAGGACATCGACGCCTGCATGCTGGGCGACGGAAGGCCCTTCGTGCTGGAGATAAGCGACCCCAAGGTCAGGCACATCGATCTCGACGAGCTCAAGAAGAGGTCGGACAACGAGATGGCCGCCTTCGGAGACCTGCACTACGTGCAGCGCGAAGCAGTGGAGAGGTACAAAGAAGCCGCCGCAGACAAGGTGTACCACGTGCACGTGCTCGCTGATAGCAAGGTTAATAAAGAAGCAGTAGTTGAGGTTGCTTTATCGTTCAAGGACGCTAGTATAGACCAGAGGACTCCACGTCGGGTCGAGCACAGAAGGGCCGACCTGGTGAGAAAGAGGAGGATCCACTGGATCAAGGCGGACGCGATAACCGAGGACTCGTTCGATCTCGAACTGGAGACCGACTCGGGGACCTATGTGAAGGAGTTCGTGTCCGGGGACGACGGCAGGAGCACGCCGAGCTTCTCTGAGAGGCTTGGGGTGCAGTGCAAGGTCGAGACCCTTGATGTGCTGGCGATCAACTATCATGAACCATGAGGGATCAAAATGCAGAGATCAAGAGGAACAAGGACGAAGACCCGCAATGTCCTGAAGAAGAAGGTAAGGGCACGCGGCCTTTCACCCATCACCAAAGGGCTCCAGACCTTCGAGGCCGGAGAGAAAGTCAACATCATCATCGACCCGAGCATCCACAAGGGAATGCCCTTCTCCAGGTTCCACGGACTCACAGGAGTCGTCATGGGCCCCAGGGGAAGCGCTTACGAGGTCAGCGTCAAGGACGGCAACAAGACCAAGACCGTCGTCGCCCGCCCCGAGCACCTCGTCAGGAACTCCAACTGAAACGGGTGACTTGAGATGACTGAGCAATACCTTACGCTGGCTGAAGTGAGGGACCTTCTCACTGCCGAGGCAGAGATCAGGGGACAGGAGTTCCTTCTCGCATCGCAGAAGCACGCGCTCGAGCATGCTCAGGCAGTCTGCAGCATCCCCCTCGATGATGCGAAGGCGATCATCGACGAGGTCAAGAAGATCGACATCGTCAGTGATTCCGTCGCATGCAAAATCGCGGACATCCTCCCCAAGTACCCGGAGGACGTCCGCGCGATCTTTTCAAAAGAGAGGATAACCCTGGAGCCCGCACAGATCCAGGAGATCCTCGACATCGTGGCCAAGTACATCTGAGAGGTGTTCTCCCATGGAAGAATACGTCTACATTCTGGATTATTTGGCACAGGGCGCCCCCGCGACCGGCGGCAAGTTCGGCGCGAAGAAGGAGCCCATCTGCTACGCAGTCGGAGACGAGGAGTTCAGGCTCTTCGAGCTCGTCCCCAAGGCCGGGGCCATAGTGGAGATCGGCACGAGGACGTACATCGGCAAGGACACCCCCGAAGCCAAGCGCGACGTCATAGACCATGTCAAGAGGCGCATCGGCTACGAGGAGCTCACCAATAACGCCCAGGCCGAGCTCGAGTACGCCGTGACGGACATAGTCATGTCCAAGCAGCTCCGCTTCATCAGGTTCTTCAACGAGGCCGAGGGCATCAGCATGAAAAAGCACATGCTGGAGGAGCTCCCCGGGCTCGGGAAGAAGTCCATGACCGCCATCCTGGACAAGAGGAAGGATGGCCCGTTCAAGGACTTCAGCGACCTCTCCGAGAGGGTCGGCATAAAGAACCCCGAGAAGCTCATCGTCGCCAGGATCATGCTCGAGATCTCCGATCCCGACAGGAAGCGCTACCTGTTCGTGCAGAGATGACGGACACAGGGCGCCTCATAGCCGAGACCGGCATCGTCCCCAAGAAGAGCAAGGGGCAGAACTTCCTGACAGACGGCCGTGTGGCCGACCGCCACATCGGATATGCCGAGATAAGGGAAGGAGACCGCGTCCTCGAAGTGGGTCCCGGGCTGGGGATCCTCACGGAACGTGTCCTGGAAAAGCCCTGCAGCCTCACATGCATAGAGCTGGACGACATCCTGGCCCAATATATCTCCGAGACCTACGGAGACAGGCTGGAACTCATCCACGGCGATGCGGTCAAAGTCCCGTTCCCGGAGTTCGACGTGTTCGTCAGCAACCTGCCGTACAGCGTGTCCACACCTGTGATATTCAAGCTCCTGGACCACAGCTTCAGAACTGCCGTCGTTATGGTCCAGAAGGAGTTCGCGGACAGGATGGTCGCCGACGTAGGCAGCCCCGACTACTCCCGCCTGACCGTCAACCTGTTCTACCGTGCGGAATGCGAGATCATGGAGACGGTGCCCGCATCGAGGTTCAACCCCCGCCCCAAGGTGGACTCCGCCCTGGTGAGGATAACTCCCAGGAAGGCTCCGTTCGAAGTGATCGACGAGAAGATGTTCTTCAAGGTCACCGAAGTGGCGTTCAACCACCGCAGGAAGAAGATCGGGACCTCCCTGAAAGCAGCGGGGCTCATCAAGAGCAACGACGAGATCCCCTTCGGCGACGAGCGCATCGAGAGCCTCCGTCCGTCGGAGATCGGTCAGATCGCCGATGCCATTTCAGTAAGACCGTAAACCGATTATACAACGTGTTGTATGGTTCGCCGATAAGATGAAGGACCACATCGTGAGGCGCTATGTGCTGTTCGCCTGCGGGCTGACAGTCATCTCGATGGCCATCGCCATAATCACGAAAGCTTCTCTGGGAACGTCGCCCATCACGTCGATACCCTACAGCCTCTCGATGGTCTTCACCTCGCTCACACTGGGCAACTGGACCATCATATTCAGCCTGCTCCTGGTCGCATTGCAGTTCGTCATGCGCTTCAAGGAGCGCGACGAGTACGTCCATATGGCTCTTCAGGTGGTCGTGTCGTTCCTGTTCGGATACATCATCGACATAGGGATGGCCGTGTTCGGATGGTTCGACCCTCATGAGTACATCGTAAAGATCGTGTCGGTCATCATCGGATGCGCCCTCCTGGCCTTCGGAGTGTATCTGCAGGTGATCGCCAACGTGGTCATGGTCCCGGGAGACGGGTTCGCCTACACCCTGACCATGAAGCTCAGGAAAGACTACGGAAAGGTACGCGTCACATCGGACACCACGATGATCGTCATCGCCGCCCTGATCGGCATAGTGTGCCTCGGGACGCTCGGAGGCGTCCGCGAAGGGACTGTCATAAGCGCGGTGCTCGTCGGCACCATCGCGAGGTTCTACCTGAAGAAGCTCGCCCCTCTCACAGACCGCATGCTGCCTCCATCGGAAAAGGACGGGGGCGCATGAACGTGGACGACCAGGAGTACCTCCAGCTGGCCAGGAAGGTCCAAATGATCGGCAGGCTCATCAAGGCCAACAGGGACCTGGACCTGGAATCCATAGGCCTGACGTCCAGCCAGTCCGATGCCATGATCTTCATCAGGTCGAACCCCGGATGCACCATCAGCGACCTGAGGGCGTTCCTGGGCGTGAGCCATCAGGCCGCCTCCGCCCTCGTGGACAGGATGAGGAACCGCGGGCTCCTGGAGACGATGGTCCTGGACGGCGACCGCCGCTCGAGGGTCATCATAATGACCGATGCCGGCAAGGATCTCGTGTCCGGGATCGAGCAGCTCGGTGCGAAAGCGGGCCGCAACATCACCGACGGCCTGTCGGAGAAGGACATCGCAGAGCTCTCGGAGTCCCTGGATGTCATGATGTCCAACCTGATCCGCCTCCAGTCCGGCAAATAACCTATATGAGTGGATTGCCTAGGGTGGACCGGTAGAAATGCAGATAGGCATCGTAGGCAAGCCAAATGTTGGAAAATCCACTTTCTTCGGCGCAGCGACAATGGCGCCCGTGGAGATAGCCAACTATCCGTTCACGACGATCGAGCCCAACAAGGGCGTCGCATACGTGCGCACTCCCTGTCCGTGCAAGGAGCTCGGCGTGACGTGCACGCCTCACAACTCCATCTGCATGAACGGTACCAGGATGGTCCCCGTAGAGCTCCTGGACGTCGCCGGGCTGGTCCCCGACGCATGGGAAGGCAAAGGGCTGGGGAACAAGTTCCTGGACGACCTGAGGCAGGCCGACGCCCTGATCAACGTGGTCGATGTTAGCGGATCCACTGACATAGAAGGCAACTCCGTCGACGTCGGGTCCCACGACCCCACCGAGGACGTGCTCTTCCTGAGGCGCGAGATAGAGTGCTGGATGAGAGAGATCATCAAGAACGGGTTCTCCAAGATCGCCAGGCAGGCGAAGATGCAGGGCAGCAAGCCCGAGACCATCCTCGCCGAGCGCCTCCAGGGGCTGAAGGTCACCGAAGCCCAGATCAAAGAGGCGCTCAGAGCGGTCCCTCTTCCGGACGACCCCACCAAGTGGGACGACGAGCTCCTGCTCAAGCTGTGCGAGCAGATCAGGGCGCAGTCCAAGCCCATGATCGTCGCCATGAACAAGTCCGACATCGCCCCCGCAGGCAACGCCGCCAAGGTGGAGGCGATCAACGACATCTGCGTCGCCACCATGGCCGAGACCGAGCTGGCCCTGAAGAAGGCCGCCGCCGCAGGCCTTATAGACTACACCCCCGGCGACAAGACGTTCGCCATCAAGCCCGAGGCCAAGGTCAGCGAAGGGCAGAAGAAGGCCCTGGAGTACATGGCCGAGAAGATGGCCGCCAACGGCGGCACGGGCATCCAGAAGTGCATCGAGGACGCCGCGTTCAAGATGCTAGACCTCATCGCCGTGTACCCCGTGGAAGACGAGAACAAGTTCACCGACCACTTCGGAAGGGTCCTCCCCGACGCCTTCCTGGTGCCCCGCGGCTCCACCGCCAAGGACCTGGCCTACAGGATCCACTCGGACCTGGGTGACAAGTTCATCCGTGCGGTCAACGCCAAGACCAAGCGCACCGTCGGAGCCGACTACGAGCTCCAGGACGGGGACGTCATAAGGATCGTCGCCAACAAGTGAGCTGGTCGCATGGGCACCTGGGATGTCAGGATCATAAGCGCCTCCTACCTGAGCGAGGGCGACGAGCCCGTCATAGAGCTTTACGGCAAGACCCGCGACAAGAAGTCCATAACCATCCTGAAGCACGGCTTCCATCCATACATGTACGCCGTGAAGCCCTCGGACGCTCTCGTCGACATGCTCTCCAAGGACGCTGGCGTGGTGTCCGTGGAGAAGAAGACGCTCTTGTTGAGGGGCGCCGAGACGGAGGCCGCCAAGGTCGCATATGTAAGCCCGTGGAAGGCATCGGATTACAGGAACCTCATCAAGAGGATGGGTTCGGAAGTCCTGTCCTCGGACATCAACGTGGACCTCCGGTTCATCTACGACACGGACATGGGCTCCTGCATCAGGCTGGAAGGCCACGAGGTCGCCGGCGGCATGAGCACAGACCTCATCGTGGAGATGGACTCGTTCGAGAACATCGACTCCTTCGATCCGGGCCTGAAGATCCTGTCCTTCGACATCGAGAACAGCATCGAGCACGAGTTCATCTACTGCATCTGCGCAGTGGTCTGGGACGGCGGGGAGATCAGGGCATGCGAGCCCGTCCGCGGCAAGGAGAAGGACATAATCTCCGGATTCTCAGACCTCATCAGGCGCGAGGACCCCGACGTCATCACAGGATACAACATAGACAACTACGACATCAGGAAGATATCCGAGAGGGCCAAGGCCAACAGGATGAAGGACGCCCTGCCCTGGGGCAGGGACGGCGGCCAGCCCAAGATATTCAGCGAGAGGTTCTGGAGGGTCAAAGGAAGGCTCATCTGCGACGCATGGTGGGCCGCCAAGAGGGAGATCCGCCCCAAGCAGGAAACTCTGAACGCAGTGTCCATGCAGCTCCTGGGCGAGGGGAAGATGGACGTGGACCCCAAGCGCATGGACTCCGAATGGAAGGAGAACAGCGAGAAGGTCATGGAGTACTGCACCAAAGACGCGGAGCTGGCGCTGCGCATCCTGCTGGAGGTCGGGACCCTGAGGAAGGGCATGGACCTCGCGGCCGTCTCCAAGCTCCCCATCGAGGACGTCCTCACATCTGGATCGTCTCAGCTCGCCGATTCCCTGCTCATACGCGCGGCAGACCGCGGGAACATCGCGGTCCCGAACATGGGCCGCAGGATCGCCGGCTCGGAGCAGATCGAGGGCGGATACGTGCACACCATGACCCCGGGGCTGTACCATTGGGTCTGCGTCCTGGACTTCAAGTCCATGTACCCCTCGCTGATCATCGCCAAGAACATCTGCTTCACCACCCTGTCCCCCGACGGGGAGATCGTCGCCCCTTCCGGAGCCAGGTTCATGTCCAAAGAGAGGCGCATGGGCCTGCTCCCGAGCATCCTCTCCGGACTGATGGACCAGAGGGACAGCATCAAGAAGCGCATGAAAGCCACGAACGACCAGCACGAGTACCATTATCTCGACGGTCTGCAGGCTGCGGTGAAGGTGCTTATGAACACGTTCTACGGCGTGTTCGCCTCGTCGTTCTATAGGTTCACGGACAAGAGCATCGGCGCTGCCATCACGTCGTTCGCCAGGTCCAACGTCAAGGGGATCATCAGCGAAGTGGAGTCCGAAGGCGTGTCCGTGATCTACTCGGACACAGATTCCGTCTTCATGCAGTCCCCCGTCCACGACCTCGAGGGGTCGGTGGAGTTCGGGACAAAGATGGCAGACAGGTTCTCCCGCGACGGAGGGACCTTGGAGTTCGAGAAGCTCCTGGAGCCCATGTTCACCCACGGGATGAAGAAGCGGTACGTGGGGAAGATCGTCTGGCCTACAGTCTCCGACGAGCTCCTGGTCCGCGGATACGAGATACGCCGCTCGGATTCCTTCGACCTCCAGAGCAGGATGCTCTCGGAGCTCTTCGAGGAGATCCTGGCCGAGGACAACGACAAAGCCTTGGCCCTGGTCAGGAAGACCATCCAGGACGTCCTGGCAGGGAAGGTGGAGCCTTCCGAACTGGTCATCTCGCGCACCTGCAAGGGCCTGGACGCCTACGAGAGCCCGGACAGGATGGCCAACGTCCAGGCTGCGAAGAAGCTGATCGCCATGGGCTACGACTTCATCCCGGGGATGAAGATCTCGTGGATAGTCACCGACGGTTCGTCCACTCCCCAGAAGGTGGAGCCCTATGTCAGCGGGGTCCCGTTCACCGCCAGGCCCGACTACAGGTACTACGCCGGCCGCCTGGCCCAGATGGCGTCGAGGATCACCGAGGTGTTCGGATGGACCGAGAAGGACCTGATGCTCGGAAGCCAGCAGGCCACCCTCTTCGGCGGATCCTTCAAGGAGTCCGACGAACGGAAGGGACCGATACAGCCTCCCAAGCCGAAGCCCAAGGTCCGCAGCTTGGACGAGTTCTTCTGATCCTCTGCAGAGAACCCTTTAAGTACTGTCTGTCTATCATCGCATCGTGCGGTGCTTAACCGCACGAACGGAAATGTGCCGAAAGGTGAATCCGTAAAGGTGATACACATGAGCGAAGAGACTCAGGAAACACGCCCGGTCAACGGGAAGAGCATGTACAGCTACATCGCCGACGCTTGGAACGTCCCCGACAAATCCTACGTGAAGGCGCTCAACTACGAGCGCAGGATCCAGTGGAGGAAAGAGGAGAACTTCATCCGCGTTGAGAGGCCTACCCGCCTCGACAGGGCCAGAGCACTCGGATACAAGGCCAAGCAGGGATACGTCGTCGTCAGGGCGAGGGTCAGGAAGGGAAGCTTCCAGAAGAGGGCCATCGTCACTGGTAGGAGAGCCAAAAGGAAGGGAATCAACCAGATCACTGTCGGCAAGAGCCTTCAGAGGATGGCTGAGGAGAGGACCGCCAAGAGGTACCCCAACCTCGAGGTCCTGAACTCCTACTGGGTCGGAGCCGACGGACAGCAGGAGTGGTACGAGGTCATCCTCGTGGACCCCGCGCACCCCGTCATCAAGGCCGACCCCAAGATCAACTGGATCTGCGACAACACCCACAAGAACCGCGTCTACCGCGGTAAGACCTCTGCCGGGCAGAAGGGCCGTGGAATGAGGCACACCGGAAAGGGTGCCGAGAAGGCCAGGCCTTCCGTCAGGGCCAACCAGAGAAGGATCAAGTGAGATTCCTGTCATGAAACATTTTACCGGCCTTCGGGTCGGGCCCTTTTCATCATTTCTGCGTTGATTGTTGCATCAGAGCTGTTCCGGCACGGGTATCGGCCCTGCGGGAACGCGTCCCAACAGCTGCTCGGGCCCGACGAGCATGATCCCGCCAGCCTCGGCGAACTTCCTGAAGCGGTCCTCGAACCCGGAGCCCGAGAAGAACACCATGAGGGCATCCTCCAAATCCCCGATCGCATCCAAACGGGATCTCAGCATGTTGTACTCCCTGAAGCCCACAGGCTTGTTCGTGAACTTGCACTCGCACGCGAATATGCGGGATGACATGTCATCGTTGATGACCTTGGCGACGATGTCGATGTCCGCATCCTCGCCTCCGATCCTGCCCCACCACTTGCCTATGTCCTTCACAGGATAGTTGGCCAGGATGTACTCGCGGCAGACGGATTCGAACCTTATGCCGAGACGCGTCCGTATGACGTTCTGAAGCGCAGAATAGATCTTGCCCGGATCGTTCATCCTGAGGGCGTTCGCATACCTGTCGAGCACGCTGTACTGGAAATCTAGGATCGGTTCGGAAATAGCATAGGGGATGCTGCGGGGCTTCTTCATGAGCATCGGATGCGGACGTTCCACGAGCCCCATGCGCTCCAAGGCTCCGAGGTATCTTGAGCACTGCGGTTGCAGCATGTCCAATGTGGCGGCAATGGTCTTCTGATCGGTCTTCCCATCGGCGATGCATGCCATGATCCCCGAGTAGGCCGGGAATGGCTCCAGCTCCTGCATTATAGCGGCAGGCTCGTTCAGCAGGATGCGGGGAGGACCGAAGAAGCATGTCTCCAGGCACTTGCGGTATGTGCCTGCGTTCATAGACACGTGGTATTTCGGAATGCCGCCTACAGTCAGATAGACGCACATCTTGTCCCAATCAGTCATCTTCGGGTGGAACTCTGCGCATTCGGCGATGGTCATCGGCATCAGCTCACGCCTGGCCCCGAACCTTCCATAAAGGGGGTGCTTCGGATCGTCGATCATCTCCTTCATTGCGGATACAGCCGAGCCGCAGAGGATGAGCATCGTTTCCGTGCCACAGATGTCCCGATCTATGAAACGTTGGAAGAGAGATTCGATGCCATCCTTTTCGAGGATGAACGGGAATTCATCGAAAACGACCACAAGACGCCGCTCATGACACAGCTTCTTGATCTTGTCCAGAGCTTCGACGAGCTTCATCGGAGACAGACGGCTTTCCAGACTCTACTCTTCTCCGAGATGATCGGCTACGACATCCACCATGTATGTTGCGTTCTCGATCTCGCTGCGGTCCCTGAGGTGGAAATAAAGACAATCCTTGCCTTTGCAGAACTCCATCAAGAGCGCGGTCTTTCCGACATCTCTGCGACCATAGAGAGCATATGTCTTCAAGCCGGGCATGACGTACAACGATTCCAGCTCTTCCAGTTCTTCTCTGCGCCCGATGAATGCAGAGACGCTGTTGCCTCCGGATGACTTTGCATGCACTGCCAGTTATACAATCTCTTGTATGCAGAATCGGTTATACAAATCGGTGCTCGCACAATTACTTCCACTTGATGAAAGGCATCATGTAGATTGGGACATAGACGACATTGCCATCTACCCTGAAATCCTTAGAATGAACGACGAAAGCCTCGCTTATACGATTGCCATATCTCTCCATCAGCTTGTCCAAGGAAGAATGCATAGCAGATTTGCCGGATTTGACTTCCATGGGCATCATTCCGGACCTGCTCGGCAGGATGAAATCCACCTCGGTCTTCCGATCCGTGCCCTTCTTCTCGAACTCGGTGAACCATAGATCGTATCCTCTGCAGACCAGCTCCTGAGCTACCATGTTCTCGAAGAGCATGCCTCTGCTGAAATCCGATTTCCCGACCATCAGAGAGTTGTATGCCTCGATCAAACCGTCTTTGTCATTACGGAATGCGAGACTCATGAGCAGCCCCGTGTCCAGAAGATAGCACTTCACCCTGCCGAGATCCTCGCTCAGGGCCATGACTGCACCGGGGTCGGAACTGCAACGGCATCTGTTGAGGACCATGGCATCGCACAGCCACTCGGTGGCACGATCGTAGTCTCTCATCCTTGTTCCCTGCCGCACCTTCACAGGCGACAGGACCTTGTGCTTCGAGGACAGGAGCACAGGGATGCTATCGAACAGATCCAGAGCCCTCTTCGATACGATCTTCGGATGCTTGCGGATGTCATCCCGATACTGGTCGAGGATGTGCCTCTTGATCTTCTCGACTTCCGAGAGGTCGTGCCTCTCCAGGTATGCGGCCACAACTTGCGGCATCCCTCCGACCATCATATACTCCAGATACTTCCTGAGCATCGCCTTGTGAGCGCCAACGCCCAGATTCTCCCGTCTCTCCGAGAAGCTCCTGAGCATTTCCGCAATCACATCATCGCCTTTTGCCCAAAGCCACTCCTCGAAGTCCATGGGATACATGCAGATCTTGTGCTCCTCGGATGGATTCCTTATCCCTGCAGCTTTGGAACTCACGTTCACATGCGAGCCTGTCTCCATGTAATCATATCTTCCATCCCGGACAAGGGCCTTGATCATCTCCCTGGCAAGGGGAAATGCCTGCACTTCGTCGAATATAATCGCGCTGTCCCGATCGTAGAGCCTGACCTTTATCTTCAATTGCAAGCGGTTGAACAGCATATCGAAGTCGGTCTTGCAATCGCTGAATATGCGCCGTACCTCGTCATCGGCCTTAGAGAAATCAATCAGAATGTAGCTCCTGTACTGTTCTTTGGCGAACCGTTCCACAACAGTGCTCTTACCGACTCCTCTGGCACCTTGGATCAGGACGGCAGAGTGTCCCTGAGAAGTGCCTTTCCATTGCGCAAGCTCATCGTAGACCTTTCTCCGGAACTCCATGCTACCGATGGTCCATTGGACTCTCGAGTATATGAATCTGACAATTTTGCAACTCTAGAATTCAGTCTTTTTGCCACTTTTGCAACTCTACAGACCGAAGCAATAACCATGGATTGCAAAGAGCCAGCATTGTAGAAATAAGAGAAGAATGGAAACCGTTTGGTCCAGACAGCGATGCCCAGAATCAGAGCCCTGCCCTGATGACCGACGCGATCTGCGCCACTTCCTCGTCGGACATGCCGATCGTCGGGAAGAACACAGGGCAGTCGTAGGCCGCGGCATCGAACGAGGGTATGTCCTCGATGGACAGGCCCAGGACCAGTCCGAGGGACTGCGGATGGCTGTCCCCGACCTTGAAGTGGGTGTCGTACTTGGCGAGAGCGTCGAGCTCATAATCGCCGGAAGCTATGACCCTGCACCCGCGCTTCATCATGAGCCAGGCAGACACCAGTCCGCGTTCGTCGTCGACCTTGGCAACGACCTTCCCCTGGCTTCCGACCGGGAGCCCGGCATGGCATCTGATGTAGTCTCCGAACACGAAGGCCCTGTTGTCGCGGACCTCCACATAGAACGTGACATCCGGCTCGGTCAAATCGACCTTCACACCCTTGTCCTCGTTGGCAAGGAATATAGCGGATCCGGCCTCCCTGCCGACATCCATGCTCGTGTACCCCTGCGAGCCTTCCCTGCGTGCCCTCACGGCGAAGCTCTGCCCCTCGGAAAGACGGGGGAGCGAGTACTCGGCGGCCTTGGCGCAAATGTCCTCCATGCGCGTGGAGGCGCACTCCTCCGCCACGGAGATGGACCCTATTCCGAACACCCTCCTCAGGGAGGCGATGGCGGCGTCGGTGTCCTCGGACTCCACATAGAAGCGGGCGCCGTTCTTGTTGACCAGCGCCTCGACCCCGTCGTTCATCAGCATCGAGAGCATGTTCTCCCTGAGAAGATTCTCGAACTTCTTGCGCACAGGAGTGCTCTTCAGACCTATCTCGGAATATCTAACAAGAAGGATAGACACATGTCCAGCAATATTGAGGCGAGATATAAGGATAACCTGGAAGAACGGCCAACGACCGACACGGATATAGATTAAGAGCCGAATGACGCCGCATGGATCCGATCACGCTGATAGGACTTCTGGTAATGGGCTCGGGAGCGGGCATACTCGGCTCGCTGTTCGGCCTGGGAGGAGGCGTGATCTTCGTCCCCGTCCTGATGATCGTGTTCGGACTGGCGCCGACCGAGGCCGTGGCGATCAGCCTCATCGGCATCATCGCGGGCTCCGTGGGAGCTTCCACCGTGTTCGTCGGCAAGGGGCTGTCCAACATCAGGCTCGGCCTGCTCCTGGAGATAACCACGGCGACGGGAGCCATCATCGGGGCTGTTGTAGCAACCTACCTCCAGGACTGGATTCTCGTGCTGATCTTCGCCGCGATCATGTTCTACAGCGGCATCAGGATGATCCTGAACCCGGAGAAAGTCATCGAGCCCACCGAGGGCTCGGGCAACTGGAGATGCTTCCGGTACGACGACGAGGCCATGGGAGAATCTGTGAGCTATGAGATCCAGAACGTCAAAGGCGGGATGGCCATATGCACCTTCGCGGGGATGGCCTCTTCCATGACCGGCGTCGGAGGCGGCGCGATAAAGGTCCCCCTGATGAACCTGTACATGCACGTGCCGATGAAAGCCGCCAGCGCCACGAGCAGCTACATGATCGGGATAACCGCGTTCTCCGGTGCGATAACGTACTTCTTCGCCGGAGAGGTCCTGCTGGAGTACGCCGCAGGAGTCGCCATCGGAGCGTTCATAGGATCCGTCCTCGGAACGCATTTCGCCCGCAAGCTCAACGCGAAGCACCTGAGAAAGTACTTCTCCGTGGTCCTGTTCTTCATGGCCACGCTGGTCCTGTTGCAGACAGCCGGGGTGATCTGATGGACATCAACCGCTCCACATCGGTCACGCTCAGGGCGGGCATCTACGCCGGACTGGCGATATCTCTGGTCGGCCTTGTGTTATCAATGACGGACAACGGCGACGGGGTGCTCTGGCTGGGAGTCCTCGTGCTGATACTCTCGCCGTTCCTCGGCGTGGTAGTCACCACCGTGTCCCTCGTCATCCAGAAGGACTGGCGCTGGGCTGCCGTGGCGGTCGTCCTGATTTGCATCACGGCGACCGGAGCGCTGCTGTCGATCTGAGACGGAAACGTGATGACAAGGGAGCATTGCATCTGCCGCTTTACGGGGCATGCTTCCTGCCGGAACCATCGGAAGATTACATCCCGCCAGTCGAGGAGATTATGTGATGACCAGCAATAGTTCTAATCTCGATAGCCTCACGGCCATGGATGATGATTGTGAAACAGCCCAGCACCAGAAACCTCGGTGCTGGGAATTGGTGCAAGGGAAGGGATTTGAACCCTCGAACTCCTACGAGAATAGGCCCTGAAC
>CAVKKO010000020.1:0-22089 GCA_963656905.1 Bacteroidaceae bacterium | reverse complement strand
ATTTTAAGATTGCTCGACTTCATTCGGACGGGACCGTCTATCCAGAGCAGCCTCCACCCTTTCCCTGATGGCCTCCATCGGCAGGGGGTCGAACTCCACCGTCTCCCTGAGGTAGACGTAGTCGATGAAGCATTTCACCGGCTTGCCATGGTAGGATCCCATGGCAGCATGGGCGTACACCGACAGCTGGAACTCGTATTCGGCCTGGCTGCTCCTGTCCGCATCGGTCTTGTAGTCGTGGATCTCCACATGGTCCTCGAACACGCCGATCAGGTCGATCCTGCCCCTGAGGACGGCAGGGGTGCCCTCGACTGGAAGGGCGCAGTCTATCTCGCTGAACGATTCCTCTGCGCAGCGGATGCGGTCGATGACCTTGGCGACCTCTTCCAGCTCCGGATAGTCCTCGTCAGGCTTCTGGCCGTTGAACATCAGCTGGGCGCAGTCATGGATCTTCGTTCCGTACTTCTTCCCGCGGCGGGGCTTCTCGTCCAGCTCCTCGCCCATGCCGCCTGTTCCGTCCTCCTCGTTGAACGTCATGAGCTCATGGATGCCGAACTTCACGCGGGCGTCCTCGTATCCCGAGATCTCCGGCGGGTCAACGACATTCTGGACTCTGATGAAGTCTCCGATATCGACATCCGGAGGGCAGTCATCGTATTGCTCCTTAGACAGGTCCTTCATGAACCTGGAAGGCTTGGACGATATCAACGTCTGATACTGCCAGGCCCTGGACATGGCAACGAACATGAGCCTCCTCTCCTCGTCGTAGTTTGGCCTGAGGACGGACTTGGCAAGGGCGGTCCTCCAGGAATCCACGGACTTCCTGTTGGTCTCATCTCCGGATCCGAAGTCGGCGATGGCCTTGGTGCATCTCAGGCCCAGCAGAGGATCGAGCACGAAGATGCCGTCGCTGCCCCTGGTCGCGGGGATGTTGCCCTGGTCGACCTTCGGGATGACCACGATGGGGAACTCCAAGCCCTTGGACTTGTGCATGGTCATTATTGTGACCGCATCGTCGTCGATGGACCTCTCGACGGGATAGTCCGTCTCCTTCTCTATGTCCATCTCTATCATTGAAACTATGTCGGATATCGTCAGCAGGGAGTTGCTGTGGGCGGAGGATACGACGGTAATGATCGACTGGGTGATGTCGTTCTGGAGGCTGTAGAACGCGAATATCGAGGTGATGAGGTCGGTGATGCGCCTGCGCTTCGCATACAGCTCCTTTCTCTGACGGACTATGTCGGACGGGACTGTGCTTTCGCCGTTCCTGACTGCCATGCACTCCGCCAGGGTGTACCCGAGGTCGAACATGATCGGCATGTATCCCCAAGGGTCCTGCTCGTTGTTGACGTACCTGAGCCATGCGAGGATCAGCTTCCCCTCGCGGGTGGACATTATCGGGATGTCGCCCTGATAGAACGCAGGTATGCCCGCCTGGGTGAGGCGCTCCATCATCTCCTTGCATACCCTCTTGGTGCGGCACAGGACCGCTATGTCTCCAAGCTTCACCCTTCTGATGCCTTCGTCGGCTGCGACCTCATACTCCGGATTGGTCAGATAGTCCTTGATGCAGCAGACCGTGGCATCGCCGATGTCGGGGACGTTCACGTAACGGACATGGGTCCTGCTGCAACGGTCCTCCTTGGCGGCCCTGATGAGCTGTATCTTGCTCCTGTCGATGGTCAGCTCCTCGTCCTCGGATCCTCTCATCTCCAGGCAGCTGAACGCGGAGTCAACTATCTCCTGAGAAGAGCGGTAGTTGATCTCGAGCGGCATCTTGGCCACCTCCTCGATCTGGAACGGGACGATGGCATAGTCCTCGTTGAGGAACCTTCTGAACGCGACCATGCGACCTTCGAAGTCGGTGATGTTCTCGACGGTGGCGTTCCTGAACCCGTAGATGCCCTGCTTCCAGTCGCCGACGACGCACAGGTTGGGCTCGCTGAGGATCATCAGGCAGATCATCATCTGGCAGGCGTTGGTGTCCTGGAACTCGTCGACCATGACGTACCTGAACTTGTTCCTCTCCCGGACCTTGGCGTTGCCGTAGAGGACCACGAAGGCCAGCATGCTGGTGATCCCGAAGGTCAGGCGGTCGGTGGAGATGCTCTTCCTGACGTACTCGTAGTAGACGTCATGGATGAACCTGAACAGGACGGTCCTGTCCTCGGCGAGCATCCCCTTCCTCACGGCATCCGCGGACGCGGATTCGAACGGTTGCAGGCCGCAAGGCTCCATCTCCTTGTTCTTCCGGTACTTCCTGTCCAGCTCCTTCAGCGAATCCGGGCTCCCGACCATGGTCATGAGGGCTTCGATGTCGCCTTCCAGGACCTTCTCGGGGCTCAGCCCGATCCAGCCCTTCTTCACCGGGAACACCCCCTTGGACATCAGCTTCTCTATCACGGCCAGGACGTCCAGGGGCCTGTCGCAGCATATCGCTCCCATGTCCCCGTAGTCCTCTCCCCTCTCCGAAAGGAAATCATCGAAGAACGAACGGAACCAGACCCTGTTGAGGGTCTCGTTCTCCACGATGGAAGCGCCGCGGGTGAGCTTCTCGTCGATCCCGAGGATCCTGCCGACCTCGTCGGGGGAGTCCAGGACAACGGAGAGGCAGAACGCGTCGAAGGTGGTGACCCTTATGCTCTTGGACTTCCTGAGGAGGTCCTCGTCGACGATCGATTCCAGCGTGGACCTGACCCTGGACTCCATCTCCGCGGCGGCGTTCTTGGTGAACGTCATCAGCAGGACGTCCGATGTTCCCACGTCGGGGCGCTTGATGAGGTTGATGTACCGCTCCGTGATGGTCTTGGTCTTCCCCGTCCCGGGGCCCGCATCGACGACGATCATGCCTTCCAGCTTGTCTGCGATGGCCCTCTGCGAAGGATTGAGATTGTCACTCATCGGAAGCACCTCCTTCTGACTTGACGACCTCTTTCAAGCACACCTGCCTGAACTCGCAGCGGCCACAGTCCTTCCTGGGCGAGGCAGGGAACCCCTCGCGGTAGTACTTGCGGACGGCGATGTGGTCATCGTCGACCCTCTTAAGGAAATCCCGGAGGATGCAGGACGGCACTATCGCGGTACGGTCGTAGTAGAACACGCCGTCCACCTCGGAGAGGATCTTCTTGATGGCAGATGCGACGCTCTTGCGGTTCGTTTCGGTGCTGCTCAGATGGCATTCGCGCATGACCGCGCCGATGACCGCGGGATCGCTCTTCCACTGGCTCGGGTCCACTTCTGCAGCCGCTTTACGTAGGCCGGCGATGAGGTCCTCGACATGGGGCTCGATGGCCTTGCTGAACTTTATCGACCGGATGTGGTCTGCGAATCCTTCCTCGTTGAGGATCAGAGACGGATCGTCCAAGACTCTGATGGTCACGATGTTGTCCCTGACGTCCAGGTCCCTGCCGGCTGAGGCATTGTCGAGGAGATAGAACTGCTTGAACATGCCCTGGCTGTTCTTGGTGATATCTGATGCGAGGTCCAGGTAGATCAGGGGCTGGTATTCGGGGTACAGGGCGCCCTCGTCGGCGAACCCCTTCACGATATCCGCCGCGCTCTTCGGAGTACCGGTCTTGTAGTCGTAGACGTCTCCGTAGCACATCAGGTCGAACTCTCCGTGAAGCGGGTGCGCTGCGGAATTGTGGTCCGTCTCGCAGCATGAGCTGTACTCCGTGAACCCCATCTCTTCGAAGAACGGATTCGGCTCCTGGCGGAAGGCGTCAAGAGGCAGCTCCGGGATGCCCATCTGGTCGACGAAGAGGCGGATGTTGCGCACCGCCGAAGCAATCTTGTCCCTGTCGAGGGGGATCAGTATCTTGGACGATATCCCCGCATATGATTCTGAAATGGCATCGATGTAATGGTCCAGCCCTTTCTCGTCCACCACGTCCCTGTGGCAGACGCAGAACTCGGCGAACGAATGGATGAGGTTCCCGAACTCGGAGCTCTTGTTGTCATCGGTCTTCAAGGCCATTCCGAACATGAACTTCCTCGGGCACGAACGGTAGTTGTCGTATGTGGACTTGGAGAACCTCTTGCCGAACTCGTCCTGGTTGAACTCCGCCTCGCCTCTCTCGGGAGTGTGCGACTCCACGATGCCTGTCCAGCGTCCCGGGACAAGGCGGTCGCAGACATCGGCGAAGGTCTTGCAGCTCTTGCCGTTGCCTCCGTCGGAGTCCATGTTCATCAGAACGCCGAAGTGGCTGCAGGGGCATGCCTTCTCTCCGCGCTTGGTCGTGTTCACCAGGTACACCCTGCGCTTGCCCTGCTGTATGAGAGCTTCGAACTTAAGGGCGTTCTTGTCGGTCTCCGCTTCTGCGTCGAGGTAGCGCTTCCCGACAACGGAGACGTTCCAATCCTGCTCCATCCCCAGGTAGAGGACGACAGGCCTGTCCACATAGACGGAGTTCATGCAGTCTGCGATCAGAACGCCGCTCTTCTCGTTCTCGGGGGTCTGCTCGTTGTTGGTCAGGTCAGCTATGTTGTCGACTGCGAATGTGAGGTCGGAAAGGTTCCTGGGGGTGATGGTGGAATCGGTCATGCGGAGGTCCCGGAGGATGTTCAGGACGTGCATCCCGGTATCCGTGGAATTGAAGATGTCCTTCGCCTCGAGGAATGTCATGCCCTCGTGGCAGATCCTCCTCATGGCGTCCCTGAGCTCGGATGCATGGTTCCTCAGCTCGGATTCGCCGATACGGCTCAGGAGGTAGTTGTCGTTGCCCTGCTTGATGAACCCGTTGTATGCGGCGAACAGCTCTCTGACCTGGTAGACGCGGACGGTGTCGTAGGAGAAAGCAAGGTTCAGGAAGCCGATGTAATCCCTTATCGGGGCCATGTCCCTGACTGCCATCCTGTTGATGAACGGGATCTTCTCTCTGTAGAGGGCGGCTCTGACCGCATCGGCCATGGGGGACGATGCGTTCAGGACTATGGCGAAATCGTCCGGCTTGGCGGGATCGATGAGCGCGACGGCGTTGTCGGCGATCTGCCTGTCGTTGCCGATCTCCCTGATCTCCTCTATCCCGAACTCTTCGTCCGTGAAGATCTCGACGATGTCCGCCTCGGGCGGGCAGAAATGCTTGTCCAGGCTGTCGAAGAAGTCGATGCCCACGACCGCCACGCGCTTGCCTTTGAAGAAAGGGGAGCAGTCGGTGTCGAACATCCCCATGACCCTCTCGACGCTGGTGATGGCCTCATAGGACCTGTATACGTTGCGGGAGCTCTCGGTGTTCAGATGCTTCAGCACATCGTCGGTGTGCCTGCGGATCTCCCTGATGTTCATCACTTCGCTGAGGACGTACCTCAGCGAGTATCCGGTCTCCTCCCTGATCGAGGACACAATCTCGATATCGTTCAGCGGCAGCGCCTTGGTCTCCGAGGGCGCCAGCAGCCTCGCGATCTGGCGAGGGGTCATCGCGAAGTACCCGACCATCGGGAAGGAGATCCTGCTGTTCAGAGCTGTGACCAGCGCCACATCGTTGGATATGACAAGGTCGTAGTCCTTCACTTTCCCGTATATCTCGTCGATGCTCAGGGCACGTTGCATGGCCTCTCATATCCTAGGACAGTTTAAGAACGTTTTTTCTAACAGTCTGACTTTCCCAAGTACCATGGACGATGTCTATGTGGTGCAGATCGCCAGCACAGGCCAGAAGGGGCTTCCGGCGGATGCCGTCGCGCAGGTCGCGGTGTGCCGCATGATGGCCGACGGATCGGACTTCGACACGGTTTACTTCGAGACAGTGTCCCTGGACCCGTTGGACCTGGGGAAGGAGGCCCTTGACTTCATGTCCGATTCCTACGGGATCAACGCAGAAGACCTATACTCCGGAGCGGATCTGGAATCGGTTGCAGAAGGCCTTCAGGAGGTCATCTACGGAAAGGACTGCACGTCCTACAACATCGGAAACGTTTTCGGGAAGTACCTGAGCTTCGAGCCGTGGGACTGCGCGAGAGAAGTGACGCTCCTGCCATCCATATCCATGAGGCTCGATCCGGAACTGAAAGGCCCGCCGGAGAAGGAGCATCTTCTGATAAGGCAGGCCTATGAGAGGCTCTGCCCGGGAGACCCTGCCGGAGTGGGCGCCGGGAAGAACGCCCTGGACCTGGCGCAGATGTCTGTATCGGTGATGATGGAGCTCCGGAAAGCCGGGTTCCTTTGATTCCCGTTCAGTGATTGTAGATATTAGGGGCACCGGAGGCTCCCGCGGAAAACTGGGAGCCTCTCCGGCCATATCAGTAGACGCGGGCTTGGAAGTCGGCTACCATCGTGAAGAACAGGCAGCCGAGGAATAACAGCGCGTACAGGATCCACAGAGGCACCGCCAGTGGGATCAGTATGATGGACATGGTCCCGGCAACAGCTCCCGCGAAGACCAGCAGCCCGAGCAGGAGAGCGACATACCCCCTCTTCCTCGTAGGATACTTGTAGATCAGTCCCAGTCCGAGGAGCCCGATGAACGCCGGGATGATAGACAGGACGAGCATGACGGTCCTGTTGCGGTCCTTCCTCGGTTTCGTGCCGGAGCCTGCGCCGTTGTCGTTGCGCACGGGCTCGGGGTCGTTCGGAATCTTCTTGAAGCATTTCGGACAGGTGATGCTGTTGCTCGGAACAAGCTCACCGCAATTGGGGCAACGACGGTCTGCCATTATCAATCCCTCTTTATCGCGAACGCTGTGCATACGGCGGAGGCGATGAGCTTCCCCTCCTCCGAGCGCACGCTCACTTCGTACACTTCCAGCGACCTGGACCTGTTCAACGGCACGCAGACCGCGGTCAGCTTCCCTGAGGCGGGCCTGTAGAACTTCACCTCGGACGACTGCCCGGTGCAGTCCCTGACCAGATTCGCGGCGATCGCGAAGGTATGGTCCAGGAGAGCATAGATGGCGGCCCCGTGGCCCCTTCCCATGCTGTTCAGGTGCTCCGGGCGGAGCATCAGCGAGCATTCCACGCGGTCCAGGTCGACCGATTCGACCTCTACCCCCATCTCCCTGGCGAACGGCGCTTCGTACATTGCGATCACACGGTCCAGGTAAGGGGTGGCCGCCTCGGACAGCCGCGGCGACAGGTCTTCACGGTTCATGGTCCTCCATCGCAGAACGGTAGATAAGGGTTGGTCATCGAATGTCGCGGAATCCGGCGGAGCGCGGTGGAAACGTTCACATATGCTCCTGTCATCATGATGCCCCATGGCGGAGACGGTTACGGTCACACAGCTCAACAACAGGGCGAAGAACCTCATCTCCAGCTCGCCTGCCCTCACGGACATCTGGGTGAACGGCGAGATATCCAACCTGACGAGGGCATCGTCGGGGCATTATTATTTCACGCTGAAAGACTCCGGCAGCGAGATCAGGGCGGCGATGTTCAAAGGCTCACGCCAGAGGATCGACTTCGAGCCCAAGGACTCCATGAAGGTCTCCGCTTTCGGGTCCGTAGACATATACGTCCCCCGCGGCTCCTATCAGTTCATCGTGCAGACCATGCGCCCCGCCGGTATCGGCGAGCTGTACCTGGCGTATGAGGAGCTGAAGAAGAAGCTTGAGGCCGAGGGGCTGTTCGAGCAGTCCCGCAAGAGGCCGCTCCCGAAGTATCCGAGGAGGATCGGAGTGGTGACTTCCGAGACCGGTGCGGTCATCCACGACATAATCATGACCTCCGCGTCCCGCTTCCCCGCAGACATAATCCTGTCGCCTTCGATGGTGCAGGGCGAGGGAGCTGCGGACACGATCGTCAAGGGAATAGAACTCCTGAACAGATACGGCGTCGACGTGGTCGTCGTTGCCAGAGGAGGGGGCTCCCTGGAGGACCTCTGGCCTTTCAACGAGGAGAAGGTCGCCCGTGCGATCGCCTCTTCTCAAGCGCCGGTAGTGTCCGCCGTCGGCCACGAGACAGATTTCACGATATCGGATTTCGTCGCCGATGTCAGGGCGCCGACGCCCACGGGAGCGGCCGCCATAATGCTCCGCGACAGGATCGAGGCATCCTCGGAGGTAGTCGCACTGATGAAGAGGGCCAACATGGCGCTCGGTGCCGTCACCGAGAGGATGAGGCACCGCTTCCAGCTGGTCGATGCCAAGCTCTCTCCGCAGAAGGCCCTGTCCGAGATCGGCATGAGGGGCATGCACCTGGACGAGCTCTCTTCCAGAGCGCGTTCCTCCGTCGAAGGCAGGATGTCCGCGATGAGGCACCGCTTCGACGTGGCCGATGCCAAGCTCTCCCCCGCATCGGCTTTGGACCGCATGGAGATAATGTCGGCATCGGTCGAGAATTCATATCAGCGCATCGAGTCTTCGGTTTCCAGGAGGATCGATGCATGCACCGCCCGCCTGGAATCCGTCTCGGGCAGGCTGTCCGCATTGGACCCGCGCAACGTACTGTCGCGCGGATACGGAATGGTGACGTCTTCCGACGGCACTGTGGTCACATCCGTGTCAGGCCTCAAAGAAGGCTGCACTGTGTCCATAGGCTTCCGCGACGGGAGCGCAGAGGCGGAGATCAAGGAGGTATCTAGAGATGAGCGAGTATGAGGACGAAGTTGCGCAGATGGGGTTCGAGGAGAGCATGGAGGCCCTCGAGGAGCTGGTCAAGAAGCTGGAAGACGGCGGCATAGACCTGGACGAGAGCCTGCAGATCTACGAGCGCGCCGTTGTTCTCAGGAACCACTGCCGCAGCATCCTGGACGAGAGCGAGCGCAGGATCAAGAAGATCATCGAGACGGCCGATGGAATCAAGGAAGAGGACTTCGGGTCCGAGTGAGCCTCAGACCAGGCTCCAGAGGGAGAGGGATCTCTCCTCAGCCCAAGCAGAAGTGTCCTTGTAAAGGCTGGTACCGCGGAAGCACTCGTCGGAGAAGGCCAGCCTGAGCGCCCCTCCCAGCTCCCCTTCGTTGAGGGAGCTGCTGTTGAACGCCCCGAACGTCCGGTGCAGTCCGATAAGCAGGATGTCCACCGCATCATGTCCGCGGATGGCCAGCCATTGGTCGTCGAGCTTCTCGGCTTCCTCCGACAGCCTCCTGAGAAGGGCCTTCCTGCTCATGCGACACGATTTCGAATTGAAAATGACAGCTTCCACCATGCGGGAGGCGTCCAGCGACAGGCTCCGATAGTCTATGAAATCATAGAACGGGAGGTTCTTGAAGCAAAGCCCCAGCCCCTCCTTCTGCGAGACATGCATAAGCAGGCCGATGGGATATCCGGCGGACACGATGCAGTCCCGGACGGGGCCGAACCTCTTGCTGAAGGCCTCCAGCCTCTCCCGGTCCGAATACTCGTCAAGCACGTCCTCCAGGGCGTTGCTGCGGATCAGCATCATCTCAAGGTCCCTGCAGTCGGTATGGAACAGAGGAGGCTTGGCCTTCTTCCCGTCAAGGCGGTCGAGGTCCGCATCGGTGATGCCGATGACCTTTGGATCCCTGCGGTCGCCCTGCATGCATCTGACAGAGCCCTTCACGTTGTCCTTGGAATGCGCCTCCACGATCTTCACGGATTCCTTGTCGATGAACTTCTCGTAGAGCCTCTCGTCGGTGACGCCCTCCACGACCAGGTATATCCCGTCGAAGGCGGAGCGCTCCATCGACATCTGATTGCAGATGTCGCTGGCGGTCAGGTATTCACGCATCGGAAGGCCTCAGCTCCCTGGCCATGTCCCACATGTCGTGGATGACCTGGGGGGAATGGGTGGCGACGATGATCTGCAGGCCCCTGACCCTGCAGATGTCCAGGAAGTACTTTCCGAGCATCTGCTGCCAGGACACGTGCAGGGACAGCTCGGGCTCGTCGATGATGACCAGCGACCCGGGGTCCGCATGGAACAGCAGCGCGTAGAACAGGATGAGGATCTCCTTCTCGCCGGATGAGAGGTCCTTTATCATCAGCGAGGTCCCGTTGTCCATGGTGATGGACGCCCTTCCGGCTTCGGATATCATGAGGGACTTGTTCAGGAAGATCTCGTTGACGATGTCCTTGTAGATGATGATCGACTCGGCCAGAAGGTAGTTCTTCTCCACATAGTCCGAGATGGAGGCGGCCAGCTGGGCATATCCCTGGCGGTCCTTGCTTATCTCGTACCTGGAGGGCGGGAACTTCATGCCCGGAGGGATCTCCGGCTCGAACCCGGCGTCCTTGATGAAGTCCAGCTTGGCCTTCAGGTCCTTGGACCAGAACTCCAGCTCCCCGTCGGAAAGGTCCCTGACAAGCTCCGGGTGGGGCTCCAGGGCGCTGTGCTGGGTGGAGTACCTTATGAGCTCGTAGAGCTCCTGGGCGTAGGTCTCCAGGGTGGGGGACAGGTGGCCGTCCTTCTTCCTCTGGGCCAGCCTCTCCGCCGGGATGTACACTATCTTGCAGACCTCTGCCATCTCGTCGGGGGCGAGAGGGCTCTCCAGCTCGTTCTTCTGCATCTGGACCCTGAGGTCTCCCTTGTCGTTCTCGATGATCATGACGGTGTCGTCATCGAACCCGATGTCCATGCGCTCGAAGGGCGTCTCCGACAGGGACTTCAGATCTCCTCTTAGGGCGGCGTTGATCATCCTCATGATCGTGCTCTTTCCCATCCCGTTCTGGGAGTGGAGGAACGTGAGCGGACAGCATATGTCGAGATTGTAATCGTACTCGTTGAAGAGCTTCTGGATGTAAAGGGATCTGATCATCATGGGCTTGCTCCGGTAATCTCCTTCAAGGTATATTATGGCCACATCGGCCCGTCCGAGACCGGCAGAGCGGACAACCTTTATCAGAGGAGACCGACAATCACCGGCCGATGGACACTGAGCAGGCATTCGCCGACGTCATGAGGAACCTGTCCGAGGGCAGGACCGCGCTTGTGGCCCCCGCGGTCACCGAGATCGCAGAACAGGACAGGGACCCCATGGTCCGCATCAAATGCCTCTCTCTCCTCAAGGTCGTGGACGGCTCCGAGGCCTCGAAGGAGATCCTCAGGATGCTGATGGACGACCTTCCCGAAGACAGGGAGCAGCGCATGCAGGTCGCCGGCGCCCTCCGCAGCCTCGGGTTCCCATCCAGCGGCCTTTCCGTGCTGGACGGCATCGATCCCGACGACAGCGCCCTAAGGCTCAGGATCCTCTGCCTCATGGACCTGGAGGAATACGAGTCCGCTCTGGACGCTTCTTCGAAGATTACCGACGTCCTTCCGTTCGACAGGGTCAACCTGTGCGAGATCAACAGCGCTCTCGGCCAGCATGCGGAGGCGATCTCCGTCGCCGAGGCCCTCATCTCCGATTATCCCAAGAACTACCAGGTGCGCAAGGCCTACGTCTCTTCGCTCATCCTCGGAGGGCGCGAGAAGGATGCGACCAAGTACATCAGGGCCGGCCTGAAGGACAAGTCCGCCGATTCCAACGCGATCGCCGCATATGTCCTCCGCGTCATGGCCAACTACAAGTCCGCCGCGGGATTCGCCACCAGGGCCCTGAACATCGACAACGGCCACCTGGACGCCATGGAGACCCTCGGGATATGCCTGGCGTACAAGGGCGAGTATGAGAAGGCGCGCATCGTCGCCGGGGCGATAAACGAGAAGTCCCCGGGCGACAGGGCGGCCCTCAACGTCCTCCGCTACTGCGAAGGTCACTGACGAGCCCTGTTCCTGGAGTTGGCGCGCCTTCCGAACCTGCGCTCCGACAGCAGCTCCCTCCAGAATCCGGGGGTGAACAGGACCAGCGCGGTCATGATCTCCAGACGGCCGATCCACATCAGCACTATCAGGATCACCTTTGTGGGATCTCCCAGGTCGGCGAAGTTGCCCGTCGGCCCGAAGTTCCCGAACCCCATCCCTCCGTTGGAAACGCTCGAGATGGAGAGCCCGAAGGAATCGACCATGTCGTATCCGATGATCATGAACATGACCGAGCTGACCGTCATGGTTATGACGAACATCATGAAGACGGACAGGGCGGACATCACGGTGCTGTCGTCCAGGCTCTTGCCGTCCACCTTGACGTCGTAGACGGCATGAGGGTGGACGAGCTTCCCGAAGCCGTTTTTCATGAATTCGTAGATTATCCTGATCCTGCCGAACTTGATACCTCCGCTGGTGGACCCGGATGACGCACCGATGAGGGCGACGATCATCAGCAGCGCCAGGCATTGGAAGGGGTACATGGTGAAGTCCTCCACGTACAGGCCCGTGGTCGTGCCCAGAGACACAGTTGTGAACAAGGCGTTCTTGAACGTCTTCGCATGGTCCTCTAGGGACATGCTGTCTAATCTGTGGTCCTGCAGGGAGACCAGGATGTAGATGATGACCGATATCGCAAGGAACCACAGCACCATCGTCCTGAACTCGGAGCTGCTGCGGTAGACCTTCCTCTCCCTCTTGTAGATGGCCCTGTAGTGGAGGTAGAAGTTGGTGCCTCCCAGGAACATGAACAGGATCGTGACGATCTGCACCGCGTTGGACATGGACACAAGGCTGTCGTCCGTGGTCATCAGGCCGCCGGTGGAGATGGTCGAGCACATGAGGCAGAAGCCCTGCATCGGGTCCAGGCCGCATATGAGCAGGAGTATGAAGTTGATCAAGCTGAGGATGCCGTAAGAGAAGATGAACGATTTGGCGGCGTTCTGCATCCTCACGGAGTAGTCGGAGGACCCGGAACCGGAAAGCTCGTTGTAGAACACGCTGCGCCCGACGCCGAACATCGGCAGCATGTACATGAAGGCCAGAACCACCATTATACCTCCCACCCACATGGTCATGGCCCTCCACACCAGCAGGCTGGTGTCATGGGAGGCTATGTTCTCCATCACGGACATCCCCGTGGTGGTTATCCCGCTGACGGACTCGAAGAATGCGTCGATGAGATCCATCTCGGAGAGGAGGTACGGGACCATGGAGATCAGGAACATGGCCGCCCAGACCAGCCCGATTAGGAGCAGACCGTTGACGGTGCGGAAATGCTTGGACTCGCCGAAGAAGAAGTACTGGCAGGCGCCAAAGACCACAAGGGGAGCGACGGGGATCAGGAAGATGTGCGCGTCCTCGCCGAGGAAGAGGGCTATGACCGCAGGGACCAGGAGAAGGAGCCCGAAGACGAACTCTATCATTCCCAGGATCCTTATCGTGGTGCTCTCCCTGCGGAAGCCTCCCGCCGCTCTCTTGGACAACTCATACCTCCGGGACGCAGTTCTTGCCAAGGGCCTTGGGCAGCTCCTCGGCGCAATCGAACGACGAGAACACCACGGCCTCGTCGCCGTCCTCCAGCCTGGTGCGGAGGGTGAGCTTCTCGAACCCGCCGTTGCGGCGGAGACCGATGATCCTCGACCCTTCGGGCATGTGGACATCTCCCAGGAACATCCCGGACAAGGGCGAGCCCTCGGAGACCTCCACCGAGAAGAAGAACTCGTTCTTGCTCCTGGACTTCATCACCAGGGGCTGCTTCTCGTTGATGCATTTGGAGATCTCGTTGGCGACTATGCTGTAGTATCCGATGATGGTCTCTATGCCTGTGTAGTCGAAGACGTCCTCGTACTCCTTCGTGAAGTAGCGGGTTATGACCTTCCTCGTGCTGTGCTTCTGGGCGGTCATGCCCATGAGCAGGTTGGTCTGGTCGTTGTGGGACGTGGTGACCAGGGCATCCGTCCAGAACACGTCCTCGCTGGCCTGTATGTCCGGGTCGATGAAGTTGGCGCAGATGACGGATGCTCCCGGAATGCTGCGGGCCATCTCCTTGCAGACGGTCTCGCTGTGGTCGATGACCTTCACCGAGCGCTTGTCCCCTATGAGCATCTTGGCAACGTTCCTTCCGACGATCGACCCTCCCAGGACTGTGAAGCTGCGGGCCTGGGACTCCACTCCCATGAGGTCGTTGAACTCTTTCAGGGAGCCTTCGGTGCCGAAGACGTACAGATGGTCGCCCGCGTGGACCTCCATGGTCTCAGGGTAGGTGTGGAGCACCCCGTCCCTGTAGAGGGCGAAAACGGTGCATCCCTCGGGCAGGTCCAGCAGCATGCAGACCTTGCCGACGATCTCGTGACGGGCCTCCACGTCGAACATGGCGACGGAGATGCCCATCTCGGGGACGGACTCGTAGTCTATGGCGTTCTCGAGGATGCATAGATGGTACATCTTGTCCGCGGTTATGAGCTCCGGCGAGATGATCGTGTCGACCCCCGGGAAGCCCTCCGACGTGGTGGGTATCTTGTAATCCGGGTCGGTGATCGAAGACACGGTCCTGATATCAGGCTTGATGCGCTTGGCCATCATGCACACGAAGAGGTTGGCCGCATCGTTGCGGAGCGTGGATATTATCATCTCGGCCCCGTGTGCGCCTATGGCGTACTCCAGGACCTTCGGGTTCGTGCCGTCGCCCTTGAACGTGGAGATGCTCAGGCGGTTCTTGAGGGCGTTGGAGACGCTCTCCTCCTTCTCGATGACGAGCACATCGTGTATCCTTGAGGCGGTCTCGGCGGCGACGCTGCCGACCTCCCCCGCTCCGACGACGATCACTTTCATGATTGCGCCTTCTATCGGGCGCAACGGATAAAACCCTTGCCAGCCCCGGGGCGGATAACGATGGGCTCCGAACGGTGAAGAAGTAGCAATCCCAGACGGTTCTTGTTACGCGCGTGTCGCGCCCGAGAAATAGTATTTATCGGTCGTTCTGCGATACGGGGACTATGTGGAAGCAGGTCAACGAAGACTTCTGGAAAGAGAACCGCGAATCCAAAGTCGGACAGGTTGAGGACACCGTGAGAGAGATCGTAGAGAACGTCCGCCAGAACGGCGACAAGGCCCTCAGGGAGCTTGCCAAGAAGTTCGACCACGTGGACCTCGACTCCATCGCAGTCACCAGGGAGGAGATCGAGGCCGCCTACGAGCAGGTCTCCCCCGAGCTCGTCGAGGAACTGGAGAACGCAGCGTACAACATCCAGCGCTTCCACGAGATGCAGAAGCCCGCAGGGCTCTGGCTGAGGGAAGTGGAGCCCGGGATCACCCTCGGTGTGAAGTCCACCCCCCTCGAGAGGGTCGGATGCTACATCCCCGGGGGAAGAGCGTCCTACCCCAGCACGGTCCTCATGACCATCATACCCGCCAGGGTCGCAGGAGTCGACGAGGTCATCATGTGCACGCCCGCTCCCATCAACCCCCTCACCCTCGTCGCCGCCGACATCGCCGGAGCGGACGAGATCTACAAGTCCGGGGGCGCCCAGGCCGTCGCGGCCATGGCCCTCGGGACCGAGAGCATCGAGCCCGTGCAGAAGATCGTCGGGCCCGGCAACGTCTTCGTGACCGGAGCCAAGATGATGCTCAGGAACAAGGTCGACATCGACTTCCCGGCGGGGCCATCCGAGATCGGGGTCCTCGCGGACGACAGCGCCGTGCCAGAGTACGTGGCCTCCGACCTGGTCGCCCAGGCCGAGCACGACCCGTCCTCCGCCAGCCTCCTGGTCACATCCGACCCGTCCCTGCCCGACAAGGTCTGGGCGGTCATGGAGAAGATGATCGAGGACGCTCCGCGCAGGGAGATCATCACGAAGGCCATGGACAACTCCGGATACATCGTGTCCGAAGACCTGGACCTGGCCATCGAAGTGATGAACGGCATCGCCCCCGAGCACCTTTCCATCCAGGTCAGGGACCCGTTGGACGTGCTCAGCAAGGTCAGGAACGGAGGATCCATCTTCATCGGTCCCTACACGCCCGTTGCCGCCGGAGACTACGCTTCCGGGACCAACCACGTGCTCCCCACCGCGGGCCACGCCATGACCTGCTCCGGGCTCAACGTCGCGCACTTCATGAAGACCTCCACAGTCCAGTACCTCACGAAGGAGGGGCTGGCCAACATAGCCTGCACCATCGAGACGCTGGCCGAGGCCGAGGGGCTCTTCGCGCACAAGGAGTCCGTCAAGATAAGGAAGCCCGAGGTGGAGTGATGGCCGCCCCGTCCGGGGGCCAGCCCGACCTGTACGATGAGAAGTACTACATCAACAGGGAGCTGTCCTGGCTGGAGTTCAACCGCCGCTGCCTCGCCGAGGCCGAGGACGAGTCCAACCCGCTGCTCGAGCGCGTGAAGTTCCTGGCGATCTGCTACGGGAACATGGACGAGTTCTTCATGATACGCGTCCCCGGGATCATCTCCCGCACGCCTATACCCGGCCCGGACTACTCCGGAGTGGCCTTCCCGGTCCTTCTGGACAAGGTGTCCAAGACGGTCCAGGAGCTGGTGGGCGAGTACTCGCAGTGCTGGAACGACCTCCGGACGGAGCTGGACTCCAAAGGGATATCGGTAAAGAAGGTTGAGGACCTTAACCCGGACCAGCAGGCCTGGGTCGCCAGGTTCTACCACGAGAGGGTCCACGCGCTGCTCACCCCTCTGGCCCTGGACGTGTCGCATCCTTTCCCGTTCATATCCAACAACTCGCTGAACATAGCCGTCAAGCTCACGAACGCCAGCTCGGACAAGCTCTACGCCAGGGTGAAGGTGCCTGTAGGCACCCTGCCGAGGTTCGTTCAGATCCCGACCGACAAGGGGATGACGCTGGTCATGCTGGAGGACATCATCGAGACGCACATCTCCGCGCTGTTCCCCACCCTCGATGTCGAGGGAGCTTACGTCTTCAGGGTCACCCGCAACGCCGATGTCAAGGTCACCATAGACGAGGCCTGCGACTTCATGGCCGCCGTGGAGGAGTCTCTGGAGGACCGGGACATCGGGTTCCCGGTGAGGATGGTCGTGGAGACCACCATGCCCACCGAGATGGTCAGGCTGTTCTCCAAGAACCTGAACCTGATGCCCGCTCAGGTGCACCGCACCGACGCCATCATGATGGTGGACCTGTGGCAGATCGTCGGCATGGACTATCCCAAGCTGAAGAACAAGGGCTTCGAGCCTTACGTCCCGCCGGAGCTCGCAGAGGGCTCCGACATCTTCGAGGCGATCAAGTCCAGGGACTGGATACTCTACCATCCCTACGAGAGCTTCTCCACCATAGTCAGGTTCATCTCGGAGGCCGCAGAGGACCCCAACGTGCAGAGCATCAAGATCTGCCTGTACAGGATCGGCAAGGACCCCACCATGATGCGCGCGCTTAAGCACGCCAGGGAGAACGGGAAGACCGTCTCCGTGCTGATGGAGCTGCGCGCCAAATTCGACGAGAGCAACAACATCCTGTGGGCCAGGGAGCTGGAGAAGATCGGAGTCCACGTGGTCTACGGCCCCGTGGACCTCAAGGTGCACTCCAAGCTGCTCCAGGTGGTCCGTCTGGAGGGCGACCATCTGGTCAGGTACACCCACATGAGCTCCGGGAACTACAACACATCGTCGGCGAAGCAGTACGCGGACATCTCGTTCCTCACGGCCAATCCGGAGATCGGAGAGGACGTTGGAGAGCTGTTCAACGCCTTGACTGGGTTCTTCGGCCCCAGGATGTACAGGCACCTGCTAGTCGCCCCGCTGACACTGAAGAAGTCCCTCATCGACAAGATCGAGAGAGAGATCGCCGTCCACGAGAGGACCGGCAACGGCTACATCGCCATGAAGGCCAACGGCCTGATAGACTCTGATATCATCGCTTCGCTCTACAAGGCGTCCATCGCCGGAGTGAAGGTGGACCTGAACATCCGCGGCCTCTGCTGCCTCCGCCCGGGAATACCCGGCGTGTCGGAGAACATCAGGGTCACCAGCATCGTCGACAGGTTCCTGGAGCATTCCAGGATATACTACTTCGAGAACGGCGGCAGCCCGGAAATGTACATGGGATCCTCGGACATGATGCCCAGGAACCTCCTGGCCAGGGTGGAGATACTGTTCCCCGTCCTGGACAAGGAGATGATGGCCCTCATCCGCGACGACATACTGAAGATCCACCTGGCGGACAACGTCAAGGCCAGAGTGCTCCAGCCTGACGGCTCGTACGTCCTCGCCGAGAGGGCCCAGGGAGAGAAGAAGCTCAGGTCCCAGAAATGGATGATTGAGCACAGGGGCATATGGCATGGCTCCGAATGACTCCGAGACCGTCGGCTTCATCGACGTGGGCACGAACTCCATCCATCTTCTGGTGGTGAGGTTCTACCGCGATTCCTCGGGCACTGCGATATTCCAGGACAAGGAGTCCGTCCGCCTGGGGCAGAGCCTCTACAGCACCGGCAGGATTGCCGACGAGACCATACAGAAGAGCGCGCTGGTCATATCGAGGTTCACCCAGATCTCCAGGAACCTGGGGGCGGAGAAAGTGGTGGCCTACGCCACCTGCGCTGCAAGGGAGGCCGTCAACAGGGACGACCTGCTCAAGGCCATCTCCAAGGATCCGGGGCTAGAGGTGAAGGTCATACCCGGCACCGAAGAGGCCAGGCTGATATCCCTTGGAGTGTTCGGGGTCCACGGGCCGCAGGAGAGGTCCATAGTCATCGACATCGGAGGAGGAAGCACCGAGCTGGCCATCCGCGACAAGGGAGAGGATCTCTTCCTGGACAGCCTGTCCATGGGCGCTGTCAGGTACGCATACGGCCTCGGCATCGACTGCACCGCAAAGGTGTCCGATGAGGATTACGACTACATGCTGAGGAAGGTCGACCTCTCCTCGTACCATGCGGTCAACAAGGTCCGTACAATCGGATTCAGGAAGGCGATCGGATCCTCGGGAACGATGATCGCCCTGGCCGAGATCTGCGCCGCCCGCAGGGGCGACAAGGACTCCTCTTATTTCCTGCGCTCCGAGCTCGTCGATGCGATGAAGATGATGAGGTCCATGGACGCCGATTCCCGCAGGTCCGTCCCGGGGCTGGGGAAGAACAGGGTGGACATCATAATCGGCGGCGGAGCCGTCGCCGAGGAGCTGATGTCGCAGTTCGGGATCGAGAGGGTGGAGATCAGCACCAGCGGCCTGAAGCAGGGCATGCAGCTGGACCACATGCTGACCTCGGGATTCGGGGCGTTCAACACGAGGGAAGCCTCAGTCAGGGCGCTGGCCCACAGGTGCTCCTACGACGAGGCCCACGCCGAGAACGTCAGGAGGAACGCACTGCTTCTCTTCGACCAGTCGAAGGATCTCGAGCTGCATGAGATGGGCGACGGGTTCAGGAACCTCCTGTCCTGCGCATCGCTCCTCCACGACATCGGCGAGCTGATAAGCTACAACGACCACAACTACCTCTCGCAGATGATAATAGAGAACGCCGACCTGGTGGGGTTCAGCATAGACGAGATCCATGCCATGGGGCTTATGGTCAGGTTCCATCACAAGAAGTTCCCAGGCGCCAAGGACTCCAGCCTGGCCGGCCTTCCTCCGGAGACCGCCCTCTCCATCCGCCGTTGCGCGATGTTCCTCCGGATGGCGGATGTCTCCGACAGGCACAGGAACGGCGCCGTCAAGGCGATCCATCTGCGCGAGATGTCAGGCTGCACGATGCTCGAGCTGGACTCCGACCAGGACCTCAGCATGGAGCTCTGGAGCATGGACAAGCTCCGCAACGACTTCCTGAAGCTCTTCGGCTCCGAGCTGGTCCTGAAAGAGGTCCGTATCTGACATCAGTTGTCTGACAATCGTTCGAATGTACGCATTCAGACATTTTATGACCTTCGAAAACATGCCTCAAGCCCGCGCAAGTGGAAACTTTAATATCAACTGCGTGCCTAACGTGATTAAAGCGGAAGTCAGCCCCTTGCAACGGTTAATACCCGTCTGACTTCTGCTTCAACCTTCGATTCTGATCCTTGTGAGGCCACATGTCCCTGCCAGCATCTCCCTTCGACGACATCGGGGACAGCGGCAGCGTCGTCAAGAACGGGCTGTGCGTAATATGCAAAGGAGCGCACAGGCTCTGCGGAAAGGACCGCTGCCCCCTGATGATGAAGTTCTACTCCCAGCAGAGGGCCAAGCCCCTGATAGACATGAAGGACCTCGGCGGTTCGTCTCCTCCTTCTGTCTTCGTCGGCCGCTACGGATATCCCAAAGTCGACATCGGCCCGCTGCTCCCGCCGGAATACGGCGACACCACGGTCATGGACCGTCCGGAGATGTGGATGGGAAAGAGCATCCAGGAGATCGTGGACTTCAGGTTCAGGCTGGTACGCGGCAAGTACAGGATCGATGCCACCGACTTCGCCAAGTCCGGAAGGATAGTGGACGACGTGCAGGAGCTCGCGCTGTCCGAGAAGCCGGTCGACCTGGAGACGAAGTTCACGCAGAAGCCCAAGGGCAGGCTGGTCCTGGACGACGAGGTCCAGCCCTTCGGCCCATCGGCACGCATGGAGAGCATGAGGAAGGGCAACGGCAGGTTCGAGAGGAACCTGGAGAAGAGCTTCTACGACACCGACATGAAAGCAGTCGACGCAGTAGTGGCGGCGTACAACAACGGCACGCTGATATCCGAGATAGAGAAGGCGTTCTCGGTCGGGACCATGGGGATAGGGAAGAACCGCCGCTTCGTCCCCACCAGATGGAGCATTACTGCGGTAGATGACATCATCGGCAAGTACATGCTCAAGACCACGAAGTTCAACGAGCCCATCGGCGAGTTCAGGATCTACCAGTGGGAGCAGCTGGACAACAGGTGGATCGTCATGCTCATGCCCTGCACATGGAGGTTCGAGCTCATCGAGGCATGGTACCCCAACACGTCCTGGAACCCCATGGGCAAGGACGTGGAGATCATCTCCGACTGCGAGTTCTTCGACGGCAGGACGGAATACGCCCACATCGGCGGATGCTACTACGCGTCCCGCATGGCAGTCAACGAGCTCCTGATGAAAGAGCACAAGACCGCGGGAGCGGTCATAATGAGGGAGGCCCATCCGGGATACATCATGCCCGTGGGTGTGTGGAACGTCAGGGAGAACGTGCGCATGGCGCTGTCCACCAAGCCGTTCCTGTACGAGAGCCTGGACCAGGCCCTGGGGCATGTGGAGAAGGTCATGGACATAAAGCGCGGCACCTGGATCGCCAATTCCGGCGTCATGAGGGACTGGATGGTCCAGAGGAGGATAGATGACTACTATTGAATCGAACCTCCTGGACTTCATGTCAGAGAAAGGCGAATGGGACGGCGATTTCGAGTACGTCGACTGCACCAAGGCCCTGTCCCCTTCCGGCCTTCCCGGCATAGACTATGCTCTGAACCCCTACAGCGGATGCGAGCACGGCTGCATCTACTGCTACGGCCCCGGAGTGACCCATTCCGACCTGTCCAGATGGAGGGTCGTCAGGGTCAAGAGGAACATCCCCGAGCGCCTCTACAGGGAGGTGCAGAGCGTAGAGGGGACGATAGGCCTTGGGACCGTCACCGACCCTTACCAGCCTGCTGAGGCCAGGTTCAGGCTGTCCATGATGTGCCTGGAGGTCCTGAGGGACAAGGGCATGCCCGTCCATATACACACGAAATCGGACCTGGTCCTCAGGGACATCGGGATCCTGAAGGACATGGATGCGATCGTGGGCATCACGATCACGACTCTGGACGACAGGTCCTCGCTGATGATGGAGCCCGGAGCGCCCGTCCCTCAGAAGAGGTTCGATGCGCTGAGAGGGCTCGTCGAAGAGGGGATAAGGGCCTATGCGCTGATCGCGCCCACCACCAACCTCATCCAAGGGAGGGAGGAGGAGATGCTCCGCAGGATCGCGGATACCGGGGCCACGATGGTCTTCCACGACCCCCTGAACCTGCGCAACGTGGACGATTCCATTCTCAGGAGGCGGGGCATCTGCGCCTCCCCTCAATCGCGCAGGCTGTTCGATTCCATGGACGGCATGTTCGGCCTGACGGTCTCCGGCAAGTTCTGAACCCAGCCTTCTGGAAGGCATAGGGCTTGATAAGTCAGGTTTATATAGAAGTTCTAAATTATAGTACCCTCAGTAAAAGGAGTGCATCCTATGTACGGAAATGGAAACCAGCCCGTAATCGTGCTCAAAGAGGGCACGGAGAGGAGCAAAGACAAAGAAGCCCAGTTCAACAACATCGCCGCCGCCAAGGCCGTCGCCGATGCAGTCAGGTCCACGCTCGGACCCAAGGGAATGGACAAGATGCTCGTCAACACCATCGGCGATGTCGTCATCACCAACGACGGCGTGACCATCCTGAAGGAGATCGATGTCCAGCACCCCGCCGCCAAGATGATCGTCGAGGTCGCCAAG
>CAVKKO010000019.1:6759-23142 GCA_963656905.1 Bacteroidaceae bacterium | reverse complement strand
GTAGCCTTCCTTCTTGGCCTGGGACGCGTAGTATGTGTATTTGTTCCTGGCCATGGACTCGCCTGCGAAAGCGGTCTGCAGGTTCGCCTCGGTTTTGGATCCTTTGAATTCCATGATTAAGACCTCTGGGTGGAGAATCTGGCAGGCACGTATAAAAGGTTTTTTAACGCCGTTATTTTTGTTAAGGTCTGATAATTATTTTTTATATATCCTAAACCCTACAATATCTTTTAGCGGAGGGCAGTCGGCGGTTGTCGGTCGACCCGGCCCGTTCGAAAGAGCTTCAGGATCCTCCTCATGGACTTCAGACAGTGATCGCGGATCAGGTAGACATCCTTCGACACTGCGCGCTTCAGGTATTCCCTCTCCTCCGAGAGGAGGCCGTACCCTTCTGCCATCCTGCGCCTGAAGCCGTATGCATCTTCCAGTGCATCAGAGCCCCTGCGGACGTCCTGCGGCAATATTCCCGCGTGATAGCCGATGACATGGAAGTCCATCGCGGAGGCCGTCAGGAAAGACTCGTCGGACATCATCCTGGACCCGCATGCGCGAGCGGTGCGCCAGATGACGGAATCGCAGGCCTCGATGATCATCTGCAGGCTGTGCAGGACCTCGTCCCTGCAAGGGCGCTCGGCCATCTCCTGACCTCCGTGGATAGAAGAGCCGGGGACGGGCCCCGGCGTTTATGTGCTCACTGCTCCGCCTTCGGCTTGGAGGTTTTCCTCTTGGGCTTCGGCTTGGGCTCGGCGTTGGCGTCCGGCTTGAAGCACAGGAACCAGTCGATGCACTTCACATTCTCATCGGGCGTCTCCACGCGCTCTTTCGCAGTCCCGCAGGATCCCGGCGTGGGGAGGATGACATCGTCCCCGGGCCTCCAGTTCGCCGGAGTGGCGACGTTCTGGGCGTCGGCGGTCTGAAGGGCCTGGATGACCCTCTTGATCTCGTCGAAGTTCCTTCCCAGGGACTGGGGGTAGTAGATGATCGCGCGTATCTTGCTGTTGGGGTCTATGAAGAACACGGAGCGCACGGCCTGGGTCGTGGAGACGTTGGGCTGCACCATCCCGTATTTCTTGGCGACGTTCATGCTGATGTCCTCTATCACGGGGAACGTGACCTCGGGCTCCTTGATGCCGTTCCATGTTATGGTCTGCATCAGCCTCAGCCAGGCTATGTGGGAGTACATCGAATCTATCGACAGGCCCACAAGCTCCGTGTTCATGGCCTTGAACTCGTCCATCATCGATGCGAATGTCATGAACTCGGTCGTGCAGACCGGCGTGAAATCCGCGGGGTGGGAAAAGAGGATGACCCATTTCCCTTTGTAGTCGGCAGGGAAGTCTATCTCTCCCTGGGTGGTGTTCGCACGGAAGGCAGGCGCCTCATCGTTGATGAGGGGCATGTGTTGACAGCAGACGTTGTTGTCTTCCATTGTGTTCCTCCAAGCACAACGAAGGACGTGCGTATAAAAAGGGTTTTACAAAAGTGATTAAGAATGTATATTCTTCGAACATCATCGCTTCTTTCCGAACAGGCTCTTCTTGGGATTCCCGTTCCTGTCGAACTTCTTCTCCATGAGCCTGTCGTAGTTCTTGCGGACGTTCAGGTCCCCTGGCCTCATGTCCAGGAGGATCTCCATCTCCTGCTTGGCCTTCTGCCAGTCCTTTAGGTCGTTCAGAAGCAGGACCGAGTAGTTCAGATGGTAGTCGTACTTCTTGGGGTCGCAGGCGATGGCCTTCTCGTAGAACTCTGCCGAGCGCTTGAAGTCTGTCATCTGATGGCGGAGGAACTTGGCGTACTCGTTGTAGATCTCGGCGGAAGGCTGCAGGGCGATGATCTTCCTGAAGAGCTCGTCGCTCTCCTCGTTGTCCTTCTTGTTCTGTGCGAGGACTGTGACCAGCGCCTTCATCGCATCGACGTTCTCGGGGTCGATGTCCAGGACCACGTCGAGCTGCATCAGGCCGTAGCGCAGGTCCTTGAGGTCGTGGATGATGATGTCCGCCAGCAGCATCCTCGGCGGGATGTTGTGGGGGTCGGTGGCGAGATAGGCCTCCAGGGTGTCCACGGCTCCGTTGGGGTTGCCGCTGTCCTTCTGCCTCTTCGCCTTGCTCATCGCCTCGTAAGCCGCGTCTGCCATGTCCGCCCTCATGTCATCGGCTTATAAAGACCCGCCGAGAGCCCCTGCGCTATCATTATGAGCAGCCTGGTGATACGCAGGACCGATGGGAATCAAAAGCGGCATCAAATCTTTCATCGCAGGCCTGGTGCTCACGATTGTCCTCGTGGTCATCGTGCCCGTGGTCGTGAACAGGTACATCTCAGGCTACATCGTCGACATCGTGGGCGACACCACCTTCCTGACGCTGTCATCGGACGTCATAGTGAACATCCTGATCTGGCTGGTCCTGATCGGGTTCATGGTCCTTATGGGGGCCGGAGGGATCCTGAAAAGGTTCGGGATCGTCGGGATCATCGGACTGATAGCGGCCTATTGGCTCCTGGGAGACGTCACGGATGCTATCATCCCATTGGCCACGCTCGCCATCGTCCTGGTGCTGACGAAGACCTACAGGATGAAGAAGGACAAGAAAAAGAAGCAGGACTGCTCAGAATGATCTCAAAAACGGCCCCGTTCTGTGCATTTGTCGAACGGAGGCCAGCTTTCTTTTATATATGATGAGATAATCGGCGTTACGGGAAGATTTCGGCAACAGCCTCGCTATTTTCCTCCTACCTACAATCGCGACGGGTCCTCGGACCTCAGATCTTCCCGCTTTCCTTCTTCCTCTCGTTGTAAGACCCGCATATGGAGTCGCGGACCTGCTCGTGGAAGCTGTTGGTATACAGCGCCCCGTATGTCAGGGATATGACCAGCAGCGGGACGAGGAAAGACAGGTACACGTTGACGATGTCCAGGACGTTGTTTCCGAGGTACAGGGACAGGATCAGCATCATCATGAACGCTCCCAGGGTCGCGAATGTGGAGAACAGCCTGCTCTTGGCGCCTTTCCACAGGTAGTAGTCGCGGGGCGCATCGGAGCTGACCTTCGCTCCGACTCCGCGGACAATCTGCCACGGCAGGAGCAGCGCAGGGGTGAACATGGACAGCATCAGCATGATGGCCAGCATGGTCCTCCAGCCCAGCACGTTGATCAGCAGCGGATTGAGGAAGATGTAAGAGGATATCATCAGCCCGAGCAGGAACATGTACAGAGATATGCTCAGGCTGGCCCTGAAATCGAACTTATGAGGGTTCTTCACGGGCTCGACTATGACCTCCTTCACGTCGATGATCTCCGGCACCATGAAGAACTTCTCGGACTTGCCCCTGGCCCCCATGTCGGCATGCTTCTGCATCGCCAGGAACACGTCCGGGATGTAGCGCTTCATGTAGGCGCACACCACCGAGATGACCCCGAGGGACGTGAAGAACAGGACGCACAGAACCGCCAGGAACCCCAGGACAAACTCGATGTTGGCGGGGAGGCTTATGCCGAGATACAACAGCACCCCCGAGACGGCGTCCTCGTAGTACACCTGGCCCATGAGCTTGCCTGCTATCCACAGGATGCATGTCATCAGGACGGTGAACGCGAACACCGCCCACATGCTGAACACCCCCCTGTCCGAGTAGTACGTGCATGGCACGCCCAGGATCGCGAAGCCGGTGACGAACACCAGGCACAGGACCTCTATCAGCCTGGAGAATGTGAAGACCCCCTGCAGGAAGATGACGAACGTCCAAAGGAAGATGCACATGACGACGAAGTAAGGAAACGCCTTGAGCAGCTTCCTGCCGAACTCGTCCCTCTCCTTGGACGGCTCCCTGTTGCTGGGCAGCCTGTCGGCCGCCTTGTCGATGATCTCGTTTAGGTCGTCAAGCCTGCCGGTCATCCCACGGATCTCCTCTAAGAGTAACAGGCATCGGATAGAAAAAGGAGATTGCGGGAACCGAGCCCCCATCGACCAATCTTTATGTCTGTTGGGATATGGCGGTCCATGGCAGACCAGACCGGACTGAAGAACCGCGGGCACAGCGCGGCCGATGTCGAGGAGCGCCGCAAGGCGGCAGAGGAATTCACTGGAGCATCGCTCGACACGATCTCCAAGTACGCTTTCGAGCCCGAGGCGGCATCGAAGAACGTGGAGAACATGATCGGCGCGACGCAGGTGCCGCTGGGATACGCCGGCCCGGTCAGGATCGAAGGGGAGTACGCCGCTGGCGACTTCCTAGTTCCCCTGGCGACCACGGAAGGCGCGCTCATCGCCTCGATCTCCAGAGGGATGTCCGTCATAACAGCGTCCGGAGGGTCCAGGACAATGGTCACCGCGGACGCCATGACCCGCGCGCCCGTCCTGAGGGTCAAGGGCATCGCCCATGCGAAAGAGGTCATGTCGTGGATCGATGGCAACCGCGGGAGGATCGACGAGGCCGTCTCCGGCACCACCAGCCACGGGAAGCTGTCCAGGATAGACATGTACCCCGACGGGATGAGCCTGTATCTCAGGTTCGCCTTCGAGACCGGCGACGCCATGGGGATGAACATGGCCACCATAGCGTCCGAGGCAGTCTGCCGCCTCATCGAGAAGGAGACCGGAGCGGTCATGATCTCCGTTTCCGGCAACATGTGCTCGGACAAGAAGCCGGCAGCCATCAACATGATCAACGGAAGGGGAAAGACAGTCATCGCGGAGGCCCTTGTTCCCAGGGAGCTTGTGGAGAAGAAGCTCCACACCACATCCGCGGCGGTCGCGGAGGTCAACTACAGGAAGAACCTCATGGGAAGCATCCTTGCAGGGACCCTCGGCGCAAACGCCCACGCGGCCAACATGGTCGCCGCTCTCTACATCGCCACCGGGCAGGACCCCGCCCAGGTGGTCGGGGCGAGCATGACCGTCACCTCCTGCGAGGACGTGGACGGGGACCTGTACATATCCGTCAGGATGCCCGCGGTCGAAGTGGGCACCGTCGGCGGAGGCACCAGGCTGCCCTGCCAGAAGGAGGCCCTCAGGATGATCGGATGCGAGGGCGAAGGGAAAGCACGCAAGCTCGCCGAGATCGTCGCGGTCACCGTACTGGCCGGAGAGCTCTCCACATTGGCCGCGCAGGCCGCGGGCCAGCTGGGAAGCGCCCATGCCGCGCTGGGCAGATGAGTCCCGCGCGCGCATATTAATAGGGCTTCCGAGATTGCGCAGATATGCCTGTAATCAACTTCAAGTACAGCGACCTGTGCACCATGCTGGGGGAGAAGGTCCCCCAGGACGTGCTGGTCAGCAGGATCCCCATGATCGGGGCCGACATGCACGAGACCGAAGGCGAGACCGACGAGATGTCGGTGGAGTTCTTCCCGGACCGCCCGGATCTCTACAGCGTCGAGGGCCTCGCCAGAGCGCTGCGCGCGTTCCTGGACCTGAAGCCGGGCATGGAGAGCTATGAAGTTGGCCAGTCCGACGTGGAGGTCTTCGTGGACGACAGCGTGAAGGCTGTCCGCCCCTGGTTCCTCTGCGGCATCGTCAGGGACGTTGATGTCTCCGACGACTTCCTCAAGTCCCTCATGGAGCTCCAGGAGAAGCTCCACATCACCATCGGGAGGAAGAGGAGCAAGCTCGCCATAGGCATACACGACCTGTCCAAGATCAGGCCTCCGTTCACTTACAGGCTGGCGGAGCCCCGTTCCATCAGGTTCGTGCCCCTGGCCATGGACGAGGAGATGGACCTCTCCGAGATCCTCGTCAAGAACGAGAAGGGGAAAGCCTACGCCCACCTCCTGGACGGGATGAAGGAGTACCCCGTGATCCTGGACAGGGACGGCGCAGTCCTCTCTTTCCCGCCTATCATCAACGGCGTGCTCACCACCGTCACCACAGGGAAGCACGACCTCTTCATCGATGTCACCGGAAACGACAGGAAGGCTGTCAAAGGAGCATTGGACATCGTCGCCACCGCCCTCGCCGAGCGCGGAGGGAAGATCGAATCGGTCATCATGCACGATTCCGGAGAGACCTTCAGGTCCCCCGACCTCTCGCCTTCCGTCAGGACCATATCCGCTTCCGAGTGCGACAAATTCCTTGGAGTCGAACTTGGCCCCGATGGCACCGTCGAGTGCCTGAAGAGGATGGGCATGGATGCCGTCGCAGAGGGAGACAATGTCAGAGTGACCATTCCTGCCGTGAGATTGGACATCATGCACGACGTGGACATCTACGAGGACGTCGCCACCGGATACGGGTTCGAGCGCTACGGCGGCCCATACAGCCTGGTCCAGACCACCGGAGGCCTGCTTCCGCTCACATCCATGTCCGAGGACCTGAGGGATGTCATGATCGGCCTCGGGTTCACCGAGGTGACCACCCTGACCCTGAGCAACGAGAGGGACGAGTTCGGCATATCCGGGCTCCCCGAAGTCGAAGTGGTCAAGGTGCTCAATCCGATCACCGAGGACCACACCTGCCTGAGGCCCTACCTCACGCCGAGCCTTGTCAGGATCCTGAGGCACAACAAGCACAGGGACCTGCCCCAGAGGATCTTCGAGATCGGCAACGTGGTGAGGGACGACCTCACCCGGCCCAGGCTCTGCGCCATGGAGACCTCCTCCAAGACGTCGTTCACCTCCATCAAGTCCATCACCGAGTCCGTCCTCAGGGAGATGGGGGTCCAGTACTCCCTGGAGCCCTGCGACCTGACCACGTTCATCCCCGGAAGGGGCGCCAGGATCATGATGGACGGCAAGGAGATAGGCTTCTTCGGAGAGATGGCTCCGTCCGTCGTCGTCGGTTACGAGATGACCCACCCTATCATGTTCGTCGAGCTCGACCTCGCTCCCATCGTGGAGAAGAAGAAAGGCACCCTGTTCTGAGTGGTTCACATGGAAGTCGGAGACAGGTTCCCTGAGTTCGTCCTTGCAGACGAGAACGGCGAGATGTTCGACAGCAGCCTGCTGGAGGGCCTGAGGTACATCGTGTACTTCTACTCCAAAGACAGCACCCCCGGGTGCACAACCGAGGCCGTGGAGTTCACCGCCAACGTGCCCAAGCTGATGATGCGCAACATAGCGGTCATCGGAGTGAGCAAGGACTCATCTGCTTCGCATAGGAAGTTCATGGACAGCAACCAGCTCAAGGTCAAGCTGCTCAGCGACCCCGACCACGTCCTGATGGAGAAGGTCGGGGCCTGGGGGCCCAAGAAGATGTACGGCAAGGAGACCGTGGGCACGATCAGGTCCACATTCCTTGTCGGGAAGGACGGCAGGATCGAGCAGGTCTGGCGCAACGTGAAGGTCGCCGGGCATGTGGACAAGGTCGTCGAGTGCGCCCTTTCCAAGTTCAAGAAGTCACAATGACTTGTCCATTTCCCTGAGCACCGCGCCGGCGTCCGTTATCAGGCTGAGGTCGGCGCAATGGTGTATCGGGGCATCGGGATCGTTGTTCACGACGATCACCTTCTTCGCCTTCGACATCCCTGCGATGTGCTGCACCGCGCCGGATATGCCGAACGCTATGTACACGTCGGGAGCGACGGTCCTTCCGGACATGCCGACCTGGCGGCTCCTGGGCATCCATCCCTTCTCGACGAGGGCGCGGGAGCATGAGACCATGCCGCCGACCTTCGACGCTACGGATTCGGCGACGTCGATCAGCGCCCTCTCCTTGATGCCCTCTCCGAGGGAGATGAGGATCTTCGCATCGCGGATGTCCTTTCCGGATTCCTCAGAGGCGATCTCGGAGATTATCTCCTTGGCGCAGGAGGCCTCGGGCTGCCAGTATATCACTGTGCCCTGTCCCTCGGACCTCTCAGGTCTCGGGAAGGTCCCCGGCCTGACAGTGGCCATCTGCGGGTATCCGATGCACTGGATGTCGGCCATCATGGTCCCTCCGAAAGCGGGACGGGTCATGACCACGTCCCTGCCCTCGGCGCGGAGGCCCGTGCAGTCCGCGGTGAGGCCCGCATCGAGCATTGATGCGAGACGTGGAGCGAGCTCCCTTCCCCCGGGCGTTGCGCCTATCAGGATGAGCGCAGGCGAAATCCTCTCGGCGACTTTGGCAAGGGATGAAGCATAAGATTCAGGGCTGTAAGCCGACTGGTCGCGGATGTGGTACAGCGTCTCGACCCCGTATCCGAAGATCTCCGGGTAAAGGTCCTTGAGGCCGTTGCCTCCGAACACCGCACCGAACACCCTGCCTTCCGTGAGCTTCCTGGCCGCCGAGATGAGCTCGGCGGAGACATCGCTGACGCGTGTGCCGTCACCCTCCGTCTCGATCCACACCAGGACTCCGTCGGCTACGGACTGGTTGAGGTTGTAGACCTTGAGCAGGCCGGGAGGCAGCCTGTCGGGGTCTGCGGAGCATGAGGAGCAGGATCCACCTGAGCATTCTCCCATCAGGACCCCTCCAGCTGTCCGATGATGAACTCCGCTGCGTAAGCAGGGTCGTTGATCTCCACCTTGCGGTTGCGCCTTGCCGTGGATATCCTCTCTGTGGAGACGATCTTCGTCTTGGAGCCTTTCAGCCCCACGGAGTACAGCCCCAGCCCGAGGGCCACTCTGTCGACCGTCGTTATCTCCTTTCCGCGGGCAGACAGCCATCCCGACACGGTCGGGAACGTTCCGTTGGGGTCCGCGTTGGCGAACGCGACCACAGACCCCCTCGGGACCTTGACGGTCCTGATACGGTCTGAATAGTCCTGCACCGCCTCGAACCCGTCTTCCGCGATCTTGAGGCCGGTCACGTAGGCGAACTGCTGCACGTCCAGCATCCCTGCGGTCTGGTAGGGCACCTGTCCCGTGTCCCCGTCGGTTGCCTGCCTTCCGAACACGATCAGGTCGGCATCGCAGGCATAGCGGGAGATGAAAGCTGCAAGCACACGGGATGTGGCCCAGGTGTCCGCGCCGGCGAAGTCCCTGCTCGTGATGAGGAAAGCCTCGTCCGCGCCCAGCTCGAGGCATCTGCGCAGAGCGGATCCCGCCTGGGGAGGGCCCATGGTCACGACTGAAACGGAATCGCCGCCCTGCATCAGCTCCAGGACCGACCTCAGAGCGAGCTCGTCATAAGGATTGAGTACAGAGGGCACGCCTTCGCGCCTCAGGGAGCCGTTCTCGTCTATCTGCACATCGTCCGTGCTCGGGACCTGCTTAACAGCTACCAGGAACTTCATCCGATCACCCCGTAAGGTTGCCTCTGCAGAGGATGTCCTTCGGGTCCAGGACGGCCTTCATCCTGCGGATCCTCTCGACGCCCTCCGGACCGTACATGAGCTCCATGTAGCCGGTCTTGATCTTCCCGATGCCGTGCTCGGCGCTGGGGGACCCCCCGAGCTCCACGGCCTTCTCCGCGAACCTGGAGTAGACCTCCTTCGCTTTCTCGAAGTCCTCCATGGACTTCAGTATGATCTCCACATGGGGATGGTTGTTCCCGATGTGGCCGAATATGACGTATTCCAGCCCGGCCGCGTCCAGCTGCTCGGAGTAGTAGGACATCATCTCATCGGCAGCCTCGTCGGGGACGGACATGTCCGTGCCCATCTTGTGTATCCCGGGCATCTTGCCTTTGAGGGATGCGACGTACTCGAATATCGAAGCGGGGATGGCGTGCCTCAGAGACCTCATCCTGGCCCTGTCCTGGTCCTCGTGGCCGCACCATGAGGAATCGAAGGATGCCCCGTGCTTCTCGACGATCTCGCGGACCCTCCGGTAGACCGGGTCCATGTCGCCTGTGTCCTGCAGGTCGAAGAACAGGGCGGAGCCCGCATCCTCGGGGATGGCCGGGGCCCTTATCAGCGCAGGGTCGGAGGCCATCACGTTCCTCAGCAGGTCCAGGGACTTCCCGTCCATGTACTCCAGGAACTCGGGGTCGACGATGTCGTCGGAGCGGATGTCGCGGACCGCCGCCAGGCAGTCGGCGTCAGAAGGGAAGAACACTATGTTGGAGACCAGCGGATGCCTCGGCGCCAGGTAGATGTCCGCTTCGGCGACGATGCCGAAGATCCCCTCCGAGCCTATGAACAGGTCCACCAGGTCCATCCCCTCATGGAACATGGGTCCGGTGGCGTTCTTCACGCCGTCATTGTAATCGTAAGAAGGGATGTCGAAGGAGTAGAAGGCACGGCCCGCCGGGATGCAGAAACGCCTGCCTTCGGCCTTGACCTGTCCTCTCGTTATGTCTATCGCCTGCCCTTCCGGCAGGACCACCATCAGCCTCCTGACCCAATCGCGGGTGGGGCCGTAACGGTAAGTCCTCGGTCCGGAGGAGTTGCATGCGATGTTCCCTCCGATGGACCCGCCCATCTCGGTGGGGTCCACAGGGTAGAAGTAGCTCTGGGGCTCGGATGCCAATGCCTCCTTGGCACCTTCCGTGATGTCCGTGAGCTTGGAGAAGTCCTTGCTCCTCAACACCCTGTCGATCTCGTCCAGGGTGGTGCACGGGAGCACCCTGATGAAGTACCCCCTCTCGTCCTTGCCGACGCCGGTGACGCCCTTCAGGCGCTCCAGGGAGAGAACATCCCCCTCCAGTGCGACAGCGCCTCCGCAGACGCCGGTGCGCATGGCGGAGACGGTGATCGGGTTGCCCTTGAAGTTGTTGACCCTGACGACCTCTTTCAGCTCCTCGATGTCCACGGGGATGATCACGTGGACCGCCTTGCCGGTCATCTTGGATTCGTCGGTCTGGTATTTGGAGCCGGAGGATATCTTCTGCCTGTAGAACATGTTGCTCACCCGCTGAGCCTCGGGATCATCGCCGCCATGACGGACTGCTCCGTCAGCGTCTTCCTGTCGAGCAGCCCGCGGCTCAGGAGCCCGATTGCCCCCTGCCTGCGGCCGATGTCCCTGTCGCCGTAGACCTTCTTTATTGCATCGCCCACGGTCATTCCACCGCGGACCTCTTCCGCTATCGCATCGGGATACCTGAACCCGGAGCCCTGGCCGTAGGTCTCCCGGCCGTCGGAGCTGACGATGCTGCAATGCTGTATATCGTACAATCCGTCGAGCATCTCGAACACGCCTGCCTCGATGCCGACGGCCATGTCGTGGCTCCCCAGCGCGGAACGCGCACGGTTCAGGGAGCCTTGATGGGTCTGGTCGCCGAAGGGCTGGGGAGGCACCCCGCTGGGAGCATCGACCGCGGTTATGCGGACTTCTCCGTAGATCCTCTCCATCACCGAGCGCACGGCCTCGACCTTCACGGGGTTCACGGACCCCACTGCGATATCGGGCACCCTTATGTGCCCAGAACGTCCGTAAGCGCCTTCCAGGATCATGGATGCGCTGATCTTCCCGCCGTCGTCAGCCATCAGAAGCGGGACTATGCTGAGCTCCATGGGAGGGAGCCCGCGGGAGATGCGACGGTCGTTGAGCTTCTCGCCGTTGGCCGCGGTCTCCTCGGAGACCACAAGGACGGACACCGAGTCCATCTTGTCGTCGGGGCCGTACATGTCCTCAATCTCGAATATCTCGTAATCGGAGCGGTTCTCCAGGTACTGCTCCAGCCCCGCCTTCCTGAGATGGAACGGGACGGAGGCCCCTCTGGAGCCCGATGCCATGGAATCGGATGTCAATCCGATGACGACATGCTCCCCGAAGGAGAACGCCCTTTCCAGGAGGGCCTTGTGCCCGTCATGGAGGACGTCGAACGTCCCTGCGACAGCTACGGTCATAGGGCACCGAACACCAGGATGACCGTGACGACCACGATCGCCACCCAGATGAGCCCGAGCTTGCGGAGCTTGCCCTTGACCTCGTCTCCGGCGGTGTCCTTGCATTGCTGCGAGCAGAACCTTCCTTCGCCCACGAACGCCTTCCCGCAGTTGACGCAGTGCCTGTGCTGCGGGATCTTCTCGATGTTTTCTGCCATCTCATGCCTCCCTGCGGTCCAGCTCGTTCTGCACGACGATCATGCAATGGTCTGCGTGCAGGCTCCTGGGCCCGATGCAGATCTTGTCCGGGCCGTAGCCCAGGAGGGCCTGCTCCTCCTCTTCCGTGAGGTCGCGGTTGTCCCCAAGGATGAAAATGGGATTGGAAGGGAAATCGAACGCCCTGCAGTCCTCGCCGTCCTCCTTCAGGTAGACGAAGCTGCCCTTGCCGGAGAGCTTCCTCAGCACCTCGGTGAAAGGCATGCGGGTGACGTAGACTCCGGGGGAGGACTTGACCTCCTCGTCGGCGCCCACGGGCTTGATCAGAGCGTTGCGTATCAGCGAAGCGGTGCTCCTCTCGTCGGGGTTCAGGTACCTGAGCTCGTCCCCTTTGAATATCACGGTCTTGGGGGCGTCCCCCTCGCCCATCAGGCACAGGTAGATCTCAGCGTCCTTGCGGAGGTCATGGCTCAGGAAGAAGGCGGAGTTGACGCATCTGCACAGGATGTCCAGCCTCCCGGCGCCCCCCGCGATGTCGTCCAGCTTGAACCTCCCCGTGGTGACGGCCCTGTGGCCCGTGATGACGAAGTACCTCATTCGGATCCCTGCAGCTCTTTGATGCTGTCCAGGTCGACGCCGGCCATCTGCTTCATCATCTGCTTGCGGACCTTGCGGTCCTTTCCGAAGGATGCCATCGTCTTCTTGGTGGTGTTGTACTGCTTCAGGAGCTCACGGACGTCATGAGTGGTGACGCCGGCTCCGGCGGCGATCCTCTCGACCCTCTTCGCCTTGATTATGGAAGGGTCCTCCTTCTCCTCGCTGGTCATGGAGTCCATGATCGTGCGGAAGACGGCGATCTTCTTCTGAGAAGCTTCGTAGTCGATCTTGTCCTCGTAGGCGCTCATGCCGGGCAGCATGCCCATGAGCTTCTGGAGGGTCCCCATCTTGCCCATGGCCACCATCTGGTAGTACATGTCGTTGAGGTTGAAGCGCCCGGACATCATGGCCTTGCTGACCGCTTCCATGGCCTCCTGGTCGTCAATCTCCTCGGCGGCCATCTGGACCAGGCCCGACAGGTCTCCCATGCCCAGCAGCCTCGCTATGAACTTGTTGGGGTCGAAGGCCTCCAGGTCGCGGATGTGCTCTCCTGTTCCGAGGAACACGATCCTCGCATTGGTCTTCGATATCGCGGAGATGGCGCCGCCTCCCTTGGCGGTTCCGTCCATCTTGGTGAGGATGACACCGGTGACTCCGACGGCATTGTGGAACGCCTCTGCCTGGGGCCCGGCCTGCTGCCCGACCTGGGAGTCCAGGACGAGGACCCTCTCGTCCGGCTTGGCGACATCGGCGATCCTCTTGATCTCCTCGATGAGGTCGTCCTCCAGCGCGTGGCGTCCGGAGGTGTCGATTATGACGATCTTCTTGTCCTTGAAGCGGGCCATCCCGTTCTTCACGATGAGCGCGGCATCGGTCTGGCCGGGCTCTCCGTAGACCTCCACGCCCACTTTCTCGCCGAGCTGCTTCAGCTGGTCCAGGGCTGCGGGCCTGTATACATCGGCTCCGATGAGCCCCACGGAAAGGCCCTTCTTCGTGAAGTAGAGGGCGAGCTTGCCTGTGGTCGTGGTCTTACCCTGTCCGTACAGACCGACCATCATGATGGTCTGGGGCTTCAGCGCGATGCCCTCCCCGTTGTTCACGAGAGCGACCAGCTCCTGGCGGATGATGCTGGAGATGTGGTCCTTCATGCTCCTGCCCGCGGCGGGAGGCTCGTTCATGGCACGGTCCTTGACCCTGTCGGTGACCTCCAGGACCAGCCTGACGTTGACATCTGCTTCCAGGAGCGCGCGCTGAAGGTCCTTGCAGATCTCCTTGATGAGCTCGTCGTCGACCGAAGATGCGCTGCTGATCTTCCCGAAAACATTCCTCAGGGATTTACCCAATCCTTCCAAGACCATGGCTTATCGGCACAATGATTACGCGCGCGTATAAGAAACATCGTCCCGAAAGGTCGGAATCCAGAAGAGGTGTGGGGAAAGGCCAGATTATAAGAAGGGATGGGATGCACTCTACAGCCTGACCTTGCCCAGCATACGGTCTACGGCATCGAACATATTTAAACATTGGCAAAAAGCGCCGTAGTCGTCGAAGAATCGTATAAAAACAGGGGAATGAGGCAGGGGATTGGCCCCCTGCCAATAAGTTTCAAAGGTACCCGGACTTCTGGAGAGCCATGAGGTCTTCGGTGGAGAGCTTGTCTCCGGCCTTGAAGCGCTCGAAGATCTCCTTGGCTTCCTTCTTGCCCTCGTTGTCCGACTTCTTCTTGCGGACAGAGTTCTTCTTGTTGCGGAAGCTGGATGCGTCCTTGTCCATCTCGTGGACGGACTTGATCTGCTCGATGTGCTTCTTGTGCTCCTCGTCGGCGGCCTGCTTGCACTCGACGAACTTCGCCTGTGCCGCGTCGGCCTCCTTCCTGAGCCTGTCGGCCTGCTCGTAGAAGCCGATCATCTTATCGTGAGCGGCCTGAGCCCTCTCGGCGTAGTCTGCGACCTGGTGGTGGTAGACCTCTGCCTCGGCCTTGGCGGCCCTGAGCTGGTCGACGAGCTCTTTGATCTCGTCGTTCTGCTCGTAGGCTGCCTCCCTCTCCTTGATCTGCTTGGCAAGGACGGAGATCTGCTTGACGATCTCGTTCTCTTTGTCCTTTCCGAGCTGCTTGGTCATCTGGGTGTACTCAAGATCCTGGAGCTGCTTCTTCAACTGCTTGACGGGAACCTCGTTCTTCTCGTCGGATTTCTCAGTCCTGTAAGGGGCGAGCTGCTCTTTCAGGGCGGTGACCTTCTGGTTCCACTCGTCCCTGAGCTCCTTCGTCTCCCTTACCTTCTGGTTGAGCGAGTCGCGCTCTTCCCTGCACTTTCCGGCCTCGTCGACGAGGGCCCTGACCTGACCGTTGAGAGCATCTCTCTTTGCTTTCCACTCTTTGGTCTGGTTGTTGAGCTCGTCCCTGAGCTTCCTGTGCTTCTCGGCATCCTCGTTCACGATGTCGCGCTTCTCCTCAAGGGCCGTGATGGTCTCCTCGGAAACCTCTGCAGTCTCCTCGCAAGGGACGGCATCCATCGTTTCCTCTGTTGCCTGCACTGCCGCCTGCTCTTCCTGAGAATCCTGCTGCTGAACTTCCTCCACAAAATCTTCCATAAATCCACACTCAATATTCGACTCGGTCATGAGCTATAGAGCATGACCCACTCTGATTGCACCTATCGAGACCCTCTTTATAATGGTTTCCGTGAGAGTTCTCGGAGTTGCTGATGCAAGCCGGAGAAGCGGGCGGGAATGGCCGTCCCGGAGGCTCCGGCTCGGGATACCTCTTATATATCGTCAACCAATCGCGCATCCGATCAACATGAGCAATGTCTGTCCCCTTGACTACCGCTACGGACGCGCCGACATGAAGGCCGTCTTCAGCGAGGAGAGCCGCATCCAGAACCAGATGCTGGTAGAAGCCGCCCTAGCACGCGCCCACGCCTCCCTCGGGACCATCCCCCAGGAGGCCGCCGACGAGATCACCAGGGTCGCCAGCTTGGACATAGTGAGCGTCGACAGGATCAAGGAGATAGAGAAGGACACCCGCCACGACCTCATGGCCATGGTCAAGGCCATGACTGAGAAGTGCAACGGGGACGCCGGGAAGTACGTGCACCTCGGCGCAACGTCCAACGACATCGTCGACACCGCCACGGCCCTGCAGATCAAGGCCGCCATGGAGATCATCATGGAAGATGTCGACGACATGATCTACACGTTCGCCAAGATCGCCAAGAGGGAGAGGGACACCCTCGAGATCGGGAGGACCCATGCGCAGTTCGCCATCCCGATCACTTTCGGGTTCAAGATCGCAGGGTACATCGCGGAGATGCTCAGGCACAAGGAGAGGCTGGAGGAGGCCATGCCCAGGGTCTGCGCCGGGAAGATGGCGGGAGCCGTCGGGACAGGCGCGGCGCTCGGCAAGAACTTCTTCGAGATCCAGAAGAGGGTCATGAAGGACCTCGGGCTGACATACGAGCCTGCAGCGACGCAGGTCGTCGGTCGCGACAGGTACACCGAGGCGATCTGCCTCATGGCCAACATCGCCACGTCCCTCGAGAGGTACGGGACGGAGGTCAGGAACCTCCAGAGGTCCGAGATTGGGGAGGCCGCCGAGTTCTTCGACGTGAAGAAGCAGGTCGGGTCCTCCACCATGGCCCAGAAGAGGAACCCCATGAACTCCGAGAACGTCTGCGGGCTCGCAAGGGTCATCCGCGGATTCGTGACTCCCACATTCGAGAGCCAGGTGCTGTGGCACGAGAGGGACCTTTCCAACTCGTCCACCGAGAGGTTCACCCTTCCCCACGTGTTCATCCTCCTCGACGAGATACTCAAGAAGATGACATGGGTATTCGACGGGCTGGAGGTCCGCCGCGACAGGATGCTCGAGGTGATCGAGTCCTCCAAGGGACTGGTCATGGCCGAGCCCCTGATGATGAAGCTCACCGAGAAGGGCATCGGAAGGC
>CAVKKO010000019.1:4421-6700 GCA_963656905.1 Bacteroidaceae bacterium | reverse complement strand
GAAGGCAGGACGCCCACGAGATCATCCGCAGCTCCGCCATGGTCGCCGAGGACACCGGCAGGCACCTCAGGGACGTCCTCATGGAGAGGGAGGACCTGAAGGGCATCCTCACCGAGCAGGAGATAATAGACACGATGAACCCCGCCAACTACGTCGGAGGCGCGAGGGAGATCGTCGACAAGATGGTCGCCGCCGCCGAGGACGCGGTCGGAAGAAAGGTGGAATGATGAGGCCGGTCGTGAAGCAGTCCCTTGTCATAGGGGCCCTGGTCGGGTTCTTCCTCGCTGCGTTCTTCTACCACGAGAGCCAGAACCTGGCCTGCTTCCTTCTGGTACCTGTGGCCGCTATAATGGCGGCCGCTCCGCAGTTCGTGAAGTCGCCCGAAGAGGACGACGACTGATTTAGGATAAAATGAGGGGGCTTGTCCCCCTCGGTGAAACCGTTTCACTGGACTTTCTTTCCGGCGTTGGGGCCGGGCGTGACGAAGTAGACCTCGTCGATGTCCATCTTTATGAGGTGCTTCGCAGGGGCCGCCTCCATCTTGGAGTGGGCGAAGAACACTGCCTTCTCGTAGTCGGCGCCGGAGTTCTCGATCGTGACCTTCCCTTTGACCTGGAAGGAGTCTTTCGCCTCGGGGTTCCAGATGTAGATCGATGCGACAGGGTTCTCCTGGAGGTTGGCCAGGGTCTTGTTGAAGAAGTTGTCGACGATCCAGATCTTCTTGTCCTCTCCGACGAAAAGCATCCCGACCGGGACAACGTTGGGGACTCCGGCTTTGGAAGCGGTCGCAAGGGAGTAGATCCTCTGTTTCTTCATCTCGTCAAGCATCTGCTGCGTTAGCTCTGCCATGGATGAAGGATGTCGGTCGTCCACGATAAAATATTGGGTCGGACTCCGCGATGAAAATGCGCAGGGCCCTTCCGGACCCTGCTTGTGAATGCTCAATACCTTCTTCCGCCGCGGGGGCCGCCTCTTCCGCGCCCCTTGGACTGGCCCTTCTTGACGTACCCGTCATCGACGAATATCGCCTCGAAGGTCTCCAGGTCCCCGCGCTCCTCGAACTGCCGGCGGACGTACTCCTCCACGGAATCGTCGTCGCAGACCTTGCCGAGCCATTTGAACGAAGGGATCGTGGGATCGTCCCCCATTGCGAACCACAGCTTGGCCGCGTCCATGTCCGCTCCAACATCGTGGAGGGCATAGATCAGGCGCTTGGAATGCCTGGACTCGTCGGCCGCCATGGCCACCAGCGCGTCCCTGCACTCCTCGACGCCGTCCCTGTAGTTCTTCTTTAGCCAATCGATCTCCTTCTCGCCGTTCATCAGCTTGCCGACCGCTTCGATCTTGTCGGGGTCCCCGGCGCAGTAGGCGTCCAGATAGTACGAGTCCTCGCCGTCGTATACACGGACGAGATTCTCGGCGTCTCCCCTCGCCAGGTAGATGGACGAGAACGCCTTCTTGACATCGGCGCGGTTCTGGACCGGCTTGAGCTCGTCGATGGCCTCGTCGGATCCCGCCTTGGCGGCATCGATCATGAAGCGGATCCAGTCCTCCTTGTCGGCCTGGAGCCTCTTGGCCTTCAGGAACATCCCGAAAGGCTCGTCGGATATCCCCATGTCGGCAGACATCGACACTATGAGCTTCGCGTTGTCGTGGTAGCCGTCCCTGAGGTACCTGATGCCGTCGCCGTCGGCCATGGCATCGACGTACCCGCTGAGGAACCTGGCCTCGGGGAACGTGGCGGAGAGCTCCTCGAGCCTCTTCATCGCATCTTTGTCCCCGCGGACCGCCTTGGAGAAGACGTTGCGGATGGAGAGCCTGAGGGCCTTGCGCTGCTCGTTCATCTTGATGCACTGCTCGGCCTTCTCGGAGCCCATGCGCCTCTTCATGAAGATCAGCCCGTCGGTGACCCTCTCGGGCTCGGTGTCGTAATGGGATGCGAACTCCTCGATCACGGGATCTTCGGGCTCCACCTGCTCCAGACGCATCATGCAGTAGATGGCATGCTGGTCCCTGTCGGCGTACATGCCGTCGAGGAACCTGCGCTCGGAGTCCGGGCGCATGGTCAGGCAGATGTAGTCGAACTCCACCATGGCCTGGGGGGTGCACTTGTCGGCGATGGAGGCGCGGGTCAAATCAAGCGTCTCCTTGTCCATGCCGCGCATCATCGTGATGGCGTTGTTCTCGCATCCTTTGCTCATCCCCACGGCTCCATGGAGGAACAGGATCAGAGCGATGTCGTCGCGGCCGTTGACCTGGCAGTCGATCCCCTTGAACAG
>CAVKKO010000019.1:0-4393 GCA_963656905.1 Bacteroidaceae bacterium | reverse complement strand
AGCTTGTACTCCTGCTCTGCGACGGGCGCCTGCACAGGCTCCTGGCCGACGAACGGTGCGGAATCCCCGTGCCTGTCAGAGTAGTCCCTCTTCGGGCGGTCTCCGTAGTCTCTCCTCGGCCTGTCTCCGTGATCCATTCTCGGGCGGTCGCCATAGTCCCTGCGGGGGCGGTCTCCGTAGTCTCTCCTCGGCCTGTCCCCGTAGTCCCTGCGGGGCTTGCCGTCGAAGTCCCTCCTGGGCTTGTCATTGTAGTTTCTGCGGGGGCGGTCTCCATGGTCCCTGTCCTGCCTGTCCCCGTAGTCCCTTCTCGGACGGTCTCCGTGGTCCCTCTTCGGCCTGTCCCCATAATCCCTGCGGGGCCTGTCCGACCTCTCATGGCGCTGGTATCCGCCTTCACGGCCCTCGGGCCTGTCGCCGAAATCCCTCTTCGGCCTGTCCCCGTAGTCCCTGCGGGGCTTTCCACCATAGTCCTTCCTAGGACGGTCACCATAGTCCCTGCGGGGCCCCTTGCCGTACCCTCCGCCACGCTGTCCGGAGCTGCGGCTCCCATAGGGCTTCTTCCCGTAGCTGCGGTCTTTCCTGTCGTCGTTCCTGTCGTCGCGGTTGTAATCGGCCATGGTCCAGGCTCCATCGTGAAGCCATATAAATATAAGACGGGGCGCAGAAGGGCGCGGCCCCGCCCAGGAACGCGTTTCGAAGGCTCAGCTGAACTTCCCCTTGACGCGGATGCCGTCGTCGCGGGTGGTGTCCTCCGGGCCCAAGCCGGCGGCGGTGTCCCTGTGGTCGCGGTAGTCGCAGTACGCGATCGCGATCCTTATCGGCACGGGGATACAGAGCAGGACCAGGAATCCCCTGAGCAGGATGTCGACGGAGATGTCCTGTCCACCGTATGTCCCGGCGAACACCCCGGAGAGGTCACCGAAGTTTATCACGTACAGCAGCCAGGCGAGCTTCATGACAAGCTGGATCGCCGTGAACGCCAGGCGCTTGCCCGTCCCGAGGCCGAAGTACTTCGCGGGGAATGCCACTATGACCAGAGGCACGCCTGCGACCACCCACCTGTCCAAGAGCTTGGAGATGCCTTCTGTGTCGATGTCCTTGGGCAGCTCGGGCAGCAGGGCGTCCTGGATGATGAGGGGGAGCGCGACGAAGACCACCAGAGCGGCCACGGCGGCCAGCGCTCCGCGGACGAAGTTGTTGGAGCACTTCTTCTCCAGCTTCTCCTGCTTCCTGTCGAGCTTGGCCTGCTTCTTCGCTTCCTTTCCGGGCTTCATTCGGACCCCTCCATGGCGCGGACGACGCTGATGAGCAGCTCGGACTCGGCGGCGGTCATCTCGTGAACGTCGCCGTTCAGCTCCATGGAGAGCTTCCCGTCCTTCAGGCTGTTCCTGAGCACATCGGACAGCTTGCCCTCGCAGGACAGCGTCATGGCCCATCCGTCGCCTCCGGAGAAGGACATCTCGGCATCCCCTATGCTCCCGGTCCCGGACTCGGAGCCCTGGCATCCGGTCACCTTGAGGACGGCCTTCCCGCTGTCCTCGGTCAGCTCGTAATCGAAGCCTATGGACTCCCGGCCGATATCGACGACAGCCTCCGCCAGCGACCCGTAACCGACCTTCATGTGGAGGCCGAGGTCGCAGCCGTGTGCGCCGATGATGTTGTACAGGACGATCGGCATGACGTAGCCCACGGATATCTCGCCGTCCGTCCTGGTCTGGCCGGAGGACGCGTTGTGGTCCACCAGGCCGTCGTCGCTGCGGAAGCGGAGATAGACGTCCACGGACATCTGGTCGGTGTATGACTTGGGCACCAGGATCCCCGTCTTCTCCCCGAATACGAGTGCGTTGCGGTAGATCACGCTCTTCTGCACGGCGACCTCGCCGGATTGGTCCTTGACCACGGCCGTGTCCGCGCCGCTAGTAACGATGCGAGCCGCCAGATCGCCGATCCCCGACGGGTCGATGGCCTCGATGGCATCACCGTACTCTATGAAGAATCCCGTCTCCCCGCCCGTCGCATCGGAGATGTTGTCGGACAGGGCGTTCTCGTCCATCAAGGACAGGTCGTAGACGGCATGCGTGCCCTCTGTCGGAGCCTTCCCGTCAAGGTCGGAGTATGTGGACAGGATGGGCATGGCGGCCACGACGAGGATGGCCACGATCGCCACGGCATAGACGATCCTTGCGACGGTTCCGGCTTTCATGCATCCAGCAATGCGTCATGGATTCATAATGATGTTTCCGCAACCGTCCCGGTGCCCGCAGGCCTCGGAGCAGGACGGGCGAGCCGGAGCATCCCTGCTGCAGGAGCTTGTACGCGCTGCCGTACTTGGAGAACGAGCATTTCCTGATGCCGTTGCCGTTCATGGCGCGGACCAGCCAGAGCGGGATAGCGGTGGGGATCTTCAGCTCCATCAGGGCCATGTCGCCGTCGAGGACACGGAACCCGTCGTGGCTTCCGGTCAGACCGGTGCACCGGGCATCGGCGCGGATGTTCCTGTCGATCGTCAGCCTGAGGTCGCCGCCGTCTGTTGAGAAATATGCCTCCCGCTCGTAGGAGAGGAACATGGCGGGCCCCAGGCCCTCGTAATGGGACAGCATGTAATCGATCTCGTCCTTGATCTGCGAGTCGGATCCGGGATCCTCCCCGCGGACCAGCCATCCCTCCGCCTTCTCCAGAGGGAGCGTCAGGCGGCGCTTGTAGACGATGCCGTCGTACTTCTTCTTGAGCTCCACGAACACATCGGTCCCGGGAGAGGGCTCCCCGTAGCTCCTGACGCGGAGCTTCTCCTTGTACAGGGGATGGTCGTTGGAGCGGCGGGCCAGGAGGAAGGTGGGCGTGTCGAAGTACACGTTCCTGATCTCCGTCCTGCCGTAGGAGTCCAGCTGCATGTGGCCGGACATGGCATCCATGACAGCGTCCAGCTGGCCCTTGTCGAGGATGTACTTGATCTCGACCCTCTTGAAGACCGCCTTGTAGTCCGCCATCTCATGCCTCCGCAACTCGGATGACCGCGCCGTTTATTACCGTGTCCCCGGTCGGAACCCCAGGCTCCGACCGGTAACGAAGGTCCAAAGACAATCATTATATATACAAGAACCAAAAGGCGCATCCAGAATGATATCGATGGTCGCCTTGGTGGTCATCGGCCTCGTGATCACGGTGCCGGGGGCCCTCCTGTTCCATAAAGGGCTCGTCTCCCTCGCCCGCGGACGCGGATCGACGGCGTGCACCCTGCTGCTGGCCCTGGCAGCCCTGGCGATATCCGCCATAGGGATGGTCCTCGATATGGTCGCCATCGGCGAGCCGCAGTTCCTGCTGTTCGAGACCTTCGGCACCCACGTGTCCGACCTGGTCCTGGCCGTCTTCATGGTCTGGGCCATGTACGGGAACAGGGTCCCCCAGCGCTTCGGGCTGTGCATCCTGGCGTTCTTCGTGATGTTCATGGTGATCTTCCCGTTCTCCGGTTACATAGGGTTCGAGACGACCATCATCCTCATACTGCTGATGTTCGCCTGCGCCATCATGGCCATGTCGCCCGTGGAGCTGCCCGGCCTGGAAGGGGTGCCCAGGGAAGACGCAGTTCGCGGAGCCGCGACGATGGCCGCGGGATACCTGACCATGGTCCTGGCCGCGGCCATGACCACCTACGGGTCCCTGAGCGCGCTGGAGGGCCTGGTGGAGATACAGCACGGATTCATGGTGGCTGCCGCCGCCTGCCTCTCCGTGTCGTCGCTGGCGGTCCCGGTCCTGATGCTCCGCAGAGGCCAGGCCCAGGCCGCGGTCAGGCTGACATCCGCGATCGTGGTCTTCAACTGCATATTCATACTGCTGTCGGTGGAGTTCCTCCCGATGGTGGAGTACCTGTAAGGGAGGAATGGGATGATAGGGATATTCGACAACATATTCAACAGCCCGATTATAGAATCGTTCACGCTCACGCAGTTCCTGCTGTGCATCCTCTGCGGGCTCCTGATAGGGGCGCTCATCGGGGCGTTCTACGCCCATCACAACGAGCACACCGAGAGCTTCGTCTCCACCATCGTGGTCATCCCCGCCGTGGTGGCGACGATCATCCTCGCCGTCAACGGCAGCATCGGGACCGGTATCGCAGTGGCCGGGGCGTTCGCGCTCATCCGCTTCAGGTCCGCCCCCGGGAAGGCCAAGGAGATCGGTGCGATCTTCCTGGCGATGGCTTCCGGACTGCTCATCGGAGTGGGGTACCTGGGGTACGCCATAGTGTTCGCCCTCATCGTCGGGGTGTTCTTCACCATCTACAGCAGGTTCACCTCCGACGGCCAGGAGACGTTCGTGAAGAAGGTCCTGAACGTCACCGTCCCCGAGGACCTGGACTACTGCGGCATACTGGACGACATCCTGGACAGGTACACCT
>CAVKKO010000018.1:0-23226 GCA_963656905.1 Bacteroidaceae bacterium | reverse complement strand
GTTCGTCAACACCTGCCCCAGATGCGGCGGTCTCCTGACCGTCAAGATGGACCTCGAGAAGGTCAAGGAGATGAAGCCCGAGGACCTGCGCTCCGAGCCGATCGGCGTTTGGAGGTATGCCCCCTTCATGCCCGTCGACCCCGCGCACAAGGTCTCCATCCAGGAAGGCGGGACCCCCCTGTACCCCACGAGGGCCCTCGGAGCCGAGATCGGCGTCGAGAACACCTTCGTCAAGTTCGAGGGGCTGAACCCCACCGGGTCCTTCAAGGACAGGGGCATGACCATGGGGGTCTCCCACGCCAAGGAGCTGGGAGCCAAAGTGGTCGGATGCGCCTCCACCGGGAACACCTCCGCCGCCCTCGCGGCATACGCAGCCAAGGCAGGCATGAAGTGCGCCGTGTTCCTCCCATCCGGCAAGGTTGCCATGGGGAAGCTGGCCCAGGCCCTGTTCTTCGGAGCCAAGGTCTTGTCCATCGACGGGAACTTCGACGACGCCCTCGCACTGGCGAGGAAGATGGCCGACGAGAGGAAGCTCTACCTCCTCAACTCCATCAACCCCTACAGGCCCGAGGGGCAGAAGTCCGTCCTGTTCGAGATCATCGACCAGCTCAGGTACAACGTCCCCGACAGGATCATCCTGCCCGTCGGCAACGCCGCCAACATCTGGGCAGTCTACAAAGCCGTCAAGGAGCTGGAGGAGGTCGGATGGATCGACAAGGTCCCCATGCTCACCGGAATCCAGGCCGAGGGCGCAGCGCCTGTGGCGGCCGCCTTCAAAGCGCACACCGACGACTTCGTCCCCGAGAAGAACCCCGAGACCGTGGCCACCGCCATCAGGATCGGGAACCCCGTCAGCGGAAGGAAGGCTCTCAAAGCGATGTACTCCACCGGCGGATACTGCGCCACTGTCTCCGACGAGGAGATCATCAGCGCGCAGCAGCTCCTCGGAAGGAGGGAGGGAGTCTGCGTGGAGCCCGCGTCCGCGGCATCCGTCGCAGGGCTCAGGAAGCTCCGCCAGGAAGGCATCGTGGACAGGGACGAGAGGGTCGTGTGCATCTGCACAGGGAACGGCCTGAAGGACCCCGACACCATCATCAACAACTGCGCCCCGCCGATAAAGTGCGGCAACTCGGTCGCGGACGTTGAGAAGATCCTCTCCGAGTGATCAGAAATCGAAGAGGCTGGCCTGATGAGGGCCGGCCTCTTCCGCCTTTTCCTTTTTATCAGCATTGCCTTGGACAGAATCGTCGGCGCCGTATGCGGCCGCCATCTCGTCCATCAGCGCCTCTTCTTCGGAAGGCGACATGGATGCCCATTCGGGCTGGGGCGCGGATCCAGTCTGCTGCTTCATGCTGTGCGCCAGCGCGGGGCCGATCTTGGGCATCTTGGCGAGGACGGACTCCTCCACAGAGGCTATATCGTCCTTGCCGCAGTATCCCGCGTTGTACAGGGTCCTCGCTCTGTTCCTGCCCACCCCTTTCAGGGAGACGAGCTCCATCAGCTCCTCTTTCACGCCGTACCTTATCCTGGTGGACAGGGGCCTGATTCTGCGGATGGCGTCCGGATTGAAGATGTAGGCGATCTCTCCCATGGCGTAGATTATCCAGTCCATGCGGTCGACCTTGGCCCTTATGTCCCCGGGCCCGATCCCCATATTATCCGTGATCTGCTCCTCGGAGACCTCGTTGATCCAATCGTCCATGAGGGCGGCGACCTTCAGGTCGCTGAGATAGTAGTCCTCGGTGTATCCGTCTATGGATTCCGGGTCCAGCAGAGGATTCGCCTTGAGGTCTTCCATCAGGTCCATGAGCCTGTCCATGTCTCCTTTCTTGGGATACATCCCGGTGACATCGGGAGTCATGGCTGCTGCCACCAATATGCGGAGGGCATCCGTGGAGTCGTCGACCTTCATGACGGCGTCCCTGAGCATTGATGCCGTGACAGGGTCGATGTAGAGGTCGGAGACCCTCTTCCCGAAGGGGAGGATCTCGATGGAATCGCCTTTCCTGCGGACCATCTTCTCGCATACCAGGAAATCAACGACGTCTCCCACAACGCTCTCGATCCCGAACATGTTTGATGTGTGCCCGAAGAACGTGTCCTTCATGAAATCGACAAGCTCCTCCTCGGATCCCGCATCGCCGGTGGCGATTATCCCCAGGAGGTGGCTCCTCAGGATCTTCTCCTTGAACAGCTTGGAGGTGAGCTTCTCGGTGTCGTGGTCGATGTAATCCTCCATGAGGTGCTCGAAGTCGCGCTCGTTCTTCGCGACAAGGATGGCCTCTCCATAGGGGTCGTATCCGGGCCTTCCGGCGCGGCCGCACATCTGCTTGACCTCCATGACGGATATCGGGCGGCTGCCGCCGTCCTCGAAGCGGGACGTGTCCCTGACCACCACCCTTCTGGCGGGCAGGTTGATCCCAGCGGCAAGGGTGGGCGTGGCTACGATGACCTTGATCCCTCCGGACCTGAACGACTCCTCCACGTAGCGCCTCTGCCTGTATGTGAGGCCAGCGTTGTGGAACGCCGCACCTTTGGCGACGCATCCGGCCAGCTTCCTCCCGGTGGCCGTGGACTCGGAATCCCCTTCCAGCAGGGACTCGTCCTGTGACGACAGCTTCCCGCTCATGTGCCCGGAGGTGAGCTGGCCGAGCCTCACGGCTTCGGCTTCCGTGGACCTCCTGGAGTTGACGAACACGAGGCACTGCCCCCCGTCGGCCAGGGCCTGCGATACGAGGGCGGAAACGGCATCCTTGTCGTCCGTCGCCTCGCGCACCGTGCGGTCCCCGAAGGTGATCTCGCCGTCCATGTAGACCCCCTCTTTCAACGGGACGGGGCGCCAGTCGCTCCTGACCAGCTTGGCGTGCAGCCAGTCAGCCAGGTCCGAGGCGTTGGATATGGTAGCGGACAGAGCGATGACCTGCAGCCCCCTGTTCCTGCGCATCATCTTCGTAAGGGCCACTTCCAGAGTCGGCCCGCGCCCGGGATCGTGGATCATGTGGATCTCATCGGCTATCACTAGCCCGACATCGTCCATCCACCTGCTCCCGTGGCGTATCATGGAATCTGCCTTCTCCGAGGTGGCGATGACGATGTCGGCATCGTTCAGCCCCCTGTCTTCGGAGTCCAGGTCGCCGGTGCTCATGTGCACTTTTATGCCGAGGTGCGAGAACTTCAGGAAGTCGTCCCTCTTCTCGGATGCCAGAGCCTTCAGCGGGACGATGTAGAGGACCTTCCCCCTTCCTTCGACCAGCATCTTCAATGCAACGGCGTAGCCGATGAGGGACTTCCCGCTGGCGGTGGGGATGGCGGCTACGAGGTTATGGCCTTCCAGGGCCAGCGGTATGGCATCGGCCTGCGGCGGATGGAGCTCCCGGAACCCCTGGTCCCGGAGGGCATCGGCCACGCTGTCGGGGATGTCAAGCTCGTCGACCCTCATGCCCACGCGAACAATCGGGGCGTTGATAATCATTGTGGGGGACGGTTTGGCTGAAGGACGGATAGGCATGCTTAAGACTGATAGGGGATAATGGCTCAGCAATGAGAACGAAGAGCGCCGTCATCATGGCAGTCGCATTCCTTTTGGCCGTGGCCTGCGTCCCGGCCGTGTCCGCGGATGCCGCCGACACAGATTCCGGCTACGCCTCGCAGCTGGATGCCAATGGGAAGCAGATCTATTCGGAGGTCGTATCGGCCGTCACGTCCGCACTCGAGGACCCGTCGAACAACCTGACGGTCGCCGTCGAGCTCGGCCATATGGTCGTGTTCGATGCCAAGGAGGATGCGACGAGCTACAGCGAGGATATCGCGAAGAAGGCGCTCTTTGCAGTGTACTACTCGATGCCCATGGCGGCATGGCTCTGGAACCTGCCAGTAGCCGACTTCGACGATCCCAACGATACCAACAACCCTCTCAGGGAAGCGGCTTTGGACATCGTCAAGGTCACGTCTGAAGGCGATCCGTCCGGCGCCAGGACGTATTGGCATGTATCCGAGGTCTCGTTGGAGATGACCGTCCCTGACGCCATCTCAGATGATCCAGACACGGAGGAGAACGAGCTGAAAGCCGCCCTAGAGAAGGTGAAGTCCGCCGTGAAGGCCTATTCCGGAGACGACGCATCCAAGGTGAAGGCCATCGCCAACGACCTCAGGGCCATCACGACCAAGGACGATGGCGACGGAGCAGTCAGCAACCTCTATGACGCGCTCGTCGAGAAGAAGTCCTCATCGGCAGGGATCGCAGCCGCGTTCGCTTACACGGCCCAGTCCAACGGCATCGACGCCCTGACAGCTCACGGCATCAAAGGGACCGGCTCGGACACCGGCTACTGGAACCTTGTCCGCTTGGACGGCAAGTGGTACGGGGCCGATGTCTCCGTCTACGACGGCAAGGACGAGGCGCCTCTCCTCGCGGGATCCGCCACGAAGCTATCGAACGGGACGGAGTACGAGAGGTTCGGATCCACGCATGTGGCCGACGAGGAGCCCCTGGCGCAGATAAGCATCGTCCGCGACGGATACTCCTGGCCGGACGACAGGACCTTCTTCGAGAAGTGGGGCACGCAGGCCATCGTAGCGGCCATAGTGGTCGTGATACTGGCGACTATCGTCTATGCTCTGAAGAAGGATGTAATCTGAATTTCCGAAGGACGAGCCAATCAACTTAATATATAACGACTGCAAGTCGAAAATCCATAATTGGGGGAAACATGACAGACAAGAAGGATGTGAAGGTGTCCAGGCTCTCGGTCGAGGAATGGGCCGACAGGCAGAGCTTCACCACCACCGAGGAGATCAAGATACCCGATCTGATGGCCGACAGGGTCATCGGACAGGACGAGGCCGTCGCGGTCATGCGCAAAGCCGCATCCCAGAAGAGGCACGTCATGCTCATCGGCGAGCCCGGTACCGGGAAGTCGATGCTGGCGAACTCCATGGTCGAGTACCTGCCGAAGGAGGACCTCCAGGACATCGTGGCCTACCACAACCCCGAGGACTTCAACGAGCCCCGCGTCAGGGTCTTCCCTGCCGGCAAGGGCAAGGCAGTGGTCTCCGAGCAGAAGGCCATCGCCGCGCAGCAGAGGAATCAGAAGAACTCCATGTACATCTACGTCTGCATGGGGCTCATCATCCTCGGCCTGGTCGGGGCGCTGATGCTGAACAACTTCACGATCGCGTGGATCGCCATCCTCGGCGCCATGCTGGTGGTCATGCTCTTCAGGACCCCCGGCCAGCAGAGGACGGAGACCGCGATCATCCCCAAGCTCCTGGTCGGGCACGATCCCGGTGAGATGCCCCCGTTCGTGGACGCCACCGGAACCCATGCCGGAGCCCTCCTGGGAGACGTCAGGCACGACCCGTTCCAGTCCGGAGGGCTGGAGACCCCGTCCCACGACAGGCTGGAGGCCGGAGACATCCACAAGGCCAACAAGGGAGTCCTTTACATAGACGAGATCAACCTCCTGAAGATGGAGTCCCAGCAGGCCCTGCTGACCGCCATGCAGGAGAAGAAGATGTCCATCACCGGCCAGTCCGAGCGCTCATCGGGCGCTCTGGTCAAGTCCGAGCCCGTGCCCTGCGACTTCATCCTCGTGTGCGCCGGGAACATGGACGCCATCCAGGGCATGCACCCCGCCCTCAGGTCGAGGATAAGGGGATACGGTTACGAGGTCTACATGCGCAACACCATGCCGGACACCGACGAGAACCGCGACTGCATCACCCGCTTCGTGGCCCAGGAGGTCAGGAAGGACGGGAAGATCCCCCACTTCGACAGGTACGCCGTGGCGGAGATCCTCAGGGAGGCCCAGCGCCGTTCCGGAAGGAAGGGCGAGCTGACACTCAGGATGAGGGAGCTCGGAGGCCTCATAAGGGTCTCCGGAGACATGGCGATCGGAAGGAAGGCCGATGTGGTCACCTCCGATGACGTCGTCATGGCCAGGAGGGTCGCGCGCAGCCTGGAGCAGCAGATCGCCGACAGGTACATCGAGAACAGCAAGGCCTACGAGATGTTCAACACATCCGGAGAGGCGGTCGGAATGATCAACGGGCTCGCCGCCCTCAATGCGAGCTCCAACATGGCCGAGTACTCCGGCATCGTGCTGCCCATAGTCGCCGAGGTCTCCCCTTCGCAGGTGAAGAAGGGAGGCCACATCGTCGCCACCGGGCAGCTGGGGACCATAGCCAAAGAGGCTGTTGACAACATCTCCGCCGTCATCAAGAAGTACACCATGACGAACCTGTCCGACAGCGACATCCACCTTCAGTACATCGGAACGTACGATGGGGTGGAGGGGGACTCCGCCTCGATCACCATGGCGACCGTCATCATCTCCGCTCTGGAGAACATCCCGATCCGCCAGGACCTGGCGATGACCGGGTCCCTGAGCGTCAGAGGGAAGGTGCTCCCCGTCGGAGGCGTCACTGCCAAGCTGGAGGCCGCAGCCGCATCCGGGATAAAGATCGCGCTCATCCCCGAGGAGAACGCCAAGGACGTCATGATCGAGGGAAGGTTCTACGACACCATGGAGATCTACACCGTGGAGAACCTCCGCGACGTGTTCGAGTACGCCTTCGTGGACTGCCCGATGAAGCAGCAGTATATGGACAAGCTCCTGCCCCTCACCGAGGGCGGCGTGTCCTCCGTCAAGAGGATCGAGCCTCCGGTGAAGCACGAGTACCACCACGAGCCTCCCAAGGCCGCCGAGCCCGCGGAGCAGCCCGTGGAAGAGGTCCATGAGGCTCCCGTCACCGTCGAGGTGCCGGCAGGCCAGCCCGACGCCAACGCGGCGTGATGAAACCGGGGGGAGACCCCCCTTTTCCTTTCCTTTTTATACGCCCGTCTTCTACACCATCCCATGAGCAGGGAAGGCTATGCTGACCACGCCCTCGTGATAGGGAGGTTCCAGCCGTTGCACAAGGGGCACATGGAGGTCCTCAAGCAGTGCGCCGCTGAGTCCGAGCATCTCATCGTCGCCATCGGGAGCGCCCAGTGCTCCCACGATCCCGGGAACCCGTTCACCGCGGGGGAGAGGTACAGGATGATCTCCGATTCCCTGAAGGACGAGGGGATTACGAGCTTCAGCATAGTCCCGGTGGAGGACCTGAACAGGTACTCCGTATGGGTCGCCCATGTGGTCTCCATGGTCCCGCCGTTCGGCAGGGTCTACAGCAACAACCCCATGACCCGCCGTCTTTTCATGGAGGCGGGGTATGACGTCAGAAGGTCCCCGCTCTACAACCGCTCCATCTACTCCGGCACGGAGGTCCGCAGGAGGATAGTGTCCGGAGAGGACTGGAGGTCGCTGGTCCCCCCGGCAGTGGCCGATGTCATCGACTCCATAGACGGGGTCGGAAGGCTCAGGGACATCTCAGAGGGCTCCGATGGCGCACCGCTGTGAGGAGCTGGCCTCGCTGCTCCTGGAGAAGGGGGCGTCGATGTCCTGTGCGGAGTCCTGCACGGGAGGGATGATCGGATCTGCGATAACAGATGCTCCCGGCTCGTCGGCTTATTTCATGGGAAGCGCCGTGACGTACTCCAACGAAGCCAAGATGTCCGTCCTCGGGGTGTCGGAGCAGACCCTCATGGAGCATGGGGCAGTGAGTGCGGAGACCGCAGGCGAGATGGCGCTTGGAGCTTCCAGGGCGTTCTCGTCCGATTATTCGGTCGCGGTCACGGGCATCGCAGGCCCTGGAGGCGCCACGGATGCCAAGCCCGTGGGGCTGGTGTTCATTTCCGTTTCCGACGGGTGCAGGACGGTCACCACCAGGAACCTTTTCAAAGGCGGAAGGGCCGAGGTCAGGGGCCAGACGGTCGATGCCGCGGTGTCTTTGCTGATAGATTTCATAAAAGGCATCCTTTGAGACCCTGTCTTCTTCGGAACCGCTTGATTTTCGGCGTTGTCGTTCCTCGTTATCGTAGCGCCATGCCCAAAGACAAATACGCGATGCGCATTCGCAGTTCCATGAAGCTGCTGATGACCGGGAAGGTCAAGGAAGTCTATGAGGTCGACGCGGACACCCTCGAGTTCGCGTACACGGACAAGATATCGGTTTTCGACAAGATCATCCCCTCCACGGTCCCGCACAAAGGCGAGACGCTCTGCAGGACCGCAAAGTACTGGTTCGGGAAGCTTAACGAGGCCGGCATCAACAACCACTACATCTCCGAGCCCTCCAAGGACAGGATGAGGGTGAAGAGGGTCGACGTCATCCGCGACTACAGCAAGATCGACGGCACCACCAAGAACTACCTGATCCCCCTGGAGGTCATCTGCAGGTACTACGCCGCAGGGTCCCTCCTGGACAGGCTCAAGTCCGGAAAGATCAAGCCCGAGGACCTGGGATTCTCCGCAGGGCACGAGGTCAAGAGGGGAGAGAAGCTCCCCCGCCCGTTCGTCGAGTGCACCACCAAGCTGGAGGAGCACGACGAGAACCTGACCGACGCCGAGGCCAAGGAGATGGCTGGCCTGTCCGATGCCGAGTACCAGGAGATCGTCAAGACTGTCCTGAAGATCGACGAGATCATGGCCGAGGACGTCGCCAAGCGCGGGCTCATCCACTGCGACGGGAAGAAGGAGTTCGCCTACGACAAGGAGAGGAAGCTCATGGTCGTGGACACCTTCGGGACTCTGGACGAGGACCGCTGGTGGGACGCCGAGGAGTATGCCAAGGGCAACATCGTGGAGCTCTCCAAGGAGTTCGTAAGGCAGTACTACCGCGAGACCGGGTACCACGAGAAGCTCTACGCCGCCAGGGACGCCGGTCAGGCCGAGCCTGACATACCCGCTCTCCCCCAGGAGATCGTCGACCGCGTGAGCAAGCTCTACGTGGACATGTACGAGCGCATCACCGGCGAGAAGTTCTGAAACTGAAAAACCCCTTGCGCGGGACCTCTCCGCGCAGGGGGAATGAATATTTCGATAGCGACGGACGTTGCCGCCGTAAGTTTACGGAATCAGATTATCTCTGCTTCCACCAGGTCCTCTCCGAGAGGGCACTCCATGGGCTTCCCCAGCTTGATGACTGTGAACTTCTGTCCGTCGGTCTTCCCGGGCACATGGCATCTGCCGTAGTTGGGGCAGGACACGACATCGCATGCCTTCTGGGCATAGGTGAGCGTCACTCCCTCCATAGCCCCCTTCTTGGGCACCGCGAACGGCCCCGAGACCTTGTCCACCACTACGGCAACAACATCCCCTTCGGATTCGGCGCATCCGTGGCGCTGCCCGCGCACCTCGGAGACCCTGTAGCGGGCCCCCTGCTCCAGATTGAAGCAGACGCCCTTGAGCCTGCAGTCCTTGCATTCGGTCTGCGGGCCGAGGAAGTAGAACTCGGCTCCTTCCCTGGCCATATCCTCTCCGATCAACGTTATAAGCGTCATGTGAACCTCAGATTACCCCTGTGGTCTTGGCGACCTTCTCCGCGACCTCTTCGCTGACCCCGCCGTTCCCCAGGATGGTGAACCTGTCCGAACGGATCTCATGGGCGTGCGAAAGCGCGTATATCGTGTCCTCCGCCGTGATCCCCAGCTCCTTGGCGGTGGTCGGGGCCCCGATCATCTTCAGGGCGTCCCTTATCTGCTCCCAGTCCCCTCCGTGGAGGTACATGGTCATGATGGACCCGACTCCGCACTGCTCTCCGTGGAGCGCCCTTCCGGGATGCATCAGGTCCAGCATGTGGGAGAACATGTGCTCTGCGCCGCTGGTCGGGCGGGAGCTCCCGGCGATGCTCATCGACAGGCCGGATATGATGATCGGCTTGATCGATACCCATACGCTGTCCTCCAGGCCGGGCTTGATGAGCTCCGCGTTGTCCATTATGGATTCGGCGGCGTATTTCGCCAGGAAGTACGCCGACCTGCTGAACTGGACGTTCTGGAGCCTCCTTGCGAAGTCCCAATCCTCGATAGCGGTCAGGTTGGAGATGACATCGGCGCATCCGGAAGCCAGCAGCCTGTACGGCGCCTTGGCGATGACCTCGGTGTCGGCGATTATCCCCATGGGCGAAGCGGACTCCACGGACTTGGAGCCGGTGTCCGATTTCAGCGAGGCCCTGTTCGACGCGATCCCGTCATGGGCCGCGGAGGTGGGGATGCTCACGAAAGGTATGTTGAGCTCGTTGCATACCACCTTGGACGTGTCGATCTTGCTTCCGCCGCCGACAGCGAGGACGAAGGTGGACCCGAACTCGCGGATCCTCTCGATCGCCATGCTGACGTTGTCGGTGGTGGCCTCGCCCACGTTGCAGACATCCATGTCGTACCCGGCCATGTTGTCGAGGACCTCTTTTCCGGCGGCCTCCATGGTCTTGGAGCCCGTGATGATGGTACCGACCTTGCCGGTGTGGTTGTCGTCGCACATCTTCTTGACGGTGCCCAGTACGCCGTGGCCCGCGACTATGTTGCGGGGGAACTCGACGAACTTCACCTTGGTGAAGTCGTCGCTGTCAGTCTGCTCCATGCATACCCAATCCCTTGTTTGACCTTTATATCTGTTGTTGGCCGATACATACGCATGGAAGATTCCGGACAAGAGCACAGGGCGCTGCTGATTTGCGGCGGAGCCCCGGGAGGATGCACCTACGAGATGTGCGATGCCGCTGCGGAGGCGCTGCTGTCGGCCGGATACGATGTGGACCAGGTCCTCCCGTCAGAGCTGGACATCGCCCACTGCACCGGATGCCAGGAGTGCGCCGGAGGCTCGGGATGCGTCATCGATGACGATATGGACCTCATCTACCATCTGTTCACGGAATGCGAAGGCGTCATCCTTGCCACGCCCCTCAGGTTCAGCGGCCCCTCGTCCATAATCAAGACGGTCATGGACCGCATGCAGGTCTATTGGGATGCTCCGGACACCCCCCGCCCGAAGTGGATGGCCATGATGGCCTGTTCCGGGTCGGAAGATCCGGATTTCTCGCATCTCAGGTCGATCATGAGGGCGTTCTCGATAACATTGGGCATGGAATGGCGCGGAGAGGTGTACGTCACCGGCACAGACGCCGGAAGGGACCACATCAGCAAGGTCACGGAAGAGTCGATGGCGCGCCTGTTCCCTCCGGAGCAGCGAAGGGGACGATCGTCCTCATGCCCGCCATGGCCTCTGCGGTCCGGCGGACGAACGGGATGGCGCGTTCCGGAAGGTGCTCCCACCTGTCGTCCGGGACGGATCCGTCGGTGTCCACCACGATCATGTCGCCGAATCCCATGGAATAGAGCCTGTCCGCAACACGGTCCAGGTCCTCGAAGGCCCGGCCGCGGGCCATCGCCTTCCCGTCCGATACGAATATCGCCGGCACGAAGCAGTCCGACACGGATATGATGTCCTTCAGGTCCTTGTCCGAGGAAGATGAGTGATATGGCCCGATTACGGTCTCGGCGGTGGTGTTGAAAGCGTCGAAAAGATCGTCGGCATTCTCAACCCATGTCATCAGCCAGATGTCCCTGCCCCTGGCCCTCATCTTCTTCAGCACATCGGGCGCGAAGGCCCTCCTGCGCAGGCTGTCCGAATCCACCACGACCAGATCCGTCCTGGCCTCGGCCTTCGGAAGCGAACCCACCGCTTCCGAGAAGCGCATCCTGCCGTCGTTCGAAGGGACGGGCACGGCCCCTCTGAACCATCCCCCCTCGGAGAAGAGGGATCCGTCGGAGGCGGAAGCGAACAGCGCGGGGATCGTCGGCATGCGCGGTGCATTCCCGAACCACCATATTACCGTATCCTGCGAGTACACGGGGCTTAAAGGATAATCGGCGTTAAGAAATCTTTATATCGTCGCACGTCCAGAGCATCCGCAGAGAGGTCTAACATGTCTCAGAAATACGTATGTTCCAACTGCGGCACTACTGTCGAGCTCCTGTACAAGGGCGGATGCATCCCGTCCTGCTGCGGGTCCGTCATGCAGGCCGTCGAGCCCAAGACCGAGGACTTCGTCAAGGAGAAGCACGTCCCGTATATCGAGAAGGCCGACGGAGGCGTCCTGGTGAAGGTCGGGAAGGAGACCGCCCACCCGATGACCGAGGAGCACTACATCGTCTTCATCGAGATCTGCGCCGACGGCGTCATGATGAGGAAGTACCTCAAGCCCGGAGACGCTCCCGAGGCGTTCTTCGCCACGGACGCGAAGGACATCAGGGCCTGGGAGTTCTGCAACAAGCACGGGCTCTGGAAATCGAACCAGTGATCCCATCGGATCGCCGCAAACCCTTTCCCCGCATCTTCTTCCGGATGCCCGCGCGGGAAGCAATGTCCGCCATCCATCCTGCAGTTCCGTAAGCGACCGACCCATCTGCCATCGATTTTATACGGATGTTCCCGATAACCCGTTACATAGAGGTCCTTACATGGCAAAGATCGTGGAGAATGTCAACGATGATTCGAAGGCGAAGGCGAGGCACGCCAAGATCGCCAGCGAGAAGAAAGCGGCCGAGGAGAAGGAGAAGAACAAGATCTCCGACGAGAAGTGGAAGGCCAAGCGTGCGGAGGAGAAGCGCAAGGAAGAGATCAAGAAGCTCCCGAAAGAGGAGCGCGCCGCCGCCAAGCAGGAGCTCAAGGAGCAGATCAGCCGCCGTAAGGAGCACGAGAAGAAGGCCAAGGCCGAGCAGAGGGCCGCCAAGAAGGCCAAGCGCGAAGAGGAGAAGCAGAAGGCGAAGGCCGAGGCCGCCGGCGCCGTCGCGCACCAGGAGCAGAAGGTCGAGGAGGCCATCGAGGCTTCCGAGAAGCAGGAGGCAGCCCAAGCCGAGCAGGTCGAGGAGATCGCGGAGAAGGTCGAGGAGACCGTCGAGCCCACTCCCGAAGACGCTCCCGCAGAGGCTGCTCCCGCAGAGGAAGCTCCTGCCGAAGACGCTCCCGCAGAGGAGCCTTCCGAGAGCAAGGAGTGATCTCATCGGGAATCGCCCCCGATGGCGGTTCCGCAAACACATTCCGGCCCATGCCTGCCCCAGCGGGGCGGCAGGGCGCCTTTTTATACATCCGGCCGAGGGTCTTGGCTAAATATGAAAAGTCCATGCAACCGCCGTGGTAACCGGTTCGACGACACCAGAAGAAAGGATGAGGCACGCGGCATCGTCAGATGCTGACGCCATCACCAAAGAATTGAACAGCAGGCTTGAAGGCCACTACAACGAAGAGGTCACGACCTCCCGTATCCAGTACGGGAAGAACGAGGTAACGAACCACAATCGTCACGTTGCACTGAAGAGGCTGTATCACTCTTTCGCGAACATCTTCATTGTCACGCTCGCGGTCATAGACATCCTGTGGATGGTCCTTGACCCGGACATAATCTATTTCGTCATTCTCACCACCCTGATCCTCGTCAGCGGAACGGTGACTTTCATACAGGAGACGCGCAGCTCCAAAGCGGCAGCCAAACTGGTGAGCATGGTGACGACCATCATCACCGTCCGCCGCGAGGACACGGAGATCGAGATCGACTCCAAGGAGCTGGTCGTCGGAGACATAATCATCCTCGACACGGGGGACATGGTCCCTGCGGATGTCAGGATCATCAAGTCCAACCACCTCAAGGTGGACCAGTCCGCCCTGACCGGAGAGTCGGGCGGCGTCTCCAAGCATTCCGATCCTATCCAGGATGTCGAGGTCCTCGGATGCAACAACCTCGCGTTCATGGGAACAAACGTCATCGGCGGTTCCGCCGAGGCCGTGGTCGTCGCTGTGGGCGACGACACCATCTTCGGGTCCATGGCGGAGAAGCTCACCCGCCGCAAGGCCCCCACCACTTATGACAAAGGGAGCAAGGCCATCGCCAACGTGCTCCTGAAGATCATGTACCTCATGGTCCCGCCCGTGTTCCTGATCATGCTGGTCAAGGACTACCTCAACAATGGGGCCTTCACCGTGGACGGCATACTGTCCGCCGTCACGTTCGCTCTCACCCTGGCCATCGGGCTCATGCCCGAGATGCTGGCCACCATCGTCTCGGCCAACCTCGCCAAAGGGTCCATCGACATGTCGAAGAACAAGGTCATCGTCAAGGACGTGACCGCCATCCAGAACTTCGGCGCCATGGACGTCCTGTGCTCGGACAAGACCGGGACCCTCACGCAGAACAGGATCTCCGTCCAGGACTGCAACGACATCTACGGCAACGCCAGCGGCTCCGTGGAGCTCATGTCCTGCATCAACTCCGCCAATCTCAAATCAGCGACCAACCAGATCGACTGGGCCCTCGACGAGTACGCCGAGGAGAACGGGCTGACCGAGGCCGTCGCCGAGTACGAGTACGTCGCCGACGTGCCCTTCGATTTCATCAGGAGGAGGGCCACCGTCATCGTCAAGAAGAACGACGAGGTCAACATGATGGTCTCCAAGGGGGCCATGCCCGAGATCCTCTCCATATCCTCCGGCTACCTGGACGGCAACCGCGACATCCAGCCCCTGGACGAGAAGACCATCAACGACATGATGGGCCTCGTGGAGTGGTACAGCTCCAAAGGCATGCGCGTGCTTGGCATCACCCACAAGTACATCCCCGCCGGGAAGACCGAGTTCACCGAGGCCGACGAGTGCGACCTCATCATCGCGGGGTTCCTGGTGTTCACCGACCCCGTCAAGCCCACCGCCGCCGGCGCCATCAAGGACATGGCGGATTACGGGATCAAGGTCAAGGTGCTGACAGGGGACAACGAGTACGTCTCCCGCCACGTCTGCGACCAGATCGGGATAGGTTCGGAGAACGTCCTGGTCGGCAGCGACATCGACGCCATGACCGATGAGGAGCTGGCCGCCGCGGTCGAGGACACCTCGATCTTCGCAAGGCTCAGCCCCGACAACAAGTCCAGGATCGTCCTGGCCCTGAAGTCCAACGGGCACACCGTCGGTCTCATGGGAGACGGGATAAACGACGTCGTCGCCATGAAGAACGCCGACGTGAGCATATCCGTCGACACGGGCTCCGACATAGCGAAGGAGACCGCCAGCATGATCCTCCTGGAGAAGGACCTCGGGATCCTCAAGACCGGGGCCATCGAGGGCAGGAAGGTCTACGTCAACTCAATCAAGTACGTGAAGATGATCGGATCGATCAACTTCGGGTTCATGTTCTCCCTGATCCTCGGCTCGCTGTTCTTCAACTTCGAGCCCATGGGCGGGATAATGATCCTGATCTTCAACCTCATCAACGACTTCGCCTGCATCTTCATATGCTGGGACAAGGTCGAGGACGAGTTCGTGAAGGTGCCTCGGAAATGGGACCCGGTCAACCTCAAGCAGGTCATGTACCATTACGGGCCGATGTGCGTCGTGACGGACCTGATGTCCTGGGCGTTCTTCGTGTTCGTCGTGATGGCGTCCGTGCCCATCTCTATTCCCGAGTCGGTGATCAATAACCCTGAGTACATCAAGTACTCGCTAGCCGGAGTGACGACGGCTTCCGGGGCGGTGCTCAGCGGAGCGCCCCTGGGCGACATCGACGAGCTCGTGCCTGTGATGGTGCTGTTCCAGTCACTCTGGGTGATCGAGCAGTACTGGATGCAGGTCTGGGCCATCCACATCGTCAGGACGAACAAGCTGCCCTTCTTCCAGTCCTGGTCCTCCAAGATCCTGGTCGCGACCACGATCATCGCCCTGGCCGTCGGAACGCTCCTGCCGTTCTCCGGCCCGCTGTGGGAGGCCATCTCAGGATGCACCGACGTCATCCCCGTGCCCCTCTGGGCACTGATCTGGATGCCGTTCATCGGCGCGGTGTACTTCTTCGGTTCGCACGCGGCCAAGAAGTACATGCTGAAGAAGTACGGCTACTTCGCCTGCTGAGAAACACATTTACGGGGCTCCGGCCCCGGAATCTCATATTCTGAGATCTCAACGGTCTGCTTTCAGGTTTCTGAAGGGGTCCAGGAACACGTACTTCATGCTGCGGGTTTTCCCTTCCTTGCCGAGGATCCCGGATCTGACAAGGGAGTCCAGCTTCCTCCTGATGGCGGCTTCTCCGACAGGCAGCCATCCGGAGGCGTCCTGTATGGTGAACTCCCTCATGGACTTGGCCATGCGGGCGATATGCTTCGTGTTCTCGTCCATGTCCCTGAGGCGGTCCTTGGTCGAGAAGGCATTCACCGCCTCACGGTAGGCGAAGAGGATGGATTCCGTCACGTACCTGACCAGGGGCGTGTAGTTCCCGGTCTGGTCAGTGTACGAGAGCAGGCTGTAGTAGGTCGCGGAGTCCTGGAGCATCTCCTGCTCGAACTTGCACAGTCCGCAGTTGCTCAGCCCCATCTCCCTGAGAAGCGACTGGAAGAGCACGCGTCCCGTGCGGCCGTTGCCATCCGCGAACGGGTGTATGCTCTCGAACTCATGGAAGAACAGGGTCGCGGTCACTATGTCGCCGAACGGAGAGCCGTTGACCCAATCGACGAGGGAAATCAGCTCCTCTTCGACGGATCCCTTGGGGCATGCGATGAAGAACTCGGTCCCATCGGACCCCATGACGCTCACATCCACGTCACGGAGCTTTCCGGCTGCAGTCTCGCCGACCCCTGCCATGAGGGCACGGTGCACGAAGAGGACCGTGTCGAGCGTCCAGGGCATCCCGAGCTTCTCTTCGAACAGGAAGCCGAGATGGTTGAGGATCTCCTGGGTCGGGCCATTGGGGCTCTCTTTCCTGCCGCCTGTGGTGTATTCGGTGGCCAAGGTCCTGACCTCGTCGAGCGTCATCCTGTTCCCCTCGATCTTGGTGGACCAGTGGATGTTCGAGGAACAGGCATCGAGGACCAGGTCGTAGTAGTCCTGCTCGGACAGCATGAATCCGCCCAGGACGGAGTCCAGGGCGTGGATCTCTGCTATCATGGACCGCATGTCCATGTCGATCGACAGCATCGGATAGAACGGCACCTTCCTCTTGTGCCTGACAGGGAAGCCGATTGCCCGGTAGCCCGAATAATCGCTTTTTTTGTTGTAATCCGATGCCATAATGTGTGTCTTTGGATGTTTGAATATTTAAATATTATGTAATTTACGTCTGTTAATAGTAATAATTAACAGTCCTTAATCATCCGAGGGTGGCAGGTAGTGACATCTTCGTAACAGGTTCGATAGCCTCAACGATTCAGATTCCCGATAAAATCAGGCGCCGGTTCCCCTTACCCGCCCTCATCCCTTACGGCCGATGCATGGTTGATTCGATGACTATTACGTTCACCTGTGACCTTGACTATCGGGACCTGACAATGAGTTCAAGCCCTCCGTCCCTAGAAGGGCATAGCCAATGGTGCGGCTCTTGGACCCTGCCGCCGGGTTCACATCCGCTCCGTCCGGGACTACCTGCCGGCGCCTCAGATATCCGTCGTCCAGTTCGTGGCCTGGATCAGGGCGTCCTTCTCGCGCGCCTCTTTGGAAGCGGCGTCCGACTCCCTTCTCAGCGAGCGCACATCGACGGTGGCCACGCTCTTGGGCATGTCCGCCGTGCGATAGGCCCTGGAGGACTCGGTGGCAGAGTCGATTAGGCTGTTCAGGACGGTCGCCTTGGCTATGAGCGCGTCGCGGGACGCCATGAGCTCCGCCAGGGTGTGCCCGTCGGAAGCGACGGTGTTGGCGTTCGCAGTGTTGATGCGAGCTATCAGGTCCGCGTACCTCGGGATGATGGTGTCGAGCTCTTCGAGCATCCTCTTGGGGTCTTCCGCAGGCTCCTCCCCCTCGAACGCCTTAGAATTGGCGTTCAGGCGGGAAGAGAGCGTGGTTATGCGGTTCCTCAGCTCCGCACGTTCGATCAGCGCCTCTGCTAGCTTCATGAAGGGGGTGGTCCGCGAACGGGTATAAGGAAGATTCCATCGGACGTTCGGAGGATGTGCGGCATCCTGTTTCCATCGTCGGCTCCGTTCATGCACTTATCAATCTTTTTATAGAATCATTGAATCGGCAAATCACCGTCAGAGGTCTATCAAATGATCTGCAACGTCCGCACCGGCTCGATACTTCTTGGATGAACCAGTCTGGACTATGGCGGTTTGAGGTGTTAAGAATGGCTCAAACCAGTGAGAACGCTAAGGATTTAAGGGACATGTTGGCGATAAGCCCGTACAATCAGATGGCCCTCCCTAAGCTCCCGGAAGGACGTGGGAAGGTTGAGATATTCGACACCACTCTCCGCGACGGGGAGCAGGCTCCGGGCATCGCCCTGAGCTCCGACGACAAGGTCAGGATCGCATTCGCCCTGGACGACCTGGGCGTGGACTACATGGAGGCGGGCTTCGCAGTGTCCTCCCAGATAGAGTCCGAGACCATCAAGCGCATCATGGAGGCTGGGATGCATTCCAAAGTGCTGAGCCTGGCCAGGTCCGTCAAGAAGGACATCGACGCTGTCGCCGAGACGGGAGTCGACTACGTCCACACGTTCATCGGGACATCTCCCCTGCACAGGGAGTTCAAGCTCAAGATGTCCAAGGAGCAGATCATCGAGAGAGCCGTCGAGACCGTCGAGTACGCCAGGTCCAGGGGCCTGGACGTGCAGTTCTCCTGCGAGGATGCCACCCGCACCGAGCTGGACTACATGATCGAAGTTTACAAAGCAGTCGTCGACGCGGGCGCATGCGCCATCAACGTTCCCGACACAGTAGGAGTCATCGTCCCCCAGGGGATGAGCTACATGATCGGCGAGATCGCCAAGGAGATCCATGTCCCTATCAGCGTCCACTGCCACAACGACATGGGCATGGCCGTGGCCAACACCTTGGCCGCAGTGGAGGCGGGAGCCACCATCTGCCAGGCCACCGTCAACGGCATAGGCGAGAGGACCGGGAACGCCTCTCTGGAAGAGGTGGCCCTGAACCTGTTCGCCAACTACAACGTGCAGACCGTGGACCTGTCCAAGATCGGGCAGACCTCCAGGCTGGTCGAGAGGATCACAGGGTTCCCGATGGCCTACAACAAGCCCATCGTCGGCCGCAACGCCTTCGCCCACGAGTCCGGGATACACGTGCACGGCGTCATGAACAACAGCGCTACATACGAGCCCTTCCTGCCCGAGCTGGTCGGCGTGGACAGGCACATCGTCATCGGCAAGCACTCCGGAGAGCACTCCGTCCGCGGAAGGCTCGACGCTCTGAAGGTCAAGTTCCCCGAGGAGCACATGCCCGAGCTGATGACCGCCATCAAGGAGATCGCCGTCGGCGGCAAGGAGATCGACGACGCAGAGCTGATCGCCATAGCCGAGCATGTTCTCTGGAAGAAGCAGACCAAGGTCCAGACCGTCGTGCTGGACAGCATCGCCGTCGTCACCGGCAAAGGCGTCACTTCCACCGCCACGGTCAACCTGACCCTGGACGGCGAGAAGAGGGTCAAGGCCGAGATCGGAGTGGGTCCCGTGGATGCCGCGCTGAAAGCTATAAGCGAAGCTGTCAACGACAACATCACGCTGGAGGAGTACAAGCTCGCGGCCATCACAGGAGGGAGCGACTCCATCTGCGAGGCCACGGTCATGATCAAGAACGTTCAGAACGACGGCAACCTGTCCGTCGGCAAGGCTGTCGGCCTGGATGTGGTCCAGACCTCCGTCGATGCGATGATGGCCGCCATAAACAGGGATTTTGCAAGGTTCAAAAGTGAGTGAGCAAGGATGACAGGGAAAACAATTGCAGAGAAGATCCTCTCGGAGAAGTCCGGCACAGACGCAAGGGCCGGCCAGATCGTCACAGCGAACATCGACTACGTCATGGTCAACGACGTCACGGGCCCCATCGCCTTCCGCGAGTACGGGAAGCTGGGGACCTCCCAAATGTTCAAGGACCGCATGGTCCTGATCCCGGACCACTACGTCCCCGCGAAGGACGTGGCCTCCGCCGAGCAGGCGAAGGAGATGAGGGAGTTCGCCCACGAGCACCAGCTCCCCAACTACTTCGAGATCGGGAAGAGCGGGGTCTGCCACCAGCTGATGGTCGAGGAGGGATTCGCCGCCCCCGGCAGGCTAATAGTCGGGGCGGACTCGCACACATGCACCTACGGCGGGATCAACGCGTTCTCCACCGGGATCGGGTCGACCGAGGCTGCTGTGGCGTTCGCCACAGGCAAGCTGTGGTTCAAGGTCCCGGAGACCATCAAGGTCGTCGTCCGCGGGAAGTTCAACAAGTACGTCGGCGGGAAGGACCTGATCCTGAAGATCATCACCGACATCGGAGTGGACGGGGCCAACTACAAGGCCTTCGAGTTCCACGGCGATGTCCAGAACATCCCTGTCGCGGACAGGCTGGCCGTCTCCAACATGGCCATCGAGGCCGGCGGCAAGGCGGGGATCTTCCCCTGCGACGACCTCACCAGGGAGTACATCAAGGACACCGTCCGCGGAGAGTACACTCCTGTGGACGCAGACCCCGACGCAGTGTACTGCAGGGTGCTGGAGTACGACCTGGGCAAGCTGGAGCCATTCGTCTCCTATCCTCACCTTCCGAGCAACGGCCGCGCCGTCAAGGACGCGGACGTGAAGATCGACCAGGCGTATCTGGGGTCGTGCACCAACGGGAGGATCGAGGACATGAGGATCGGGGCCGAGATCGTGAAAGGGAGGAAGGTCGCACCGGGAGTCAGGTTCCTCGTGGTCCCCGCATCCCAGAAGGTCTACCGCCAGATGGTCGAGGAAGGGCTCATGCAGATATTCCTCGACGCAGGAGCTTTCATATCCGGGCCCACCTGCGGGGCCTGCCTCGGAGGTTACATGGGGATCCTCGCCGCCGGCGAGAAGGCCGTGTCCTCCACCAACAGGAACTTCATCGGGCGCATGGGCGACAAGGACTCCGAGGTCTACCTCGCCGGTCCCGCCGTCGTCGCAGCGTCCGCGATCGCCGGGAAGATCGTCGCTCCCGACCAGCTGGAGGGGAACTGAATGGAAAAGATCCAAGGAAAGGCATGGGTGTTCGGCGACAACGTCGACACGGACCAGATCATCCCGGCCGAGAGGCTCGTGGCAGCCAATCTCGACCACCTGAACGACTACATCTTCGAGAAGGTCAGGCCCGGCTTCGCCGGACAGGTCCAGAAAGGCGACATCCTGGTCGCCGGAAGGAACTTCGGATGCGGGTCCTCCAGGGAGCACGCTCCGCTGTCGCTTATCGAGGCGGGGTTCTCGTGCATCATCGCCGAGTCTTTCGCCCGCATCTTCTACAGGAACTCCATGAACATCGGACTGCTACTGATCGAGTGCAAGGCCGACGTCAAGGAGGGGGACACCGTCACCGTGGACCCCGACAACGGGAAGGTCGTCGCAGACGGGAAGGAGTACACCTTCCCCGAGTACCCGCCGTTCATCTCCGAGCTGGTCAAGGCCGGAGGGCTGGTCAACCTCGCCAAGGAGGGGAGATTCTGAAGCACCTCGCGATCATCCCCGGAGACGGGATCGGAAAGGAGGTCATCGCCGCAGGGATGGATGTCCTTGAAGCGGTGTCCGAGATCTCCTCGTTCCAGTTCGATGCAGAGTACTCGGACATCGGCTCAGACAGGTACCTCAAGACCGGGGAGCTGCTCACCGACCAGGACATCGCCGACCTGAAGTCCAAGGACGCGATCTACTTCGGAGCCATCGGGGACCCCAGGGTCAAGCCCGGGATCCTCGAGCAGGGCATCCTGCTGAAGATGAGGGCGGTCTTCGACCAGTACATCAACCTCAGGCCGGTCACCTCCTGGTTCCCCCTCGTCCCCCTGAAGAGGGAGGTTCCCTTCGACATCCACTTCCTCAGGGAGAACACCGAGGACTTCTACATGGGAGCCAACGGGTTCTTCGGGCCCGGAGTCGGCGGAGACAGGGCGCACGTCCACGTGGACAGGGAGCTCTACAGCGTGGACATCGACATCGATGCCAAGTCCACCAACAACGACGACTTCGCGTTCGAGATCGGGCTGCTGTCCAAGAAGGGCATCACCAGGTTCGCCGACTACGCGTGCAGGTACGCCGTCGCCAGGGGAGACAAGAAGGTCACCCTTGTCGACAAGGCCAACGTCATCACCAAGAACTACGGCATGCAGAGGCAGATCTTCCAGGAGAAGACCGCCGAGTACGGCCTGGACCTGGAGTTCATGTTCGTCGACGCCATGGCCATGGCCATGATCGTCAGGCCGGATACCTTCGGGACTGTGGCTGTCCCCAACCTGTTCGGGGACATCCTCACAGACCTGGGGGCGCAGCTCCAGGGAGGCCTTGGGATGGGAGGGAGCGGGAACATCAACCCCGAAGGGGTCAGCATGTTCGAGCCCATCCACGGCTCCGCGCCGGACATCGCCGGGCGCGGCATCGCCAACCCCATCGCAGCGATCCTGGCGGCCCAGATGCTCCTGGAGAACCAGGGGCACCAGGAAGAGGGCAGGATGCTCCACGATGCCGTCAGGCAGTGCCTGGACACAGGCATGACCACGCCCGACCTGGGCGGGAAGCTCTCCACCTCCGAAGTGGGGAAGCATGTCGCAGACCTGATCCGCAGCCAGAAGAGGTGAGCGGATGATTTCCCTCGACCTGGAGATCGACTACCCCGACGAGGCCATGGCCCGCTCCGTGATGAGCGCGGTCCTGCCGGAGAACCAGGGGTATGTGGAGACATCGGTCGAGGGATGCAAACTGATCCTCAGGATGTCCGCCGAGAAGGCGGGCACCCTGAGGAACACCGCAGACGACCTTCTCGCCTGCATAAAGGCCGCCGAGGACGCGATAGGCCTCGACCGCTCCTGAGAATCACGCTTTCTGCAGCTCCACCATCGCCACGTTCTCGATGGCCTGGTCCTCGGGGGACAGCATGCCTCCGGACACTCCCAGCCTCTCGGCCTTCTCGGGAGTCGCATCCATTAGCGAATCGTCCCTCGTCATGCCGATCTCGTCCAGGCGGGGGTCGTCGATGTCCATCAGCACCGCCACGTAGGAATCCGTGCCGGGCTTCGGCCTCATCTTGTCCATGGCCTTCCCGATCTGCCTCTCCCATGCGGCGTAGAGGATTATCTCGGTGGGAAGTGTCTTGGACCTGTTGGTGCCTTCGGAGAAAGCCCTCTCCGCGTGGACGGCAGCGGCTATCACATGGTCTTTTCCGAGGACGGCATCCGGATCGAGCAGGACCACGTCCCCTCCCATGCCCGTGAAATGCTTGACGATGGTGCCGAACTCTGTCGGCCCTCTGATCCCGATGGCATCGAACCTCATGTCGGCCAGAATCGCGTCGTTGATGATAAGCCCGTCGTTGAAGGTTGCCAAAAGTGGAGCCGCCTGAGGGATTTGAACCCCCGGCCTGCTGATTACAAGTCAGCCGCT